>JAZBOU010000032.1:0-12517 GCA_036351275.1 Bacteroidales bacterium
GTATTATAATCACTTCCATGTTCCCTGTTCGTTATTCATTATTCTTCATTCATTCGTATCTTGCAGAAAATTCCTTCAGATGGATTACACGAATGATTCAAGAACAATTCTCTCCCTTGATGCAGGTGGTACTAACTTTGATTTCTTTGCAGTGCGTGGTGGAGACCTGGTGACCGATAAACTTCGGTTTCCTGCATCTGTCGATACACTCGATGATATGCTGAAGATGATCATAAGAGGATTTGAAAACGTCAGTCAGCAATCCGGCGAACGCCCTGCAGCTATCAGTTTTTGTTTCCCCGGGCCGGCAGATTATAAAAGCGGCATTATCGGTGACCTTGAAAACCTTCCTCTTTTCAGGGGTGGCGTCCCCCTCAAGGCCATGCTGGAAAATTACTTCGGAATTCCGGTTTTTATCAATAACGACGGTGATCTGTTTGCTTATGGAGAAGCCATCGCAGGGCTGCTGCCTGAAGTAAATAATGCCCTGAAAGAATCAGGAAGTGATCGTAAATACAACAATCTTCTGGGTGTTACATTCGGGACCGGGTTTGGTGGCGGGTTCGTGGGCTCGGGAAAACTATTTACGGGGGATAATTCAGCAGGGATGGAGATCAACCGGATGCGTAATAAATTGTATCTACAAACCAGTGCGGAAGACAGTGTTACGGTCAGGGCGATAAAAAGAGTATATGCAAGGGAGACCGGGCTCAAGATGAAGGAAGTCCCCGAACCTGAAGAGATATTTAATATAGGAATGGGTACATTGAAAGGAGAGGGTGATGCTGCAAGGAAAGCTTTCGGGGAAATGGCTGAAGTAGCCGGAGATGCACTTGCAAATGCTGTGACACTTACCGATAGCCTGGTAGTGGTCGGGGGAGGACTGTCAGGTGCATGGCCTTTGTTCCTGCAACAAATGGTTGACGAAATGAACCGGGCATATCACGAGATCAGCGGGGACGAACTGCCAAGGATGGAGATCTATGCGTACAACCTTAAAAATGAAGCCTGTGTCCGAGATTTTTACGAAGATACTTCCAGCCGGATCAGGGTACCTTTCAGCGATGAGCTTGTAAAATACGATCCGATTAAAAAAATAGGGGTAGGGGTGTCTAAGCTGGGAACCTCCCGGGCGGTGGCCATCGGAGCCTATGCTTACGCAATCAATGAACTTTCTGACTAGTGAATGGTTAATTAAAAAATAACTGTTAGCTAACTCAACACTCAACACCCCAATTCAACCATTCAATGAATTTATATCCAATAGAAACAGGAAACCTCAAATTAGACGGTGGTGCCATGTTTGGCGTGGTACCCAAAGTTTTATGGCAAAAACAATACCCCGCCGATGAAAATAACCTTTGCAACTGGGCCATGCGATGCCTGCTCATTGAAGATGAGGACCGCCTTGTATTGATCGACAACGGGATTGGGGATAAGCAGGACCATAACTTCCTGAGGCACTATCACCTGAATGGAGATGACAGCCTGGAGCGTTCACTTGCAAAATATGGTTTCACACCGGCTGACGTGACCGATATGATACTAACACACCTTCATTTCGACCATTGCGGGGGAAGCATAAAGTATAATGATGATCATACAGCTTATGAGTTGAGCTTCCCGAACGCCACATACTGGGTGAGCCGTGCACAATATGAATGGGCCTCATCTCCCAATCACCGTGAAAGTGCATCCTACCTGAAAGAAAACATTTTCCCGATTGAAGAAAGCGGCAGGCTCAAACTGGTTGATGATGAAGGAGAGATCCTTCCAAATATCAACATAAGGCTTTACAATGGTCATACCGAAGGACAGATGATCCCCCTCATCAACTATCATGGCCGCACAGTTGCTTTTATGGCCGACCTGCTTCCTGCCGCCACGCATATTCCCATGCCATGGATCATGGCTTACGATACCAAACCCCTTGATACCCTGAAAGACAAACAACGATTTTATGAAGAAGCCGTCCCGGGAGATTATATACTCTTCTTTGAACATGACCTCTACAACGAATGCTGTACGCTGCAGGAAACTGAAAAAGGGGTGAGTGTGAAGGAAACGTTTAAGTTAAGCGAAATATAGTTACTGGTCACTGGTTCCTCATTGCTCGCTACCAGAAACAATTAACGAGGAACGAGCAGCGAATAACTAGAAACTGTACCTTGATGCTACTTCCCTGAGAAGGTTCGCATCCAGTCCATGCTCAATACCATTCTTCTCACAATACGCGATCAGTGACAGGGTATTTAGGTTACCAAGCAGTTCACGATCGGTCATGGGGCATCCGCCGATGCCTCCCAGCACAGTATCGAATCGACGCACCCCGGCCTGGTAGGCTGCATCAACCTTATCGTAATACTTACTTGGAACGGTATGCAGGTGGATCCCGAATTCTATATCGGGGAAGGTTGGGATCAGTTTTGAATATACGGCATGGATCAGGTCCGGCTCGGCCAACCCAACCACATCAGCTATAGGAAGTGTGCGGAAGCCCTGTTCGTAAAAATATCCTGCTATATCTACCAGCATGTCCACCGACCAGGGATCACCGTATGGGTTTCCAAATCCCATTGAAATGACCACGAGCAAATCCTTGTTGTTTTCGATCGCTATCGATTGCAATTCACGTACAAAGCGTTTTGATTTGTTGAAATCGGAATTGATGTTCTTTCTCTGAAATGTTTCGGATAGCGCAAATGGAAAGTACAGCTGATCGATAATGTTGAATCGCATGGCTTCGAGCCCGCCCTTCATGTTTGCGACCAATGCCATTACCTTCGATTTCGATTCTGAAAGATCTAATCCGGCCAGCACTTCGGGCGTATCCTTCATCTGGGGGATAGCTCTGGGTGATACAAAACTCCCAACTTCTACCGTTTCAAAGCCGGCTTTGAGTAGCTGGTTGATGTAGGCTGTTTTTACCGCGGTGGGAATAAACAACTCTATCCCCTGGAATCCGTCGCGCGGGGTTTCAATTATCTTTAAACTCATTATTTTTTACTTGGTTTGCCGAAAACTTCTTCTCTCTTCTCTCCTCTTTCTGAGATCTTCTCTTTTCCACAAAGAACACAAAGAAGGTCACAAAGGTTTTTCTTTGCGTCCTTCACGAAATTCTTTGTGTTCTAAGGGTGTTAAAAACGCAGGATAAGATATTACCAATCTCTTCCTGACAATTCCTTTGGTATCCTGCCATTCTTGATGGCTTCTGAGCGTAGCGGTCTGCCACAGATGCGTTCAACCATGCGGCCGATCTCAAGTACTTTGTCAACATCAAGACCGGTATCGATCCCCATTTCATCCATCATCACTACCATATCTTCCGTGCTTACCAGCCCGACAATATTGGGATCCTTGTAGTAGTAGCTGCCGGTCCCTGCAACAGGGACTCCGCTGACAAAGTTAGCCGGCTGTCCGCCGATACCACCCATACAGGATTCATAGTTGGTCATTCCGGCCTGCAGTGCAGCAAGCACATTGGCCATGCCCCAGCCTCGTGTAGTATGGAAATGTGCAATATGTTTTTCCGGGTTTGGAATAGCATCCAGCAACATGGAATAATACTTATACACCCGGTCAGGAGAGGCAGATCCGTCGTGGTCGGCATGCTCAATGTCGTCAGCCCCGATATCCAGGAAATGCTTGGTGAATTCGATCGCTTTTTTCATTTCGGTTGGGCCTTCTATAGGGCAGCCCCATATGGTACTCACGGTACCGTTAACCAGGATACCGGCATCATGGCATTTAGGGATGTATTCTTCACACATCTTGAAATACTCTGCAATGGTCAGGCCGGAGTTCTTTTTCTGGTGTGATTCGGAAGTAGAAACCATCACCAGGATGCGGTCAGGCCCGTAACCATCTTTCCTGGCCTGGATAGCCCGATCGATCGATCTTTCCCGTATGGTGATGGCTGTGACACAAACATCATCGAGTTTGTCTTTCACCTTCTTGCTCTTATGGAGTTTCTTCATCAGATCATCAGCATCGCCAAACTGGGGCATGCCTTTGGGATTTCCGAAATTGGTGGATTCGATATTCTTAAATCCCGCCAGGATCAACTGCTCCAGCACCCAGAGCTTAGCCTCTGTGGGAATGAACTGTTCTTCATGCTGGAATCCATCTCTTACGGTGATGTCGCCTATTCTTACTTTTTTAGGATAATTGAAACTCATATACTTCGTGGTTTTGGGGGTTGATTTTTTGATTAATTGCAGCATTGCGACCACATGCATATTCCTGCATATGATCACTTTGCTAAGATAGAAAATTTCCCGAAATTTCCAAGGCTTGTGTATATCTTTTGGGCCCGTGGTAAAAACCCCTGAAAACCAGAATCATTTAGCTTTCTACATATACTGAAAACTTAATTTTCATAAGAAAATAATTTTAAGTATAATTGCATCTCATTGTATTGAAACATACCAGATTGTTCATTTCATCTTCTTAATGTAAAAGCCTTCAGATGTTCAAATTAGAGACGAAAATTGATGTGAACTCGAAAGAGTTCAAACAAAACAAGAAAGCCTTTCTTGAATTACTTGACAAATACAAAGGGATCCTCAAGGAGGTGACAAGGGGAGGCTCAGAAACAGCCATACAAAAGCACAAAGACAGAGGTAAGCTCCTGGCCCGGGAAAGAATCAACAAGTTGATCGATCCGAATACGCCTTTCCTGGAGCTTTCGCAGCTTGCTGCTTATAACCAGTATGATAATGGATTTCCTTCAGCAGGAATTGTCACCGGAATTGGTGTGGTGCAGGGAAGGGAAACAGTGATCATTGCCAACGATGCTACCGTAAAAGGTGGAACTTATATGCAGTGGACCATACGCAAGCACCTGCGTGCCCAGGAGATCGCTATGGAAAATAAGCTTCCTACCGTGTATATGGTTGATTCCGGAGGAGCTTTCCTTCCTGAACAGGATACTGTATTTCCCGACAAAAACCATTTTGGTCGTTTTTTCTATAACCAGGCCAGGCTATCGTCCATGGGCGTGCCGCAGATCGCCATTGTAATGGGTTCCTGCACGGCCGGGGGTGCATACGTTCCTGCTATGAGCGACGAAACGATTATTGTCAAGAACCAGGGGACTATTTTCCTGGGAGGACCACCTCTGGTGAAGGCGGCTACCGGTGAGGTTGTAACTGCGGAGGAACTTGGAGGAGGTGAAGTACATACACGCATTTCCGGTGTTGCCGACCACCTGGCCGAGAACGATACCCATGCCCTGCAAATATGCCGGAACATCTTTGAATCCATGGATGAGAACAAAAAGCAGGTCCTGGATGTGATCGCACCGGAGGATCCGGCTTACGACCCCGAAGAACTTTACGGGATCGCACCGGTTGATTTTAAAAAAGCTGTTGATTCACGTGAGGTTATTGCCCGTATCGTGGATGGAAGCCGTTTCCACGAATTCAAGGAAAACTATGCACCTACCATCATAACAGGATTCGCCCGTATTATGGGGTACCCGGTCGGAATACTGGCAAACAACGGTGTGCTAATGCCGGAATCGGCAGTCAAGGCAACCCATTTCATCGAACTTTGTACATCCAGAAAGATCCCGCTGGTATTCTTGCAGAACATTACCGGGTTTATTGTGGGTAAAGATTTTGAACATCGTGGTATTGCCAAAGATGGTGCAAAAATGGTACATGCGGTTGCCAATGCCAACGTACCTAAATTTACCATATTGTTCGGAGGCTCCTTTGGTGCCGGGAATTATGGTATGGCTGGCAGGGCCTACGACCCGAGATTGTTATTCATGTGGCCAAATGCAAAGATCTCGGTTATGGGAGGGCAACAGGCTGCCAATGTGCTGGTCACCGTTAAAAAGGATCAATATGCAGCCAGGGGCGAAGAAATGCCCCAGGAGGAGATTGAAAAGATGCGCAGCAGCATAGAGCAGAAGTACGACATCGAAGGTTCTGCCTACTACAGTACTTCAAGATTATGGGATGATGGCATACTCGATCCTGTTGACACGCGAAAAGTAATCGGTATGGGAATCGCAATGTCGTTGAACAATCCGTTCCCCGAGCAGAAATTCGGTGTATTCAGAATGTAATTCATACCACCATGAGCTATAACAACATTGAGTTTAAACAAGACGGTATTGCAGGAACGATATGGTTAAACAGGCCTGATGTACATAATGCCATGAATGCCGAGATGATCGCCGAGATCGTTGATGCATTTGAAAAAGTAAATGATATGGCAGATGTCAGGTATGTGATCCTCCGGGGACACGGGAAATCTTTCTGCGCCGGGGCAGACCTGAACTATATGAAAGGTATAGCCAAATTTGGCCTGGAAGAGAACTACCAGGATGGCCTTAAACTGGCAAAATGCTTCAATGCCATTTATACCTGTAATAAACCTACTATTGCAATCGTGCATGGCGCTGCCATTGGTGGAGCAAACGGACTTCTTGCTGCCTGTGACATGGTGTATTGCATGAAAGATACAAAGTTTGCCTTCGCTGAAGTTAAACTTGGAATCGCTCCGGCTACCATCTCACCCTATGTTTGCAAGCGCATCGGCGAATTTGGGGCACGCGACCTGATGATCACCGGGAGACGCTTTCTTGGAAATGAAGCTGAAAGTGTGGGTCTGGTGAACAGATCCTTCGAAACGGATGAAGAATTGAACGGGCAGATGGAATTTGTACACGAGATGATGATCAGTAGCGGTCCGGCAGCCATGGGCGCTACTAAAAAGCTGATCTACGACCTTTATAATAAATACGATTTTGAAGATTCCATTGATCATACTGCAAAATTGATCGCCGAGCTACGCGCATCCGAAGAAGGGCAGGAGGGCATGGCCTCATTCCTGGAAAAGCGCAAGCCAAAGTGGAATATATAACAGAAATAGCATAAAACAGAACAAGATATGGTTAAAAAGAGACCAATAAAATTCAGCCTCATTTATCGTGACATGTGGCAGTCGTCGGGTAAATACCAGCCGAGGGTAGACCAGCTCACCAGGATTGCCCCGGTGATCATCGATATGGGCTGCTTTGCAAGGGTGGAAACCAACGGTGGTGCCTTTGAGCAGGTTAACCTCCTCTATGGTGAAAATCCGAACAGGGCAGTGCGTGAGTGGACGAAGCCGTTCAATGAGGTGGGGATCCAAACTCATATGCTGGAGCGTGCATTGAACGGCATCAGGATGTTCCCGGTACCGGCTGATGTACGCAGGTTAATGTACACGGTGAAAAAGGCGCAGGGAACAAATATCGCCCGTTCTTTTTGTGGATTGAATGACCACAGGAACCTGGAACTTTCAGTGAAATACGCCAAGGAGGCCGGAATGATATCACAGGCTGCACTCTGTATCACCTACTCCAAACTTCATACGGTCGATTATTATATGAAGGTTGTTGACAAGGTGGTTGAATACGGCTGTGATGAGATCTGCCTGAAAGATATGGCAGGGATCGGACGTCCGGCTACCCTGGGTCAGCTTACCGCTGCGATCAAGAAAAAATATCCGCACATCCTGGTACAGTATCATGGTCATTCAGGCCCGGGCTTTTCGGTTGCCTCTATGCTCGAAGTGGCCCGGGCAGGAGCTGATATCGTTGACGTGGCCATGGAGCCGCTTTCCTGGGGTATGGTTCACCCGGATGTGATCACGATCAGGGATATGCTCGGGGATGCCGGTTTCGATGTACCGGACATTAATATGAACGCTTACATGGAAGCTCGTGCATTAACACAGGAGTTTATTGATGACTTCCTGGGATACTGGATCAACCCTAAGAACAGGTACATGTCATCCCTGATGATACAATCCGGCCTTCCGGGTGGAATGATGGGAAGCCTGATGGCCGACCTGAAAGGCGTACACGATAGCATAAACTTCTCCCTGAAGTCTTCAGGCAAACCTGAATTGTCAGAAGATGAACTGCTGATAAAACTCTTCGATGAAGTAGAATATGTGTGGCCAAAGCTGGGATATCCACCCCTGGTGACGCCTTACAGCCAGTATGTGAAGAATATTGCCCTGCTGAACCTGATGCAAATGGCAAAGGGAGAAGAACGTTATTCCATGATGGACGACAACGCCTGGAACATGGTGTTGGGCAAGGCCGGCAAGTTGCCCGGCGAACTGGCGCCGGAGATCATCGAACTTGCAAAATCACAGGGACGGGAATTTTACGATGGCGTTCCACAGGATTTCTATCCCGATGCACTGGATAAATACCGCAAGGAGATGAAGGAGAATGGCTGGGAAACCGGTGAGGACGATGAAGAACTCTTTGAGTTTGCCATGCATGAGGATCAGTACAGGGATTATAAATCAGGAGCGGCAAAGCAGCGTTTTGAAGCCGACCTGGAAAAAATGAAAGCACAAAAATCAACAAGCAAAACAACAATAGCCGTGGATACAAAAACTGCTCCGAACAGGGATTCTTATCATAAGGATGAAGTGAAACAGCCTACTGCAATGGTGGCCTACCTGCTTTATACCCTGAATACAGAAAAGAAGGTGAATGAGTACAAGCCGAAGAGCATCAATGTATGGAATGATATAGGCTTCTGGAGGAGTGAACAACGGATAGATCTGACCATAAATGATGCTGTGGTTGAAGTACCTGCCCAGAAAATGGAAGAGGACGGATGGGAATTCATGATCGGGCGGAGCAAACACAAAGCAAAACTTGTGTACATCGATAAAGGCGAGGTTGATTTTTCACTGGGTGATAAAAATTATTTCGCACAGATCATGGCGGGAGACGGAGAGTATGCCAAAGTTGTGATCAATGGATGTGAATTCCAGATGCACAGGAACGACCTGCTTGACTCAGAATTATCGGCAGGTACCGGAGATGATTCCCTGGACGCCGGCAATCATATTGTTTCACCGATACCGGGCAAGGTATTTAAGATCAATGTTAAGGAAGGTAAAAAGGTCAAGAAAGGTGATATTGCCATAGTTATCGATGCCATGAAGATGGAAAACAATATTACTTCCAAGCGGGATGCGGTAGTAAAGAAAATACTTGTCGACCTGAATGAAATGGTAGAGGTGAACACACCACTGGTTGAACTGGAAGAAGAGGCGGCCGAAGAATAATTTTGAAACAGTGCCTCGATTCCGCTCGGTATGACAACGGTTGTGTAAGTTTTGAGGGAGGGCGCGGCACACATTTTTAATTGTTATTGAGTGCCGCGCCCTCTATACATAATAAAAGAACTGTCATCCCGATCGTCGAGGGACAAAATGATAATTAGAAGCACCCAAAATCACGACAAATGAACTTCGAACTTACTGAAGAGCAACAAATGATCCGCGAAACGGTTCGCGATTTTGCTGAACGGGAGATCAAGCCTGTGGCACAGGAACTCGATGAGAAAGCAGAATTTTCTTATGATTTGACGGCCAAAATGGGCGAACTGGGCCTGTTTGGCATGTACCTGCCGGAAAAATATGGAGGGCAGGAACTCGACACACTTTCGTATATCATTGCAGTTGAAGAACTTGCCAGGATTGATGGCTCGCAGGCGGCGACACTGGCCGCACATAATTCACTGGGGATAGGCCCTATTTATTATTATGGCACAGAGGAACAGAAAATGAAATACCTCCCCCAATTGTGCACAGGCCAGGCCTTGTGGGGATTCGGCCTTACCGAACCAAATGCAGGATCTGATTCAAGGGGTTCGAAGACCACGGCAAAACTGGAAGGCGATGAATGGGTGATCGATGGATCAAAGATCTTTATTACCAATGGTTCAGCAGAAATCAGCATCGGTAGCTCCGTTCAGGCCGTGAGTGGAGAGGAAAACGGGAAAAAGATCTTCAGTACGATTCTTGTCGACAAAGGCACTCCGGGTTTCAAACAGGTTTCTATGCATGGCAAGATGATGTGGAGAGCTTCTGATACTGCTGAACTGTATTTCGACGAGTGCCGGGTTCCGAAAGAAAATATTCTTGGTGAGGTCGGCCAGGGATCAAAGATCATGCTCAGCACACTTGACAACGGCCGTTTGTCTATCGCAGCCATGGGACTTGGACTGGCACAGGGTGCGTTCGAGCTGGCCAGAAACTATGGAAATGAAAGAAAACAATTTGGCAAGCCTGTGAATACCTTCCAGGTTAATGCGTTCAAGCTTGCAGATATGGCCGTCAAGATCGAGCTTGGCCGCAACTTGCTCTATAAGGCATGCTGGCTGAAAGATGCCGGGAAACCTTTCGGGAAAGAATCAGCCATGGCCAAGTTATATTGCTCTGAAATTGCCAGGGAAGTTGCCGATGAAGCAGTACAGATCCATGGTGGCTATGGCCTCATGAAGGATTATGATATTGAGCGACACTATCGTGATGCAAGACTGTTGCAGATAGGCGAAGGTACCTCGGAGATACAGAGGCTGGTCATTTCAAGATACATAAATAGTTAGTATTATTCCTTCCCCGCTTTGGGGAGGCCAGGAGGCGGTTGCCAGCTAATGGTGACCCTCAGATTAACAATAACATTATGCAATACACAAAACTGTGGACACCCTCAGCAGAGCGTTCTGACAACTCCCGCATGAAGGATTTCATGGAAATGGTAAATCAGGCGTTCAATAAAAAGTTTCGTACGTATAGTGAACTCTTCAAATGGAGTGTGGAACATCCGGATGAATTCTGGGGGTATTTCTGGCATTACAGCGGCATCAAACACTCAAAAGAATACACCAGGGTGGTGGATGATCCTGGAAAGATGCCCGGGGCAAAATGGTTTGAAGGCGCTTTGATGAATTTTGCCGAAAATTTGCTTTCCAGGAAGGATGATAAAACTGCTATTATATTCCGTGGTGAAGCCGAGCTTGAAAGACGTGTCAGCTATGCTGAATTATATGAACAGGCGCACCGGATTGCTGAAGGATTAAAGCGGATGGGAGTAAAGAAAGGTGACCGTGTTGCCGGGTTTATACCCAATATGCCGGAGGCAATAATAGCGATGCTGGGAGCTGCTTCTATAGGTGCAATCTGGTCGTCTTCCTCCCCTGACTTCGGAATTAAAGGAGTGCTCGACCGTTTCAGCCAGATCGAACCAAAGGTGGTCTTTGCTGCCGACGGATACTTTTATAAAGGAAAGAAATTCGATTCGCAGGAAAAACTGCGCGGTATTCTCGATAAGCTTCCTTCCGTTGAAAAAGTCGTGCTGATAAATTATACGGATACGGTCGACACCGCATCGGTGCCAAATGCAGTCAAATGGGAAGACTTTGCTCTTCCGGTGCAGGGTGAAATGACTTTTGAGCCACTCCCATTCGATCATCCGCTGTATATCATGTATTCTTCGGGTACCACCGGTTTGCCTAAAAGCATTGTGCATTCTGCCGGAGGTACGCTCATACAACACCTGAAGGAATTGATGTTACATACAAACCTGCATGAAGAGGATACGATATTTTACTTCACTACCTGCGGATGGATGATGTGGAACTGGTTCATCAGCAGCCTGGCTGTGGGCTCAACGATTGTTTGCTACGATGGCAATCCCTTCCATCCCGGCCCTGACGCCCTCTTGCGCATGGCTGAAGAACTCGACATCACCATCTTTGGAACAAGTGCAAAATACATTGCCAGCCTTGAGAATGCCGGGGTGAAGCCGCAGGACATAAGCGGTTTCCCTGCCTTGAAAGCAATATGCTCAACAGGTTCACCACTGTCAAATGAAAGCTTCGGGTATGTTTACCGGGAGTGGAAAGAAGATGTTCAGCTTTCCTCAATTGCAGGAGGTACGGATATCATTTCCTGTTTCATGCTGGGTAATCCTATGTTGCCCGTTTATATGGGAGAAATACAATGCCGCGGGCTCGGAATGGATGTCGACAGCTTTAACGAATACGGGAAGAGTGTGACCGGACAGCAGGGCGAACTGGTTTGCAAAACAGCATTCCCGTCTATGCCGATCTATTTCTGGAATGATCCTGATGGAAAAAAATATCATGATGCTTATTTCGATGTATATGACGGAATCTGGCGGCACGGCGACTATATCCTGCTGAGCGAGCATGGCGGAATTACCATGTTTGGCAGGTCCGATGCTACGCTGAACCCCGGCGGCGTCAGAATCGGTACGGCAGAGATCTATAATGTTGTTGAAAATATGGAAGAGGTGGAAGACTCCGTTGTGATCGGGCAAAAATGGGAAGATGATGAAAGGGTGGTCCTTTTCGTCAAGCTGAACAAGGGATACAGCCTTGATGATGAATTGAAGAAACGGATCGCGAATCTCATTCGCAGCAATTGCAGCCCACGCCATGTTCCGGCGATCATACTGGAAACAATAGGAGTACCCTACACGCTGAACGGCAAAAAGGTTGAAATTGCAGTTAAAAAGGCCATCCTTGGCCAGGAGATCAAGAACAAGGATGCCCTGGCCAATCCTCAGGTGCTGGATTACTTTGGAGACGTGAAACTTGATACTTGAGACTTGAAACTGGAAATATTTCTGATTTCGCTCTTCAAATATCAGATTTCAGATTTCCTTAACTTTGTTATATGA
>JAZBOU010000033.1:0-4569 GCA_036351275.1 Bacteroidales bacterium
CTCACACATGATCAGTGTACGCGGATCTTCGCCGTTTGCCCATTTCTCGAGGTATTCCAGGCCGGGATACATGGGACAGTAAATATCGGTATGCGGCCTTGTCTGGGCACGTTCATAGTGCACAGGGCGCGACGGATCTCGCTTGTGTATCCAGTCCGATCCGGCCACAAAGTTCACCCCGTCGCCAGCTTCGTTCCCCATCGACCAGATGATCACGCTGGGGTGGTTCTTGTCGCGTTCCACCATACGGATCATACGATCGAGGTGGGCATCCTTCCATTCGGGTTTGTTCCCGAGTGTCCGGTCGGGATGGTATCCGATGCCATGTGATTCAATATTGGCCTCATCGATCACATACATGCCATATTCATCGCAGAGCTGATACCATAGAGGATCGTTTGGGTAATGGCTGGTGCGTACGGTGTTAATGTTGTTGGTCTTCATCAGGAAGAGGTCCTTGCGCATACTCTCCTCATCCACCACGTGACCCGTCTTTTCATCATGTTCGTGGCGGTCGACCCCTTTTATCAGAACATATTCACCATTGACGTATAACAATCCATCCTTGAGTTCCACACTCCTGAATCCCGTCCTGCAACTCATGCTTTCGATCACTTCCCCTCTTTTATCCCTAATTTCGAGCACACTGGTGTAAAGATTTGGCTTTTCGGACGACCATTGTTCCACTCCGGGGATGGTCTGTGCTGGGAAAAGGATCGAAATCCCGGCCTGGTCTTTGTCCATGCTGAATCGTTCTGACCACTCGACCAGAATATTACCTGCATCATCATACAAATAATACCCGGCCGTGTATTTACTCACTTTCATGGCATTATCGAATTTCTCGATTTCCATGTCGACCATCAATTTGCCGTTGGTATACGTTTCATCGAGGCCGGCCTGCACCCAGAAATCGTGGATATGCACTTTTGGTGCCGACCAGAGGTAAACATCCCTTTCGATCCCGCTTATACGCCAGAAATCCTGGCATTCGAGGTAGGTTCCGTCCGACCAGCGGTATACTTCCACTGCCAGC
Organism: Bacteroidales bacterium; assembly: GCA_036351275.1. Classification (GTDB taxonomy): domain Bacteria; phylum Bacteroidota; class Bacteroidia; order Bacteroidales; family B18-G4; genus B18-G4. Next base: position 1,037 of record JAZBOU010000033.1, read on the forward strand.
AGGTTTTTACCTTTTTTAAGGTAGGGCGTAATATTGAATTCAGCGGGAAGCTTGCTTCCCTGGCTGTAACCCACCTTTTCTCCGTTGATCCACAGGTACATGGCCGATTTCACGGCACCAAAGTGAATGAATACTTCACGATCCTCCCAGTCTTCCGGGATGTTAAACCATTTCCGGTATGATCCTACAGGATTATAGTTATGGGGAACCTGCGGGGGTTGCGGGTCTTCGGTGAATTCGTATGGGATATTCACATAAATGGGAACACCGTAGCCCTGGAGCTCCCAGTTTGAGGGAACGGGAATTGTTGGCCAGCTTTCATCATCATACGCTGTTTCGAAAAAGCCTTGCGGCCTGTCGGCAGGTTTGTACACCCATTTGAATTTCCAGTTGCCGTTGAGCAACTGATAGTACGGACTGGCAGAAGCCACTCCCTCTATGGCCTGTTCAGTGGATGCATACGGCTGTAATGTAGCATGTGGATCCTGCTTATTGATCGCGATCACGGCAGGGTTTTCCCAGTCATACACTACCTGCTGCTGGGCCTGCATTGCCGCAATAGCCGTGAGAAATAGGAGGATGGACAGAATGCTTTTCTTCATGACGATTGTTTTTATCTGGTCAGCAATATTTCTTTACGATATTTTGGAGCTCCTCTTCCTGCTCTTCGAGCTGTTTCAGGAGGGTAAACTGGTTTTTAGCACGGTCCAGGTTATGCCCCTGACGGGATGTTTTAAAATAATGGTCGCCTTCCAGGAAATCGGTAAGGAAGCGTATGCCGATCATCAACAGCATGATCTTACCTCCAAAAAGCAAATTTTCTTTCTCTCCATCAGACAGGCTATCGCTTAGCTCACCGAGGTATCCCCTGGTAAGCGCTTCAAATATTTCTTTACGAAAAACCACTTTCTCCGCATCCGGCTCATCTTCTTCCACCGGGCTGGTGAAGGTCCGCACCATATCTCCATAATCATAAAGTACGGTACCCGGCATGACCGTGTCGAGGTCTACCACACAAATATGCTTTATACTTTGTTTTTCAAAAAGTACATTATTTAATTTGGTATCGTTATGGGTAACCCTGACGGGAACATCCCCTGACCTGATCAAGGCATCCAGTTCCGGAGCATAATGCTTTCGATCGAGGGCAAATGTTATTTCGGCAGAGGCTTCGCCACACCTGTTAAATTGATCGGCTTTTATCGCCTCTTCCAGCATGGATATGCGCTTGCCAAGATGATGAAAATCCGGGATTGTAGGTGTGTATTCCGCAGGATCTTCAGTATTCATCACCAGCTGGAATTTTCCGAAAGCGGCCGCCCCCTCCCGGGCCACTTCAGCATTTATGCAGATATTATACGAACGGCTTTCGGGCACGAATTCCATCATTCGCCAGTAGTTGCCCTGTTCGTCGAGGTAAAAATATTTCTTGTTTGGGTTCTGCAGGATTTGCGGATAAGGATTGTTTTCGCGGCCAAAATGGGTATTCATGGCATTGTTCACCTTTGTCAGGTTCCTTATCAGGGCTTCGGGATCCCGGAACACATGATGGTTTATGCGTTGAAGGAAGTATGAACAGTTGTCCCTGACATCGATTATAAATGAGTCGTTGATATGGCCTTGCAGGAATTCAGTGATGGTGGTGGATTCCGGGTGCAGGCCGTAGAATTGGAGTATTTTCCTAAAGTCGTTTTCTTTCATTTATTTCCCCCACAGGTCAGGCGGGTATTCCCCTTTGTCGATCAGGCTGTTAATGCGGTCGATGGTTTCCGGTTTATCTTCTTTGTAGGTTACACCGAACCAGGAGAAGTCGGTTTCAAGCATTTTTATGCTCATGATGTTATCGTGCACCAGGTCGTTGATCCTGCCGGGCAGGTAGTACTCTGATTTTAGTTCAGTCCCGCTGCTTTTCATAAATGCGGCAAAGCCACTTTCGAGGTGCTTCATCACCATGGGCTTAAATCCCCAGATGTTCATGGAACACAGATCATGGCCTTTCAACTGGATAAACACACCATTGGCTTCATAGCCTATATCATCGCCTCTTTTTTCAATGTTTGTGATTTCGCTGATCTGCTCCAGGTAGTGTGCATCATCGAATTCGCATATCCCCCTGGAAACTGTTCCATGTTCCGATAGCGTATTTTTAAGATGGTAGCCCACCATGCAGGATTCGCTTTCTGCTGTATTTTCCGTCAGGAATCCCTGGATGAGCTCATAGGCTTCCCTACCGTAGAAGTCATCGGCATTGATCACCGCAAAGGGGGTATCAATAATTTCTCTCGCTGCCAGCACAGCCTGTCCGGTTCCCCATGGTTTCACGCGTCCTTCGGGAACAGCATATCCAGCCGGAAGGTCCTCCGGGTCCTGGATCACAAATTCGCAATCTACCCTGTCCTTCAGCTTGGGTTCCCATACTTCGCGGAAATCAGACTCGATCTTTTTGTTGACCACAAAAACGATCTTATCGAAACCCGCTCTGATGGCATCGTACACTGAATAGTCGATGATGCTTTCATTCGATGGGCCTATGCCATCCATTTGCTTTACGCCACCATAGCGGCTGCCGATACCGGCGGCTAATACCAGTAATGTAGTGTTCATCAATTATATTTTATTCGTTTTCCGATTTTATGTCCGCTAACTGCAAAGAATAATATGATCAGGTAGCAGGGTACCATGATCCAGTATGCCTGTGTTGGTCCTACGCTGTCCAGGTCGGAAAGGTATCCGTACAGCAAAGGAAGCAAAGCTCCACCTGCAATACCCATGATGAGCATGGCAGATCCTGTTTTGATAAATTTTCCCAGTCCTTCTATAGCCAGGGGCCAGATGGCCGGCCACATAATGGAATTGGCAAATCCCAGAGCCGCGATCGCCAATATGGAGGTGTATCCATCTGTGAGTGTGGCGATGATGGTAAAAATTACTCCCAGAACAGCAAAGTACTTCAAGGCGTTCGCCTGGGAGAGGTATTTCGGGATGAAAAAGATACCTACAAAGTAACCCAGTATCATCCCCCCCAGCGTAAAGGAAGCGAAGAATTTCGCTTCAGAAAACTCAAATCCGAGGTAATTGCCATATGCGATAAGGGTATCAACGGCGATGACCTCCACCCCGACGTATACAAATATGGATAACACGCCAAGCAGGAGGTAGGGGAATTGCCATATGCTGGTGCGTTCGGTTGCACCGTCCTCTGCAGCCTCGTCTTCCCCTTCGATATCCGGCAGTGAAGAGAATCGTACCAGGCCTGCCAGTACAAAGAGCACGATCGCCATCACAATGTATGGGCCGATCACCTTCGCAGCCAGGTTGTCGAGAACGAGTATCCTGCCCAGTTCATTCATCTCCTCCAGTTGAGCTGTGATCTCATCCGCACCTTCCAGCAATATCGCACCAAATATGATCGGGCTGAGGATGCCGGCAAATTTATTCGCCACACCCATGATGCTGATACGCTTCGCAGCGCTCTCGATCGGGCCGAGTATGGTAACATATGGGTTGGATGCGGTCTGGAGTATCGCCAGCCC
>JAZBOU010000034.1:0-6990 GCA_036351275.1 Bacteroidales bacterium
GCCTCAAGCCCCAGGCCGCATGCCCTTATTTATAAGAATTCTAAAAAAACCTCATTCTCCTACATCAAGAATGAATTAATCTTTTATCTTTGCGAAAAAATTTCCCTGAAAAGTATGAGCAAAACAGCAAAAGGTATTATCTCCCAGGTGATCGGTCCGGTGGTTGACGTCACCTTCGATGATAATTCACAACTCCCGAATATTTATGATGCCCTAGAGGTGACCAATAATAATGGTGATGTAATTGTACTTGAATGCCAGCAGGATATTGGTGAGAGCACCGTCAGGACCGTTGCCATGGACTCGACCGACGGTCTGCGCAGGGGAATGGATGTGATCTCGACGGGGAATCCGATATCCATGCCTACCGGAGAGGATATCAGGGGGCGACTTTTCAACGTAATTGGTAAAACAATTGATGGTCTGGGAGAAGTAAAATCTGACAAGCCTTACCCCATACATCGTGAGCCTCCCCTCTTTGAAAACCTTTCAACTTCAAAGGAAGTATTGTATACGGGTATCAAGGTGATCGACCTGATCGAGCCTTATTCAAAAGGGGGTAAGATCGGGTTATTCGGCGGTGCCGGTGTTGGTAAGACCGTCATTATCATGGAGCTTATCAACAATATTGCAAAAGTTTATTCAGGTCTTTCCGTATTTGGTGGTGTAGGTGAACGTACACGCGAGGGGAACGACCTGCTGAGGGAAATGATCGAATCAGGGGTTATCAGGTATGGTAAGGAATTTACCGAGGATATGGAAAAAGGAGGCTGGGACCTGAGCAAGGTTGATCGCAAGGAACTTGCCGAATCACAGGCAACACTGGTATTCGGACAAATGAACGAACCTCCCGGAGCCCGCGCAAGGGTTGCCCTTTCCGGACTGACCATGGCTGAGTATTTCCGTGACGGAGATGAAAAGTCGGGTGGCCGCGACATACTCTTTTTTATTGATAACATTTTCCGTTTTACACAGGCTGGTTCGGAGGTATCTGCCCTTCTCGGAAGGATGCCTTCGGCTGTAGGTTACCAGCCGACACTGGCTACAGAGATGGGGATACTGCAGGAAAGGATCACTTCAACAAAACGAGGTTCTATCACATCTGTACAGGCGGTTTATGTCCCTGCTGATGACCTTACCGACCCTGCTCCTGCAACCACCTTTGCACACCTCGATGCAACCACCGTACTCAGCCGTAAGATCGCGGAGCTTGGCATTTACCCGGCTGTGGATCCGCTGGATTCAACATCACGGATCCTTTCCAGGGATGTTGTTGGCGATGAACATTACAATACAGCACAGAAGGTAAAGGAGATGCTTCAGCGATATAAGGAATTGCAGGATATTATTGCGATCCTGGGTATGGAAGAACTTTCAGAGGAGGACAAACTCGTTGTTCATCGCGCAAGAAGGATTGCCCGCTTCCTGTCGCAGCCTTTTCACGTTGCGGAGCAGTTTACCGGAATACCCGGAACCATGGTTTCGATAGAAGATACCATCAAGGGATTCAATATGATCCTGAATGGTGAGGTGGATGAATATCCCGAAGCATCCTTCAACCTCGTTGGTACGATAGAGGAAGCCATCGAGAAAGGTAAACGCCTGCTGGATGAAGCAAAGGCATAACAGAAAACAAGCACATGAAGCTCGAGATCATAACCCCCGATAAATCTGTTTTCGAAGGCGAAGTGAACCTGGTCCAGTTGCCGGGCATCGATGGATCATTTGAGATCCTGAACAATCACGCACCGCTGATCTCGGTATTGAAAAAGGGTAAGGTTAAGATTGAGGATGAGCAGGGCCAGGAACAGTTCTTCGAAGTGAATGGCGGTGTGATCGAGGTACTTAAAAACAAGGTGCTGATATTGGCTGAGTAAGCTCCTTCCCTAGAATTTATTCCAATGCACCCTTTCTTCCTTATACCTGCTGGGAGTTTCTTTTACTTCATCAGGGTAGCCGATCGATATCAGGGCTGCCGCTAAGATGTGATCCGGTATTTCAAGGACTTTGCTAACCGATCGGATGCGTTCTTCACGGGGATACATCCCCAACCATACCGATCCAAGCCCGAGCGCATGGGCAGCAAGCATGATGTTCTGTGTGGCTGCAGAACAATCCTGCATAATATAGCCCTCCTCCTTTTGTATGGTCTTGTCGCCACAAACAAGAATGGCAAGGCTGGCTTCTTTTAACATTTTTGCATACGGATGGGCAGCTGCAAGCCGGTCAAGGATTTCCCTGTCATTAATTACAATGAAATGCCAGGGCTGGTAATTTCGGGCTGTCGGGGCATGCATGCCGGCATTCAATAATTCGGTGATGATTTCATCGGGAATGGTTCCTCCGGAGTATTTCCTGATGCTTCTTCTTGTCAGTATGGCGTGAATGGTATCCATTAGTCCTCCTCTCCTCCTTCACAATAGGTTTTTAATGCCTTTTCTGCTGCGTAATGTCCCAGCTTAAGTGCTTTCCTCCAGTCGTAGCAGGCTTCATGCATATATCCCCTGTAATAATTGGCAAGCCCCCGGTTATAATATGCCTCTGCATATTCAGGGTCCAGTTCAATGGCCTTATCGAAATCCTTAATGGCTCCCATATAGTCATCGACCCTTCCCCTGGCTGTACCCCTGTTGTAAAAAGCAACAGGATCAGCCGGTTTAAGCTGAACAACCCTGTCATAATCATTCAGGGAGCTTTTGAAGTCGCCCATCATATAGTAAACCCTTCCACGATATTGTAGTGATAAGGAATCTTTTGGAGAGATCTTGATCGCATTGGTAAACGCTTTTAAAGACTCACCGTAATTGTCCATTTTGAAATAGCCGACACCAAGGTTATAATATGCCCTTCCTTCATCAGGTTTTTTTTCCAATATCTGATTGAATAATTCTATGCCTCGCTCATACTCACCACTCTCAAATGCAGCTGTTCCCCGCCTGAACATTATGGATATTTCTCCCTCGGCGGTTTGCGTATCCTCTCTTTTAATGATCACATCTCTGTCAGGATCGGCTTTTTCCGGTTCAATTACTGTAGTGCCCGGCTTAACTTCTATTTCCGATTCTTGTTCAAGTGCTGTTTCTGCGATGTCATCCTTGTCCTTGTCGTTTTGCTGCTTTGCTTCCTGTTGATTATTACACGATACCAGGGCTGCAAGCGACAGTAAGAAAAAAATGCGTTTCATTTTATTCATGCTTAAGGTCTCAGTCTGTTTATTATAGCTGCAAAAGTATTAAAATTAGGGGAATCCGGATGTTAAAAAAGCCTAAGGAATGCCATATGTTAAGCTCGTCCTGCAGTCATCATGTGAAGCTCCATATCCTGCAGCAACATATCAACTCCTTTTGTCTGAGTGGTATCAATAACATATACTCCGAGAACCTGCGGGATGCTCCTTATTTTGCTCACCATATTAGTGATTCTGATCTTTTCCATGGGATTCCTGGCCATCAGGAAAAAATCGACCTGCCTGAGCGCCGGTACCAGTTTTTGTTGTGGGTGATGGTTCTGAACAAGGCAGTAATGATTTTTAAGGTCACGGTCTTCATAAATCAGGAAAGGATATCCGATCATTTCGTTGCCGGGCCCGGGAACCTCGAGATCGTTTACTCTCTGAAAAGCCAGGCCAAGCAGATGATCCATTGCAAAAGACAGACGATATGATTTTAAATGGCATGAGATCCCAATAAGACTCATGTCATCGTCAAAATCAAGTTTCAGGATCTGTCTGCGCTTTGCCATCGGTTTTGTTTATCGCTAATAAAATTAGGAATAAATTATCATCTTACACGATAACATTATCGAGCATGCACTGGAAATATGGGGAAGACTGTGATTATTCAGCCAGTAATAGGTTACAGGCCTTTTCAGCGGCAATTTTCTCTGCTCCTTTGATCGAGAAATCAATTCCTCTGCTAACAGGCTGCTCATCTACATATACCTCGATCTCGTACTGGTGCTTGTTTTTATCTCCTTTTTCACTGATCACCCTGAACTCAACCTCCTTTTTTTCTTTTTGCGACCATTCGATAAGCTTGCTTTTAAAATTGGTATCAAGGTGCTCAAGTGCATCAATATCGATGTGGATATTTATAATGCGATTAATAATCACTTTATAGGTGTACTGATAACCTTTATCGAGGTAAAGTGCACCGATGAATGCTTCGAACGCATCACCCCGTATTGATCTTGCAGAATGTATTGTGTCCGTGCTTGATTCGATCAGGCGGTCGATCCCCAGTTTCCGGCTTAATTTGTCGAGGTTCGACCGGCATACGATCTTTGATCTCATTTCTGTGAGGAACCCTTCCTCCCCATATGGGAATTTTTTGAAAAGGAATTCGGCTATAACAGAGCCAAGTATAGCATCTCCAAGATATTCCAGGCGTTCATTATTGATCTTTATGCCATTGACATCCTTATTTACGGATTTGTGCCTGAAGGCAAGCTTGTATAAATGAAGGTTACCGGGTTGAAAGCCGAATATATTTTTAATGGACCTTGACAGGTCACGGGAAGACTGCTGGGATGAAGATTTTTTGAGAAAGCTCAAAACATATATTACTTCACGAACTTTTTAAAGATCAATGAGACATTGTGACCGCCAAATCCGAATGTATTGGTCAGTGCCGCATTTACAACTCTTTCAACACGTTTGTGATAAGTGAAATTCAAGGTATTATCAATATCCGGATCATCGGTAAAATGATTGATGGTCGGGGGAATGACATCATTCTGGACCGCAAGTATGGTAGCAATAGCCTCAATGGCGCCGGCTGCACCAAGCAGGTGTCCTGTCATGGACTTGGTCGAATTGATGTTAATGTTATAAGCATGCTCCCCGAACGTGTTTTTGATCGCTATCGGCTCTGAGATATCACCCAGCGGTGTAGAAGTACCATGGGTGTTGATGTGATCAATATCTTCGGGTTTCAAATTGGCATCATCAAGGGCCATTTCCATAGAGAGGCTTGCACCCAGGCCTTCCGGGTGAGGGGAGGTCATGTGATACGCGTCTGCCGAAAGGCCACCGCCGGCAACTTCAGCGTATATTTTTGCACCGCGGGCAAGGGCATGCTCGTATTCTTCAAATACGATGGCACAGCCACCTTCGCCCAGTACGAATCCATCACGGTCTTTATCGAATGGACGTGAAGCTGTCTTGGGATCGTCATTCCTGGTGGAAATGGCATGCATGGCATTGAAGCCGCCAACACCACCAACAGTGATCGAGGCTTCAGATCCGCCACTTACAAACATGTCTGCTTTACCCAGCCGGATGTAATTGAATGCGTCAGCAAGCGCATTGGCCGATGAAGCACAGGCGGAAACAGTGGCATAGTTGGGGCCCCTGAAGCCAAATTTAATGGAAATATGTCCTGCAGCAATATCAGCGATCATCTTGGGGATAAAGAATGGATTGAAACGGGGTATTCCATCTTCCCTCATGGCCCAGCCCTTAACCTCATCCTCAAAAGTCTTGATACCACCAATACCGGATGCCCATATGACACCAATACGGTTCTTATTCGTTTTTTCAAGGTCAATGCCGGAGTCGATCACTGCCTGTTCGGCAGAAACCAGACCATACTGGGCATAAAGGTCATATTTACGGGCTTCCTTACGGTCAAAATGTTCAAGCGGATCAAATCCTTTAACTTCACAGGCGAACTGCGTCTTGAAATTTGTCGCGTCGAAATGGGTAATGGGACCAGCACCGCTGACCCCATCAAGCAATGATTTCCAGTAGTCTTCTACTGTGTTGCCCAATGGGGTCAGAGCGCCTAAACCTGTTACAACTACTCTTTTAAGCTCCATGCAGCAGGGGATAAATTCTTACTTCGCGTTATCTTCGATATATTTGATGGCTTCGCCTACCGATCCGATCTTTTCTGCCTGATCGTCGGGAATTGCAATGTTGAATTCCTTTTCAAACTCCATGATCAATTCAACAGTGTCAAGTGAATCAGCTCCAAGGTCATTGGTGAAGCTGGCTTCATTGGTCACTTCATTTTCATCAACGCCGAGTTTGTCAACGATGATAGATTTTACTCTGGTTGCAATGTCAGACATATCTTTAAAATTTTGGTTATACAAGGCTGCAAAGAAACTAATTTTCATGGCAAAAAGCAAAATAAAAGTCACAATTTTACTTCCCCCAAATCATAATATACAGATTTCCAAATACTTATCCATCGCGCTGATTTAAGGGCTTTTGCGCTTGATTTTGGATGCATATAATGTACCTTTGAAATATGAAACGGATTGCGATTTTTGCTTCAGGTAGCGGAACCAATGCCCAAAAGATCATAGAGTACTTCCGTGACAGTGCGAATATTGAAGTGAGTCTTGTGCTCTCCAACAACCCGGATGCCTATGTGCTGGAGCGCGCTTCAAAATTAAATGTTGCATCATATGTGTTTGATCGTCAGCTATTTTATAAAACTGACCAGGTACATGATATCCTGCTGGATATCGGCACTGATCTTATCGTCCTGGCAGGATTCCTGTGGCTTGTTCCGGCTAATCTACTCAAAACATGGCCAAAACGTATCGTCAACATCCACCCAGCCCTTCTTCCCAAATTCGGGGGAAAAGGCATGTATGGCGACAGGGTGCACAAAGCCGTGATTGAAGCCGGGGAAAAAGAAACCGGCATAAGCATACATTATGTAAACGAGGTATATGATGATGGTGAGATCATCTTCCAGGAAAAATTCGAGATCTTGCCTGATGATACGCCTGAATCCATCGCAGAACGCATCCATGTGCTGGAGCATAAGTACTTTCCTGCAGTAATAGAAAAATTATTACTTAAGCTTGAAAATTGAGACTTGAAACTTGAAACTTGAAACTTGAGACTTGAAACTTGATAACACTAGTGTCCGGTTAAATTCTAAATATAGAAAACTGCGTGATTGAAAGAGCCGCTCGACTTCGCTCGCGGTGACAAATCAAAGTCATTAAAATAGAATAAGGGCGCGGCACACC
>JAZBOU010000035.1:0-12057 GCA_036351275.1 Bacteroidales bacterium
ACCCTAGAACCAAAACGAATGAAAACCTACAAAGACTTATACAAAACAGCATTGTTTATGTTGCTTTGGACTACTTTTCAGTTTTCGAATAACTCTTTTGCCCAACCTTCAGGACAATTTAGCAACATATCACTTCCTGATAATCAAAGGGATTTTATAACACTTGACATTTGTACTTCTAAGGGAGATTCCTACTTACCGCAGAATCTACTATTTATTTACAACACTAGAAAAATACTTGTTGTAGATGCTGAAAATACTACTGATATAATAGGAGAGATTACTGTTTCAAATTATGGTAAGAATAGTGAGCGTTATACAGAACTCCATAGGGTGCCTGCAATATCATATATGGTCTATAATATAATTGATCATGAATTATATTACATGGTCCCTGATATGAAAATAAATGCTGTTCAACTCACAGTTAATAATGGACAGATACAAATCTCTACCCCTGAAACCATCGTGGATCCTGAAGAGAATTATCGAATCAAAGACTGTAATGGCGTCCAGGGCTATTCAATTATTCGATACAATCATAACACCGATAGACTGTATTGGGTTGTAAATGGAACAAATTCACTAACATATTCCGGTTCTCAACCTGTGAATTGTTTTTTCGGCATATACACCCGGGCAAACGGTACAGATTTCTCAGAACTAACTGACCCTCAAATTTTCACGCAAAATATTGATATTTATAATATAACATACAATGACTATAACAACTCTTTAAACGATGATTTCTTTTATGTCAGTAAGGATAATGTATGGGAAATCTACAAAATTGATGCAAATGGCAATGTAACCCTGGAAACAACTCAGGATATTTCTGGCGGGAATGATCCGGTTAAAAATGGTTGGTTCTTAAAAACAGCTACTGGATCCAATTATAAAATATTTTGCCTTCCTCATGATAATCATTTTGATTCTAACCCGAGTGCTCAACATGCTTTACTTGTCATTGATGGAAATATCTCATCCCCTGTTTTTGTAAACACAGGTATTACGCTACCACAAAGCCGTGTATACTACTCAGGTGTGCATTTACCGTCATCTGATGAACTTATCCTCGGCATATTACCATCAGAAGGGGAAAGTCTGCTGTATCGCTTTAGCGTAAATGATCCAAATTTAGAGAATCCAATAAGCTTGGACGGCAATATTAGTAACTACTGTAAACACATATGTTTGGATCAATTTGGTAATTTAATAATTGGAAGGAAAGACTGTATTACAACTTACATAAATGGAACTTACCAAAATATTTTGCAGGGATTCAATAATTACTATTTCAAATCTTTGGAAACCAGCACTTTAAATCAATCATATATTTCCTGTATGAACCCTATTTCAGCGGGGATTGAAACACTTATCAGTACTCAAACAGTAGTTTCAATTGACAATAATTCACCCTTAATAACAGACCAGGCTTTATTCTCAGGGGTTTTTAATCCAGCTAATGAAAACACTTATTTTTTCAGCCGGACATACTATGAAAATGGAAAGGTTTACTATGTAGATGCTAACTTGGGTGTAAGCACAATTGATGACTTCACGGATGCAGTTGGTGATTGCATTTATAATCCATATACTGAAGAATTATTAATATCTGCATATGCATCAGCCGGAGAAATAAGAAAATATAATTCAAGCAATGTATATAATTCTAATAACCCAATAAACTTATCATATCCTGAAAAACTATTCATAACTCCCGATAATCGCTTGATTGTCAGTAGCAACATGCTATATATTGGCAGTTCTATCCTCAATATAGATTTTTACGAAGCAGATACATACAATTCGATTGCATCCCATACCATAAACCATGGCTGGGCCTTAGAAAATGGTAGCCGTATTAAAGCAGCTTTTGCATATAATAATGGGAATAAAAGCATTGCAGCCTTGTTCAGTCCGGTTGAGAACACCGCCACAGACCTTATCGAGTATTCATCACAATATGGAATCCTTTATATCATTCCGGACGACAACAGCACTGGCACAGTACTAACCTTATCGTTTAATCCTAGAGAAGCAATCTATTGCGGACATGACAATAAACTAATTATCTCAAGTTCTTCAGGATTACATTTGTATGATGAAGCAAGCCAGCAGTGGGACCAGAGATTAAGCAATGTAGACATATTTGGATTATCCTATGATCAGATAAGAGAAAAACTATATGTTATTGGGAATGATCAAGGTGAAAGTAAATTATGGGAGGTTAATTGTACAAATTTTGAGGTTTCGGGTGTAAAGCACAATTTTGGCACATCAAATTTGGAAGCTTCCAGTATTCATTATAATCAGCAAAGCAATCTACTCCTTGCAATGGCCTATCCAACTGGGCATAACAACGATAGGGATATCAAGCTATTTGAATTTAATATCGAAAACAATTACTCCTACGAGCTTAACAATACTGGTAATTTACTAACAATAGGACGGGATGTGTATTTCCATTATCAACAAAACAAGTTCATCCAGGATCCAATCAACCTACGTGTGTTTTATCCACATGGATTATTTAGCAACATTTCTAAAGTGCAATATGATTCGGAAAGCTTAAAACTAAACCCCGATGGCATCACCTGGATCTCATTCCCAAGATTAGACAGGGATCCTAGTACAGGCAATATGTCTGCTATTAGTTCAGTAACAGGAAGGATTAATCCTGAGCTAGGCTTTGGAGATGAAGGGTTTTTAATTGGTCAGGGGCCCTTGAATGTGGGTACCCAATCTATCGAATGGAACCAGCAGACTCAATTATGGGGAAACCCATCAACAGGAGCATTATTACAAGATGTTCACTCAACTGAAGGATATATTTTAAAGCTAACATATGAAACCTCTCCACCCCCATATACTTTAGAATTGCAGGGTAGTTTATTAGCTCCGGATGCAAGTATTGATCAGCTCTATGCCGATAAAGAAAACTGGATTGGGTATTGGATCATTGATTCGCAGGATCCTTTAGATGCTTTTGCCCACGTTCTTGACGAGCTGGATTATATTAAGGGGCAAGACTGGTTTTGTGCCTGCCAGCCTAATCCAAACAAATCAACCGCTTATGATCCTGGAGTGCCTTACGACTGGACATGTTTGCGGCCCGCCAGGCTTGATTATGGCGATATGGTTATGGTCAAACCCAAAGATGATATCTTTAACTTTCAGTACAACTGGATAAATAAAAACGTTGATCATGATACCCGCGAAGATGCAGAGTATTATAGCTATACCGAAAAAGCATCTTATGAAGGCCTGGTAATTGAGCTCGACAGCGGGCAAAACCCTGTGGAGATCGCTGCCTTCGTAGGCGACAGCTGCATAGGTGCCCAGGTGGTTTATCCTGACGACAGTCTCTGCCACTTGCAAGCCTATACTGAAGGCCTGAATGGCGAGATCACCATCGATGAGTATTTTGGTTCAGATAAATCTACCAGGCCCAGGATAAGACAATACATGGTACTAAATAAAAACACCCTGCGCAGGGAAAAACGCAGCATACATACCTCAGAAAAGCAGGGCATCTATTTTATTTCTTTGAAAGAGCAGGGTGAGAATAAAAATGTTGTTTCTGAGGCAGTTTTAAACTGCTGGCCCAATCCAACTACAGGTGTATGCCATATCAGCCTGTATAACCCGCTTGACACTGAACTAAAGTTGGAAGTTTGCGATATGTTTGGCAGGCCTGTTGGAGTAATTGAGCAGGGCAATAAACCAAAAGGAAATTATACTATTGAATGGGATGCTGCCCAATTGGGGCTTAGCCCAGGCATGTATTTCATAAAGCTAAGTTCAGCTTATTATTCTATAACCCGAAAGATCTTTTATGCTGAATAGTACATTACATATTTCCTTAAAGGCAACTGCCCCGGCCCTGCTTGTTCTGGCATTGTGTGTAACACAAGCCTTGCCTGGGCAGGTAATTACGGTAAAGCAAGATGGCAGTGGCGATTTTGTACAAATACAGCCTGCTATTGATGCATCGCAGAATGGGGATACGGTGCTGGTTTGGCCTGGCACCTATGTTGAAAACCTAAAGATGAACCATAAGGGCATCACCCTGGCCAGCCTGCATCTGACCAGCAACGACCCTGCTTATATCGACCAGACCATTATTGATGGAAACCAAACAAATAGCTCTATTTATTACGATACCGTTAGCCATCCTTCCCTTTTACAAGGATTTACCATCACTAACGGACAGGGGAATGGTTCAACATCCTTTAATCCTGGAGGTGGAATTCAAGTTAGATATTCAAACCTGGATATAAAATACTGTAAAGTAAAACATAACAGAGCTGGAAATGGCGGAGGAATTCTTATTTACAGTTCAGAAGCTTCAATTGCTCAATCAATAATTGAAGATAATTTTGCAAATCAAAGCGGTGGTGGGTTATATATACAAAATGCTGAAGTGTCATTAAGTAAATCAACTATACGCAATAATCATTGCTATATTAAGGGAGGAGGCATTGTAATTGGTCATAGTGGAATAATCACTTTCGACAGCATAAATCCTTGCAATATATATTACAATTATGCTTCTGAAGGGACAGAGATATGGAAAGTGCATTTGACGTCTGGGGTACCACCTTTAAAGCTGTTCGTTGATACTTTTACAGTATTGATTCCAGACCATTATCATTTATACTCAGGATTGTATGACAGTGTGCCCAATACTCATGAGGATTATTTCGTATCTGTCCTGAATGGGAAAACACAAATGGTAAACAATGCCCTCTATGTTAATCCGGCAGGAAATGATACGAATAGTGGACTTTCTCCCGATGAACCTCTGCAACACCTTGCTTTTGCACTGGCAAAAATTGTTAGTGACAGTAGTCAACGGAATACCATTCACCTGGCAGAAGGCACCTATTCACCTTCAAATGGTGAAAAGTACCCTTTGAGTACGCGAAGTTATGTTGATATCGTTGGCGCCGGACCTGAGTCCACCGTACTCGATGCTGAACATACTACAACTCATTTTGTTACATATCCTTTTTATAAGTCATTTAACATCGAAGATCTTGCAATTGTAAATTCATTTGGAAATTACCATGGGTTCTATAATTACTGGTGTGGTATTTCACTTTTGAACAACACAGATGTATACATCCGCAGGGTACATTTTAGAGAAAACCTGGGAAAACTAACAAGTGGTTGTGCTATTTCAGAAAGCAATAATATACATATTGAGGAATGTGTTTTTGAGCATAATCATGGGCTGTTTTCCTTTAATACCGTTACTTCATATGCTTATTCTCCATACTTATTCAGGTCCGACTCTGTATTTGTTGTCAATACATCATTCATTAACAATCAACCTCCGGGATATGACCCCAATCTGTATGGAGGTAGTGGGCCATACATTCAAGGCACAGATTTTCTTGAGGATTCGCTTCATGTATATTTTATAAACTGTGAGTTTATTGATCAAAATCATTTTTCGGTATGGCCTCAATATGCTTGGAGTGCAATGGGGGTAACCGATTGTGCAACAGTTACAGCCATCAACTGCACTTTTAGCGGCAATCATTCTGAAAATGAAAATGTCCGTGCTTTAGGTATAACCGCCGATGCCGAAATGAGTCTCTACAATTGCATAGTCTATAACAACCCTCCGGGTAGCATGTACATGTACAGTCGAGATGAATATGCATGGGATACCTGTAAGCTAAATGTGCATTACAGCCTGTTTGAAGGCGGAGAAGAAGAAATATTGCAGATTGGCTATAAAAATGCAATTAATTATGCGGCCAGCAACATCGATACCGATCCTTTGTTTTACAATTCGGGTGAGTATCCTTACTATCTATTGGCAGGCTCACCCTGTATCGATGCCGGAACACTTGAGCTTCCCCCGGGTGTGGTACTGCCCGAAACCGACCTCGCAGGCAACCCCAGGGTGCATAATGGCTATATTGATATGGGGGCTTATGAGCATGGGCCCTGGGTCGGAGTTCCGGGTGCCGAGTTCCGGGTGCCGAGTGAAGAATATTTGCGTTGTTATCCAAATCCATTTAGCCAACAAACAACAATTCAATATCAGGTTCCTGAAGCCGGCAGGTATAAGTTAAAAATATATGACATGAAGGGTCGTTGTTTAAAAACACTCATGGATGTAACAGGACAGGCCGGGAGTGGTGAGATCAGCTGGGATGGGAAAGACATTGCAGGGAAATCTTTGCCTTCAGGAACCTACATCATTACACTGAGTATTAATGGAAAAGAAAGAGATGCACTGAAGATTATGAAGAATTAATCATTGTATCCATTGTAGTCATTGTAACCATTGTCATCATTGTTCCAATGCCTCACTGTTTCACTGCTTCATTGTTTCATTGTTCCCATGAATTAATTCAACAGGTTTAACCAGATCAACTAATTTAACTAATTCAACAGAATGCTTCAATCTACATCTTTTCCATACTTGTTGAAATCTCAAATAAACACGTAAAAGCAGTAACTCAGCAATAATTACATTCTTTAGTTTTGCATGTAAAAAAGTTTTTGTAATTTTGCAGTCCTTTTAACCGCCGTAGCATTTATGCGAAGGTGGTGAAAAGAGCAGAAGGCCCGCCTACGCCAAAGGCTTCGGCGGACATTGTCCGATGGTGTAACTGGCAACACGTCTGATTTTGGTTCAGAAGAGTCCAGGTTCGAGCCCTGGTCGGACAACGCAAGGCGGAAGGAATTTTGAGGGGACAAACGTCCCCTCTTTTATTGCAGAGAAATGATACATGAAAAGCTCATACGAAAAATGGTTCAGCAGGAACTGGAAGGTAGTGAAAACTACCTGGTTACGGTGCTTGTAAAGCCAGGAAACAAGATCAAGGTCTTTATCGACAACGACGAAGATGTGAGTGTGGATGATTGTATTCAGCTGAGCCGCGCCATTGAAGGCAAACTAGACAGGGATGAGGAAGATTTTGAATTGATGGTCTCGTCTGCCGGACTCGACCAGCCTTTCAGCATGATACGCCAGTACAGGAAATACATCAACAGAAGAATCGACATACAGTTACATGAAGGTGCACGATTTGATGCCCTGCTTACCGCAGTTGGCGAAGACAGCATCAGCATAAAAAAACTGATCAAAAAAGGAAAAAACAAAAAGCTGGAGGAAGGCCCTGAAGAGGAGCTGCGCTTCGGCGAAATAAAAGAAACAAAACCGGCCATACATTTTTAATGTAGCCGGAAAAACACAGGAACAATGGATACAATTAATCTGGTTGAAACCTTTGCGGAATTCAAAGAATTCAAGAACATCGACAGGGAGATGCTCATGGTGATCATTGAGGACATCTTTCGCCATATGCTTGAAAGAAAGTTTGGCACGGATGAGAACTTCGACATTATTGTAAATATCGATAAAGGAGACTTAGAGATCTGGCGCAACCGGGAGATCGTGGAAGACGGGGCCCTGGAGGACGAGAACTTGCAGATCACCCTTTCGGATGCGGTTAAGATCGAGCCGGACTTTGAAGTCGGAGAGGAAGTTTCAGAAGAGATGAAGTTGAAAGACTTTGGCAGAAGGGAGATCCTTTCCATCAGGCAAAACCTGATCGCGAAGATACAAGAATACGAAAAAGACAATGTTTACCAGAAATACAGGGATAAGATCGGTGAGATCATAACGGGCGAGGTATACCAGGTATGGAAAAAAGAGATCCTGGTACTGGACGATGAATACATAGAACTCACACTGCCAAAATCAGAACAGATACCCTCTGATTTCTATCGTAAAGGTGATACCATCAGGGCGGTTGTCTCCCGTGTGGAGATGAAGAATGCCAACCCTGCTATCATCCTTTCGAGAACATCACCCGTTTTCCTTGAGCGACTATTCGAATCGGAGGTCCCTGAGGTTTATGATGGTCTTATCACGATCAAGAACATCGTGCGTGTTCCGGGCGAACGTGCCAAGATCGCGGTGGAATCCTATGATGATCGTATCGACCCGGTTGGAGCATGTGTCGGGATGAAAGGATCGAGGATCCATGGGATAGTAAGGGAGCTGAAAAACGAAAACATCGACGTGATCAACTTTACTGCCAATCCAACGCTGTACATTACACGTGCCCTCAGCCCGGCCAAGATCTCATCCATTACACTGGATGAAGAAAACAAGCGTGCCGAGGTTTACATGAAACCCGACCAGGTATCGCTCGCGATCGGAAAAGGCGGGTATAATATCAGGCTGGCCGGAAAACTGACCGGTTATGAAATAGATGTTTACCGCGATACGGACACCGACAGCGAAGATGTTGACCTGGTGGAATTTTCAGACGAGATCGATGAGTGGATCATCGAAGAACTTAAAGGAATCGGTTGTGACACGGCCAAGAGTGTCCTGGAACTGGAACCACAGGAATTGGTTAAACGCACCGACCTGGAAGAAGAGACCATTAACGAAGTATTGCGTATACTCCGGGCCGAGTTTGAATAAAAAGTGTATTTTTGATCGCACTATAATCTGATACATATAAGATTAAAGGAGAGTAAGAAATTTATGACGGAAGTAAGCAAAGCAACGAGATTAAGTAAAGCCGCCAGGGAGTTTAATGTCGGGATCCATACGATCGTGGAGTTCCTTTCAAAGAATGGGATCGAGGTCGAAGAAAAACCCACTACCAAGCTCAGTCCGGATGCTTATGCCCTGCTTGTTGCAGAATTCCAGACGGAAAAGGCTGTCAAAGAGGAATCTAAGAAAAAAGAGCTTGACACCAGCCAGCACACTTCCATTAGCATAGACGACATCGATCGCGACGCTGCCAAGGACGATATCGACAAGGATGAAGAGATCATTATTCAAAAAACTTCCATGATCGATTCGGAGTCCAAGAAAACTGAAATAGCTGCTCCGGCAAAAGAAAAACCGGTGGCTAAAGAGGAAGAGAAAAAGCCCGCATCGGCCGAAACTGAGAAGGATAAGAAGGAAACCGGCGACAAGGAGCAGGATGCAGAGGAAAAGCCCGCATCCGCCGAAACTTCTCCGGACAAAGAAGAAGCCATAAAGGTGCTCGATAAGATCGACCTGGATTCGATCAACCAGAAAACACGTCCTGCTAAAAAATCGAAAGAAGAGAAAGAAGCTGAAAGGGCAGCCAAGAAGAAACCGGCAGCAACGAAAAAGAAAGAAGCTGCAGAGGAAGAGTTAGAGGTTGTGGAAGAAAAGCCCGAAGCCAGCAGCGAGCAGCCAGCAGCAGATGAAAAAGCCCTGGATGCGGAAGGTACTGCTGAAGATGAGAAGACCGCTCCTGCCGAAGAGACAGAAGCCAGGGAAGAAACACCAGATGAAAACTTCCTGGAAACCAAGGTTGATAAGCTCAGCGGTCCGAAGATCCTTGACAAGATCGATCTGAGGGAATTTGAGAAAAAGCCTGTGGCCTCTTCAAAAGACGATAAGGTATCGCAGAAGAAAAAACGCAAAAGGATCTTAACCCCGAAACATGTTTCTGACCCGGGTTCCCGCAAAGGTGAGGACCGGAGAGGAAAAGGTAAAGGCAGGCGCAGGAAGGAAACACCCAAACCTGAGCTCAGCGAAGAAGAAATTCAGAAACAGATCAAAGAAACCCTTGCACGCCTTGCTCCCACAGGGAAATCCAAAGGAGCCAAGCACCGCCGCCTGAAACGTGCCGCAGTCAGCCAGCAAATGGAAGAAGACCAGAAAAAGGCGGAAGCAGAAAAAGGCATACTGAAGCTTACCGAGTTCGTTACGGTAGCTGAGCTGGCAAGCATGATGAACGTAAATGCCACCGAGGTGATCTCAGCCTGCATGTCGCTCGGATTGTTTGTCTCCATTAATCAGCGCCTTGATGCAGAAACGCTGAACCTGGTGGCACTTGAATTTGGTTTTGAGGTAGAATTTGTGAGTGTTGAAGTGCAGGAAGCCATCAGCCACGTAGAAGACGCTGAAGATGAAGCGGGTACACTGGTCCCACGCTCACCTATCGTGACCGTAATGGGTCATGTTGACCATGGAAAAACCAAGTTGCTCGATTATATCCGAAAAGCCAATGTTGTTGCAGGAGAGGCCGGTGGGATCACCCAGCATATCGGGGCTTACGAGGTAAGCCTCGACGACGGCAAGAAGATCACATTCCTTGACACCCCGGGCCATGAAGCGTTCACAGCCATGCGTGCCAGGGGAGCCAAGGTCACTGATGTGGCTATCATCATTGTCGCGGCCGACGACGATGTAATGCCCCAGACAAAGGAGGCCATCAACCATGCCCAGGCCGCAGGAGTACCGATTGTGTTTGCCATCAACAAGATCGACAAACCCAATGCCAACCCCGACAAGATCAAACAACAACTTTCCGAGATGAATATACTCATAGAGGAATGGGGCGGCAAATACCAGAGCCAGGATATCTCGGCCAAGGAAGGGCTGAACGTTGATGAGCTATTGGAAAAAGTATTGCTCGAAGCAGAGATGCTGGAGCTCAAGGCCAACCCTGATCGCAGGGCCATGGGTACGGTGATCGAATCTTCCCTTGACAAGGGAAGAGGATTCGTAACCAATGTACTGGTACAGGCAGGTACACTTCATGTTGGCGACATGGTACTCTCGGGATCGCATTATGGAAAAGTGAAGGCCATGTACAACGAGCGAAACCAAGCCGTAAGAGAGGTTGGCCCTTCCTCCCCTGTGTTGATGCTCGGACTTAACGGTGCACCGCAGGCAGGCGATGGTTTTAACGTGATGAAAGATGAGCGCGAGGCCAAAAGCATTGCCAACAAGCGTGAACAGTTGCAGCGTGAACAGGGTCTCCGTACACAGAAGCACATCACCCTGGATGAGATTGGCCGGAGGATTGCCATCGGCGATTTCCAGGAACTTAATATTATCGTAAAAGGTGACGTAGACGGTTCTGTGGAAGCACTCTCCGATTCCCTGCTCAAACTCTCAAGCGATGAGGTGCAGGTTAACGTGATCCTGAAAGGTGTAGGTGCAGTAACCGAAACCGACGTCATGCTTGCATCGGCATCGAATGCAATTATCGTTGGTTTCAACGTGAGGCCACAGCCAAGTGCGCGCAAACTCGCCGAGCAGGAACAGATCGATATCCGCCTCTACAGCATCATCTACCAGGCCATCGAAGAGATCAAGTCGGCTATAGAAGGTATGCTGTCGCCCGACATTGAAGAAAAGATCACCTGCAATGTGGAGGTGAGGGAAGTATTCAAGATCACGAAAGTAGGAACCGTGGCAGGATGCATGGTCCTCGACGGAAAGATCACAAGGAACACTTCCATCCGCCTCATCCGCGATGGCATTGTGGTATACACCGGGGTGCTGGGTTCGCTGAAACGTTTCAAAGACGACGTGAAAGAAGTGAACGCCGGATACGAATGCGGGCTCAACATCGTGAACTACAACGACATTAAAGTTGGGGATATCCTGGAAGGCTACGAAGAAGTTGAGGTGAAACGCACCCTCTAAGATTGAACGATTAAACGATTGGACGATTGTCGAAGGGATTTTACTCCACTTCCATGTTCCATGTTCATTATTCGCTATTCTCTGAACAGTGTTTGTTTACGATCCGGTCCAATGGAAACGATATCTATCGGGACACCGGTTTCTTTTTCAATGAATTCGATATACTCATTTAAAGCTGCGGGGGCTTGTTCCATACTTTCGAGTTTTTCTACCTCCGTATTCCAGCCTTCCAGGGTCGTAAAGACGGGATGAACATCGCAGTTGACCAAATCGTAAGGCACTTCAACACCTGTCTTCCCGTTGATCTCATAAGCGGTGCAGATATCGAGTTCTGTGAAAGGGCTGAGCACATCGGTCTTCATCATGAAAAGCCTTGTCACTCCATTGAGCATGATCGCATATTTAAGGGCAACCAGGTCGAGCCATCCGCAGCGGCGCGGCCGGCCGGTGGTGGATCCGAATTCCTTTCCGGTATTGCGCATCAGGTCACCGCTCTCATCCAGCAATTCAGACGGGAAAGGCCCTGATCCAACACGTGTGCAGTAAGCTTTGAATACACCGTACACTTCTCCCACGCGCTGCGGCGGAACACC
>JAZBOU010000036.1:0-4403 GCA_036351275.1 Bacteroidales bacterium
AGTTCATAGAGTACCTGGAAAAAGGAGGCATTGCGCTGTTGCCCTATTGTTCTATTGACCTATTGTCAGAATCAGTGAAACAATGAAACAGTGTAACCATCTAACCATGTAACCATGATAACAATGCCATATATGCAGGAAAATCGAATTAAATGAACAACATCTACAAAATACTTGCATTCATTCTTGGTTTCAGCTGTTTCGTTGTGCAGCTGGTGCTGATCAGGTTATTCCTGAACATGTTCATGGGCAATGAACTGGTGATCGGCACCACCCTGGCCCTCTGGATGTTGCTCACGGCCACCGGTGCATGGCTGGGCCACCATTTCTATCCAGCTCTCAGAAAAAGTTCCAGGACAAGCATTCTACTGCTGGCAACAGGAATTTTCCCCCTGGCGGGCATTGTTCTTGCCTTTTTGGTAAAGACGGCCCTGTTTGTACCGGGTGTAATGGTGAGCCTTCAGGGTGTTCTGCTGATCAGTACGGCAGGGCTTTCGCTCTTCTGCCTTGCATCGGGCATGCTTTTTACCTTCCTGGCAACAGGGTATTCAGAAAAGGAAGGCCGGAACAACATCGCTCTCATATACGCAATTGAAGCTGTCGGGAGCCTTGCCGGCGGGGTACTTTTTAACTTCGTGCTGGTCTATTATGCCAGCACTGCTTTCATACTCGCTTCTGTACTGGTATTGAACCTGCTTGCAACAGCCCTGTACCTGTATTCTGTAAGGAAGAAAGCCCTGGCAGGCATACTGTTGCTGGCGATCATCCCGGCCGCAATATTCTTTTATCATGTCAATATCCGGCAATACATCAACAATAACAACTATCCCGGAAGGGAGATCATTCAAACCAGCCAAACTCCATTCGGGGAGCTGGTGGTAAGCTCCCGCGCGGGACAGGTGGATATCCTGCTTGGCGGAAATGTTGTGGGTGCTGCCGGAGATCTTATTTTAAGAGAAGAAAAAATTCATTATCCAATTAGCCTTCATCCCGGTCCTGCAGATGTGTTGATGCTATACGGAGGCCTGGATGGTGCCTTGAATGAAATTACAAAATACAACATCAGGTGCATCGATTATGTCGATCCGGACCCATGGGCAGTGAAAGCAGCAGAAAAGTACTTCGGTCTTGATTTCCCTGATGGGGTTTGTGTTCATTATGAAGACCCTGTGCACTTTCTTAGAACACAAGAACAGCTGTACGATGTGATCCTGTATTGCGGTCCTCCACCCTCAACCATCGGGAACAACCGTTTTTACACCTCGGAGTTTTTCGCCTGCTGCCGGAAGAGCCTTCATAAAAATGGTATCCTGAGCCTTCAGATGCCACCCCCGGGAAACTACCTCGATGAACATACCAACAGGTTATACTCGAGCATTTACAATAGCCTTAAAGCATCCTTCACCTACATCAGGATCATCCCGGGTGAACATTGCTTTTTCATAGCTTCACAGGAGCCTGTTGATGGCAGCATCATTGAAAATATCAGCACGAAAGGCCTCCTGAACGATTATGTTAATGTATTTTATATCGACGAACAATTGCTCAACAGAAGGGCAGATGCCATCGCTGCAGCCCTCGATCCGGGAGCACGTGCGAACAGCAGGATGCATCCCCTGGCAGCTTACCAGTCCGTATTGTTATGGCTGCATATGTTCAGCCTGCCCTTATGGCTGGTGATCCTCCTACCCCTGCTGGCCATGATGGCATACCTGCTTCGGCTCTCTCCTTACAACCTGGGCATGTTCAGCACCGGTTTTACGGCCTCGGCTGCCGAATTCCTTGCCCTGGTCGTATTCCAGACGCTGTATGGCTTCGTGTACCAGCTTGCCGGGCTGTTCATCATGATCTTCATGGCCGGTCTGGCGCTGGGAGCAGGCATCGCTCCTTTTTCAAAGCATCCAAAAAAGAAATTCTTCGTTGCAAATCAAGTCATACTTGGCGTTTTAACTCTTATTCTTCCCCTTTTACTGGTTATGGATGACCGATACGGTACCACGATGCTTGTTGCCGTACTGACAGGAGTATTCACCTTTGTCGTTGCCGTCATGACGGGCATACAGTTCAATTATGCCACAAGCTTGCGTAAGGCCTCCGGTTCATTGCTGGCCTCATCGGCTTATGGTGCCGACCTGGCGGGATCGGCATTCGGTTTGTTCCTCATCAGTGTTTTTGTTTTCCCCGTTCTCGGGTTAATGAATACGGTTCTGATACTGGCGGGGGTGAACCTGGTCACTGCCGGCCTTATTCATCTCAGGTCAGAATGATTTGGAAGCTTGGATGTTGGATGTTGGATTATTTTAGAATGTGAATTTAGTATCTTTGGATATACGGTATGAAGGATAAGATCTCCAAACGGCAATTTTTGAAGTCGGCAGCGCTGGGCAGCTGCGGCATGGCCCTGGGGTTCTCTCAACTGGAAGCCCTTGGAAATATCATACCTGATCGTTCTGCCCTGCCGGATGATGAACTCTGGAAGTGGAGCAGGGAGGCCATGCACTATATCGAAACGCCCCGGGGGATCAAATGCAAGCTGTGTCCGCAGGCCTGTGAGCTCAAGGAAGGTGAAACCGGCGATTGCCGCACACGGATCGTGAAAGACAGCAAACTGCATACCATCGCATACGGCAACCCATGTGCGATCCACATCGACCCGATCGAGAAAAAGCCCCTGTACCATTTCCTCCCTGCCAGCAGCGCATTCTCCATTGCCACCGCCGGATGCAACCTGGCCTGCCTGAACTGCCAGAACTGGAACATCTCACAATCCAGTCCGAGAGATACGCGCAACTACGACCTCATGCCGGATAAAACCGTGAATGAATGCAAAAAGAACGATTGTGCCTCCATAGCCTACACTTACAGCGATCCGATCGCTTTTTACGAATATACCTTCGATACGGCCAGGATCGCCAGGCAGGAAGGCATCAAAAACGTTTTCATCAGTGCGGGCTACATCCATGAAACCCCATTGCGGGAGATCGCAAAATACCTTGATGGCGCCAATATCGACCTGAAGAGCTTTGAGAATGATATCTACGAGATGCTGAATGCGGGCACCCTGGAGCCCGTGCTCGATACCCTCAGGATCCTTCGCGACGAAGGCGTATGGCTGGAGATCACGAACCTGGTGGTACCGACATGGACCGACGACATGGACATGATCAGGCGCATGTGTGGCTGGCTGGCGAGCAATGGGTTTGAAGACAACCCCCTGCATTTCAGCCGATTTCATCCCATGTACAAGCTCACCAACCTCCCGGCAACGCCCCATAGCACTCTGAAAGAAGCACGTGAAATTGCATTATCCGAAGGAATGCACTATGTTTACATCGGCAACGTTCCCGGCAGCGGAGCTGAAAATACCATCTGCCACCATTGCGGGGAAATAGCCATTGAGCGAAAAGGATACACTGTGCTGCAGAATAATATTACGGATGGGAAGTGCGATGGATGCGGAAACGAAATTCCGGGATTGTGGGACTAGTTATCAGTTGGCAGTAAGCAGTAAGCAGTAGGCAGTAGGCAGTAGGCAGTAAGCAATAGCCAGTAGCCAGTAGCCAGTAACCAGTAGCCAGTAACCAGTAGCCAGAAGCGAGACACGAGCAATCCCGAAAAACCAGAAATCTGTGATTTCATCGTTTTTCGTGGATCCTCGATAAGAAAGCAAATCAAAGATTTGCGTCTTATCGGGACGAGTAACAAATATCAATTAACGAATTATTTTGACTGATAGAGTAACTGCATTATTCATCGGCGACAGCCTCACGGAGTGGTTTGACCTTGAACGGCACTTCCCCGGTGTAAATATCATCAATGAAGGCATCGCAGGTGATACGACCTATGGTGTGCTTGAAAGGCTGGAAAATGTGATATCCACAGAGGCCGACAAGATCTTTCTTATGATCGGCATCAATGATGTGTTCAACGGTTTTCAGAAGGACGATATCATCGAGAACCAGGAGCTGATCATTGAACAGGTGCTCACCCATATCAATGGCACTGAATTAATCGTACAGAGCCTGTTGCCCGTAAATGAGACCATGCTGGGTTCACCCGGCTACCTCAACAGGGTGATCCGGTATATCAACAAAGAGCTGAAATCCCATTGCGAAGCCAGGAAACTCACCTACCTCGACCTTTACCCTGCTTTCCTGGAAGGAGACGAGATGAAACGCGCATATACCACCGATGGCGGGCATCTTTCCCCTGCCGGGTATGCTTTGTGGGCGGAGAAACTGCAGGCTTTTCTTTAGAGGAAAAGCCTGAATAACGAAGATCGAAACACGAAAATCGAAACACGAACATCGAAGTCCTTTCAAATCAGTGGAACTTTCCACCCCATACCTCATACGTTAAACGAAATTCCCGACCCCAAAGGGGTCAAATATCATTAGCCAATG
>JAZBOU010000037.1:0-38013 GCA_036351275.1 Bacteroidales bacterium
ACCCGTTATCATAAGCAACATCCAAGAGGTATCCTTGCGACCATAAAGCTTCATTCCAGATGGCTACAAAATAATCAGGACCAATATCAATTGGATCATGTGCAACAGGAGGACTCGCGTAATACTCATCAGCACCCATATCAAAGGTGTCTGAAACTGGATCTGGTCGTGGTTCCCAGTCAATATCTTCATTTGGAGCAAAATATGTGTTAGAACCTATTACCAATGAAGAAACTCCCTGATTAATGCAAGGGCTGGTAGGAGAAAGGTGCCCTAAACCACTTAAAAGTGTAAATTGAGGATCTTCATTAATATTATTAGAACCAGTCCATATGCCGGAAATGTTAGCTGGATCAATGCAGGAATAAGAGATTATTATCGGTTGAAGATTCCCCGCCATACTAATTTCGCTTCCTGTGGGTGCAGAATTATTATAAAAAATGGTATTGAAGAAAATTGGAATATTTGACTCACAATTGAGATGAGCACCTCCGCCCCTATTATCGGCTTCATTATTTCGAACTGTATTATTTATTAAAACTGGCCTCATCTCTTCTGTTGATGCAGGGATATACATGCCTATGGCTCCACCTTCAACAGCAGCATTTTCTGTGAAATAATTATTAGTCAAAGATAGGTTATAACAACTCCTGGCATAGAAACCTCCACCTATTCTTCCTTGATTGCCCCAGAAAACATTTCTGTTTATCAATATCGGGCTGTTGAAACCATCCATAAATGACAGTCCTCCAGGACCGGAAACCACGTTTTTTGGCCCTTCATTATCAATGAACTCATTGTCCTCGAAAATAGTTGGCCCATTTGCCATGACTACCAAGCATCCAGTTCCCCAAAACTTATAAGTTGTAACAGCATTATTTTCTTTTATAAGGTTACCGATAATGGTTGCAGAAGGCGTTTCTCTTAGAAATAAACCAACACCATTTGCATTGTTTGAAATGTTTGTATTATTGCTTATTGTATTTTGAAGTACTTGGCAGTCTGAAAGATAGATAGCCACACCTCCACCTCTTGCAAAATTTGTTGAAGACAGGGTATTATACGAGATTAAGTTATTCTTTAATAATATTAACTTTGTGTAGGTATCTGACATATGATATACTCCTCCTCCATCAGCATCACCAGCAATGGAGCTACAATGATTGTTAGTAATAATATTATTATTGATTCTGGCATTGGATGTAATATTCACTCCGCCTCCTACAGCACTAGCAGTTCCTGCATTGCTTTGATTTCCTGATATTGTATTGTGCTCCAGAACAGTCCAATTGTCACCTGTTATCATAAAACAGAAAACTCCTCCACCAAAGGCATCTTTTGGAGAAGTTACCTCGTTACCTGTGATTTTGTTATATAAAATCTTAGCAGAAGCATTATTACATACAATACCGCCTCCGATTCTGGCATCGTATATTGACTCATACATTCCAGTTCCGCCGGTTATAGTAAAACCATGAATTATGGAAGTGGTATCCTCACCATTAAGAAAACTCACAACTGAGGCTTCATCAGGATTAGATGGCTGGCTCCCGTCAAGAATTGTGTTGTTAATATGATTGGTATCACCATCCATAATAAAATGACTGGCAACGGTAATGGCTTTGCCCATGAAACGAATGTTTTCGAGGTAGGTGCCATCAGCTACCAACACAGTATCACCCACGGTGGCAGCATCAATTCCATCCTGCACAGTGGAATGATCGCCCGGCACATGAATGATTTGAGCAAAGGAAAATATGTTTGCTCCTGCCAACAAACTAATAAGGAGTAAAGCTTTTAATTTCATGATAGTATCCTCCGTTTAATTTTATTACGATTAGAATGAAGGATAAATTTATTATCAGATTATCAAAAGGCTTTCCTTTATTGTTGTAAGTATTTGTACATATGTTGCATTTGTGCAAAGGCTTTCTGCACCTCCATATGATTAGTCGAGAAGTAAATATGAGATCATGAGGTTAATTAACTCCTTTTAGCAAATTCAGAAGGTGTTACCCCAAATTGTTCCTTAAAACTACGTGTAAAATAAGCCAGAGTACTAAAGCCAACATCAAAAGCAATTTCGCTGATCGTAGCTGATCCGGTCTTCAACAGTGCAGCTGCTTTATTCAGGCGTATGGTCCTTACGAACTCGGTGGCAGAGAGGTTAATGATCGAATTAAGCTTCCGATGTAACTGTGAGCGGCTTAAGGCCATTTCATTGCTGAAGAACTCCGTGCTAAAATCTGTATCGGTAAGATGTTTCTCAATAAGCTTTATAGCTCTGTTCAGAAACTGCCTGTCCTTCTCATTCAAACCAGAGACTGGAAAGCTGACCAGGATATCCTGTTCACCTCTCTTAAGTTCTTTCATCAGGTTCTTTCGAACACTTATTCGTTGTCGGAGGATGTTACGAATCCTGGTTTCTAATTCCGTGCGGTCGAAAGGCTTGGTGATGAAATCGTCAGCACCGGTTTCCAATCCTTCGATTTTGCTCTCCATTCCGGCTCTGGCAGTTAACAGGATCACCGGAATATGACTGGTTCGTTCATCGGTCTTCAGTCTTCTACAAAGATCATAACCATCGAGTTTAGGCATCATAACATCACTGATGATGAGGTCCGGAAGAATCTCCATTGCTATACTAAGGCCTTCCTCTCCATCCCGGGCTTCCCTTAGCTGGTATGACTTTCCAAGAATATCTCTTATATAAGCACGAAGATCTGAGTTATCTTCCACGAGTAGGAGCAACGGCAGATCATTGGCAGTTATGGTTTCCTGTTCCTGGTCGCTGGTTACTGGCTGCTGGTTGGCAATATCGTATTCAAGGATAGAATCTCTGTAGTTAGTTATTAACTGTGTGCCGTCAACCAGTATAACCTCTTCCTCTTTCAGATGATCTTTACCCAGGGGAAGTATTACGTTAAAGGCAGAACCTTTACCTGCAATACTTTCCACAGTTATTCTGCCATGATGAAGTTCCACCAGTTCTTTGGTGAGTGCCAGGCCAATACCTGTTCCTTCTTGCAGTTGTGAATCAGGATCATTAGCCTGGTAGAAACGATCGAATATGTGGGGAAGGTTTTCAGGAGATATTCCAGATCCTGTATCAGAGATTGATATAATAGCGCAATCATAATCAAGCCCGTAAGTATTCTGATTTTTATGATTTGTGATCTGACTTCTGACTGTTATTGTTATTTGTCCTCCTTCCGTCGTAAACTTGAATGCATTGGAGAGTATATTATTCAGCACTATCTCCAATTTCTCCTGGTCAAAGTATACCTGGATATCATCATGTTCTGATTGAAATGACAATTCGATATGACGATGTTTTGCCAGTGATTCAAAGGACTGTACATAGCCATTTACGACCTCAACCAGGTTATGCCTGGAGGCCTGCAATTTCATTTCTCCTGCTTCCAGCCTTGAGAGATTTAGTAATTCATTGATTAGTTTTTGCAAGCGGTGTGCGTTACGTTGCATGATCACCAGGTTGTTCTTAACCTCTCCACTTACTGATGTAAGAGTTTTCTCCAGTGGTCCGAGAATCAATGTCAATGGAGTACGAAATTCATGAGAAATATTTGCGAAAAAACGTGATTTCATACTATCCAGCTCTTTCATTTTTTTTGCTTCAACCTTCTCTATCTCCAATTTATGAAGTAACTGCAATCGCTTAAGAAAAAACCTTATAATGGAATAAACGATTGCAAGGAATACAATACTATATATTAAATATGCCCACCATGTTTTCCAGGGAGGAGGAAAAATTGTTACAGAAATACTTGTTCCTTTTTCATTCCATAATCCGCTATTGTTTGAGCCTTTTACATGAAAGGTGTAATTTCCGGGTGGCACCTCTGTATAGGTGGCAATCCTGTTGTTGCCGGTATATATCCAGTCATCCTCCAATCCTTCCAGATAGTGAGCGTATTGATTCTTTTCCGGATCGAGAAAGTCCAGTGCAGAGCATTCAAAGGAGAAAAAATTCTGATCATGGTTTAAAATTATATGATTCTTGAGAGAAATAACCGTATCAGTATTATACTCACTATTATTGACCTTGAAGCTGGTAATAACTATTGGCGGGATATTTTTGTTTTCAAAGATACCGTCGGGATGAAAACTATAATATCCTTTTCCTGAATTATAGGCACCACCAATGAAAACCTGTCCTGAGCTATTTTTATAAATCCTGTGAGGGAAAATATCATTAAAGGGTAATATCTTTCTATAGATACCGGAAGCTAAGGAGTCAACATCTCCCTGGTTTGGAGTGAACTTGAAAAGACCACTTTCTGTTGTAAGCCAGAGTGATCCTTTTGCATCATTGATAAGATCATAAATATAATTAGATCCGGGATCAGTATCATTGAAATATCGTATAAATCTATTCTCTTCATTAATTCTCCTGTTCAATCCATGTTCTGTAGCAACCCAGAGACATCCTGAATCGTCTTCATGAAGTGCCCATATAATATTATTTGAAAGACTGTATTTATCTTCCGGATCATGCAACAGTTGATGAATGTAGCCTGTTTCTCTTTCATCATAGTTTTGATAATAGAGACCAAAGCCTGCTGTACCAACCCATATGTTCCCCGAACTATCTTCTTCTATATCCAAAACTACATTGCTGTTTAAAACATCCCACTCAGGTAATCTGTAAAATTCAGTATCTGCTAAATCTCTTTTTTCTTTGAAAAACAATCCTGAATTAGTTGCTACCCAGAATCTGCCTGAGGAATCTTCGATAATATCCCATATATATGTCACACCAGATCTGGTAAAATAGCATTGCACCAGTTCATTTCCCCCATTCTTCAGTACAAACAATCCATTATAATCATTACCTACCCATATATTGCCACGGCTGTCTTCGAGTATGCAGAACACTGCTCCGCCAAATGAATCTATACCTTTGTTTTTTAAGGGAAATTGATAGCTGTCTATAAGATTGAGGTTGGGATCGAGTTTTTCCAGATGATTTGATCCTTTCCATAAATAACCTTTACTGTCTTCCAGAAAGCATGTAGCCTCGCCATAGTCACCTGCCACTCCTGGATAGTTTTTGATCCTTTGCCTGACAGGATCCAGAATATTTACACCAAAGTTTCCCGGCACCCATATCAAACCGGTTTCTTCTCTGAATATTGACGAGAGTGCATTACCCGAAATGCTTTGATCATTAGGTGGATCAGGTCTGATCCTGGCCAGGTAAGAGTTGTTTTTATTGAAGCCATACAGTCCAACAATACTTATTATCCAATGCGTGAATTTATTATCAAAGTGATCTGGCAGGAAATCAGTCCTTCTGATATCCATGTTAGGATGGAATAATGGTTTATAAGGAATTACCTGTCCGGAAATAGTATCATAATAAATAAATCCCTGACGCGTACCTATGAAAATGGTTCCATCAAGATCTTCATGAATGGAACTGCAATACAGAGGGGTTTTCATTTCCGGGTAAGAAGCATCCGCTATAACAGAAGTAAAAAGTCCATTTTCCCTGTTAAACAGGAACAGGCCTCTGGTAGTCCCGACCCAGAACCTTTCTTTACTGTCTACAAGCAAGGACAAAATTCCGGGAACTATTTTTGTTGAATCATTTGATACAGGATAAAACTTATTAAAGGTATTTTCTGACGGATTAAACCTGTTCAACCCCCCCTGTGCGGATGTTCCAATCCATAATGTTCCCGATCTGTCTTCATATAAGCAGGTAATTATATTGCTTCCAATACTGCCTGTTTTATCTTCATTTTTATAGTAAGGATAAAACTTCTCCGAAACAGGATCAAATCTATTCAGACCTCTGAGCGTTCCTACCCAGATATTCCCTTTCTGATCTTCAAGAATACAATCTTGTCTGGTGATTCGATTATTGGAAAGAGAAGAACTGTCATCAGGAACATTCTGATAAACCTTAATGTTATACCCATCATACCTGCACAATCCGGCTCGTGTAGTAATCCACATAAAACCCCTGGAGTCTTTCATGACTTGATAGCACCAATTAGCTGGAAGACCATTTTCTGTGGTAAGATGTTGGAATCGGTATTTTTCAGTTTGAGGATAAATGTAATGAGCTTGAGAAAGCAGATAGGATAAAGGAAAGATAATAAGTATTGCGCATGAGATAAATATTTTCACAATTCTTATCATTATGATGAGTATTTACTCCATTAATTCAAGACAAGAATAACAAATATAGCGATAATCTTAAAGAATTTCAATGAGTTATGATTCTCGACACGAAATAAATTTTATGAATTAATTTCGTCAACATTGACAAAATTTCTATAATTTGGATATTAGATAAATAGCATTATCTATGAAACACAAAAACCTCACAAACAATAAGTTATGAGGTTTTCTTTGTGGGCCCACCAGGACTGTGCTTTGCTTCGTTTCTCGTGTCTCGTTACTCGTACCTTGTTACTCGTGTCTCGTGTTTCGATTTTCGTTATTCAACTCACTCCCCAACCAACTCGTACCCCATTTCCTTTCCCTTTTCCACCGCCGGTATGCCATACTCCATCCATACCGGTGCCGGTGCACCCTTCAGGTAATGATCGAAGAACTGCTGCATGCGTATGCTCAGGTCTTTGCAGTCGGCCCGGCGTTTAAGGTTGTGTGGAGCCCCGTTATAGGTGAGCAACCATACGGGCTTGCCCAGGCGGCGCAGCGCAACAAAGTATTCAATGCCCTGGTACCAGGGAACGGCACCGTCCTCATCGTTGTGCATCATCAGCAATGGAGTCTCTACCTTGTCGGCAAAGAATACAGGTGAATTCTCAATGTAGCGCCAGGGGCGTTCCCAGAGTGTTCCGCCGATGCGGCTCTGGCTGCCTTCATACTGGAACATCCTGCTCATACCTGATCCCCAGCGGATTCCACCGTAAGCACTTGTCATATTGCTCACAGGTGCTCCTGCCATGGCTGCTGCAAACATATTGGTTTGCGTGACCAGGTATGCCACCTGGTATCCGCCCCAGCTCTGTCCCTGAATGCCTATATGGTCACCGTCAACCCAGGGATTTTCCATCAGCTTCAGCGTACCGCTTACCACCGAATGATAAGCACTTTGCCCGGGGAATCCTTCATCATAAACAATATCCGGGACAAAAACCAGGTAACCGTTGCTTGCATAATAGGTGAAGTTTACGGTAGAACGGCTTGGCCTGGGGGTATAATGCCTGTTGAGGTTGTTCGAATACTTCTCGTAGAAGTACACGATCATGGGATAAGTACTGTCGGGATCGAAATTTTCCGGTTTGTATAGCAATCCCTCCAGTTCATCACCGTCGGATGAAGTCCAGTGTACCAGTTCCACACTGCCCCAGAGATATTCATTTTGCTGAGGATTCGCATCAGTGACCCTGACAGGATCATTAAAATCCATATCACTGATGTACAGGTCAGGGTATTCTGTGAAATTCATCCGCTGCCATATCAGCTTATCTGCATCCCTGGCTTTCTTTGGAATATAATAGCTGTATGGCCCCGTCATCAACTCATTCAATACAACTTCCTTACCGATATTCAGATGGCAGAAACCGGCATCCTTGCTATTTTCGTTGAACATGCGTAAAAGCAGGTTTTCATTTTCGGGGATATATTCAATATCGGGGTCAAGATTATAGTACCTGTACTGTTTCTTTTCAGCCCTTCCATTGGTCAGGTTTACGGGTTCGTTTTTCCCTTCGGGGTCGAATTTCCATATGTCATAACGGTCATATACGAGCATCCAGTCCTCATTCTTGCTCCAGCCTTTGAATCCATATGGACCCGGTGTGCTTGGCATATCATATTCCTCATAGCTGAAACATACCGGGAGTTCACCTGTAAGCTTCTTATGTTCCCCGCTTTTTAACAAAATGGAGTTCCAGCTGCTGTCCAGGGCATCGTAATAGGTAACATATCGTCCCAGTGGTGAAAGATAAGCTCCCGACAACATCTTTTCGAGCAACAGAATTCGTTCGCCATTATCCATATTGATCAGGTAATAATCTTGCTTGCCATCGGCATCCCACGACATCTCTTTATAATACGGTTTCCTGCTGCTTCCCAGGGCAAATGGCCCCTGTCTTTTCTTATCCATCCTTAAATTCATAACATCTTCATCGGCCAGTTGCACCATCCTGCCGGGAGGGATATGGTATACCGCCAGGTAGGATCTTTTAAGGTCGCTGTCTTTCTGTTTCAGCTGCATGGGTTGCAAACGGTCGTCTTTCCAGTTCCAGATATCCACACTTACCTTTTCGTCTGATGTAAGTGTATCCTCCGGTTCTTCCTGCGGTATGGCAGCCGTTCCAAAAAAGAGCCGTTTGCCGTTTCCTGAGAAATACAATTTCCCGTTTTCCGAAACACACCAGCCATCGGGCATATTCACGGCTGAAGTGTCTGCTGCCGTGATAAGCTTATCATTATTCATGTTCCAGAGTTTGAGGTCATAAACCTTCACTTTGGCGGTATCTGCCGTGAATAAGTAAGCAAGCTGCATTCCATCTTCATCCGGTGTAAGCAGTTTAGCATAGCCCGGGCCGGCATAGATCTTGCGCGATTGTATACCGGGATAAAGCATGTAATGCACAAATACGGAATCAATGCTGTCTTTCTTCGTGGTGATAAAAGAAAGCATCTGTCCATTCTTTGAAAAATCATACTCCGTAACATGGTCAAAAGAAGTGATCACTCCGGTTCCGGGATGATATACCTCCATCGTGTTACCTTCCTGTTTCTTCGGCTTTTTTGTTTTCTTTTTGTCTGACTTTTCTTCCGTTTCTTCCGTAGCCGTAGTGTCGGATGCTGTTGTATCAGGCAGTTCTTGTTTTTTCTCAAGTAACCAGGCCATCCATGCCTTTCCCTCTTCCGGCAACTTGAAGGATTTGATATCCGGAACCACTACAAGGCTGTCCTTTTCAATGAGATAGATACCAAGTGAGTCTTTGGGTAGATCATCCTTTTTCTTGCCATCGAGTTTTGCCTGGCGTATGGAATCAAATCGGGCCTTTATCCTGAAGGCAAGGAATTCATCTCCAGGTGAGAAAGCGGCTTCATATCCCCTTTCAAAATCGAGGTAGGAAGATCCTTCAGTATCATAGATCCAGAGTGTGCCATCACCTTCCTGGGGATTGATTTCATAGCTGATATACAGGCCGTTATCACTAATGATTGTATTATTGATACTTTGCCATATATCATAGTCATCGTGATTGAGCGGCTTTTTATCCTGGGCTGAAAGGTCAAATGAGAACAATGCTGCCAGTAGTATAGCAGAAAATATTCGATAAAATAAATTCATGATGGGGTTTTTGATGTGAAAATATGATAGTATTAGGGAATACTCAACTAATTTATTAATTTTATGTTAATAAGTATTAATATTTATTTATACCAGATAAAAAATATCTAATTTTGCAGCTCCTTGATCGCGTTATTATCAGGCAATTGTTTTAGAGATGAGTTATATAGAATTTGATAAAAATCAGTTAATAAACCTGGGATATTCCCTGAAAAGGGAGCTTCTGCGTTCGAATCGTGCGGGAGCATATTCCAGCCGTACCATTGTGGGTTGCAACACCCGGAAATACCATGGACTCCTGATCGCTCCCCAGCCGGGCATCGACGATGAGAACCATGTGCTCCTGTCGAACCTCGATGAGGTGATCATTCAGAGGGATGCGAGCTTCAACCTGGGAATACACAAATACCCCGGTGGAGTTTATAAGCCCGGCGGGCATAAGTATATCAGGGATTTCAATACCGAGCCCATTCCGAACCTTGTTTACAGGGTGGGTGGGGTACTGCTCCGCAAGGAGATGATCTTTGCAGAATTGAACGACAGGATAATGATCCGGTACACCCTTGAAGATGCTCATTCTCCTACTCGCCTTCGCTTCAATCCCTTCCTGGCTTTCAGGAATGTGCACAGGCTTTCAAAAGCCAACTTTGACCTGAGCGATAAATACCGGAAAGTACCCAATGGCGTGATGATGAGACTGTATAATGGTTATACGCCGCTCTACATGCAGTTTTCAAAAAAAGTGGAATACCATCATGCCCCATCATGGTATTATAACATTGAATACCAGGAAGAGATGGAAAGGGGATATGACTACCAGGAAGACCTGTTCGTTCCCGGTTTCTTTGAGATCGAGATCAAAAAGGGCGAAAGCGTGGTTTTTGTCGCAGGTACGTCAGAAGTGAACCCGGCGGCGATCAAGCGTTCGTTCACCAGCGAGGTAAAGAAACGTACCCCCCGCAATAATTTTGAGAATTGCCTGATTAATTCCGCCCATCAGTTCATTGTTAAAAGAGATAAGAAGACCTGGGTCGTTGCAGGCTTCCCCTGGTTTGGCAGGTGGGGGAGGGACACTTTTATCGCCCTGCCCGGCCTCACCCTGGTAAATAACGATCCCAAAACCTGCAAGGCGGTAGTCGATACCATGGTAGAAGACCTCAAGGGCCCCCTGTTCCCGAATATTGGAGCGGGCTCTGATTCAGCATATAATTCAGTAGACGCCCCGCTCTGGTTTTTCTGGACCCTTCAGCAGTATGCGAATTATACCGGAGACCGGAAGGAGGTCTGGGATACTTACGGAAAAAAGATGAAGATGATCCTCAGGGGCTTCAGGAAAGGAACGGATTTTAATATTCATATGCAGGAAAACGGCCTGCTCCATGCAGGGATCCCCGGATATGCCCTTACATGGATGGATGCCGTGGTTGACGGTAAAGCGGTAACACCAAGGATCGGGCTTCCGGTTGAGATCAATGCCCTTTGGTACAATGCCATAAGGTTTAGCCTTGAGCTGGCCGAGCATGCAGAGGATGAAAAGTTTGTGAAGGAGTGGAAAGATATTGCCGGCATGATCCCTGTTTCATTTACTGCCGCATTCTGGGATAATAAAAAGGGGTACCTGGCTGATCATATTGGTCCTGAAGGGCATGATTGGTCGGTAAGGCCCAACCAGATCATCGCTGCCTCACTTCCATACAGGGCGATCGATGAAGGAATCTGCATGAGCGTTATCGATGTGGTTCGCAAAGAGCTTCTCACGTCCCGCGGTTTAAGGACCCTGTCTCCCAGGGATAATAATTATAAAGGGACTTATTATGGAAACCAGGCTGAGCGGGACAGGGCTTACCACCAGGGAACAGTCTGGCCCTGGTTGTTCGGGCATTTCGCAGAAGCATACCTCCGGGTGTACGGAAAAGCAGGAGTGGAATATATCGAAAATATATACAAGGGCTTCGAGAAGGTAATGACAGAAGCAGGAATAGGATCTGTTTCGGAAGTGTACGACGGTGATCCTCCACACTATCCGGGCGGCGCCATCTCACAGGCATGGAGCGTATCGGAGTTACTGCGCACAAATGCCCTGCTGAAAAAATACAAAAGGAAAAGAAAGTGATAATCATAAAAATAAGGATCGGCTGATGAAAGTTTTAATGTTCGGGTGGGAATTCCCTCCACACATTACCGGGGGCCTGGGCACGGCATGCTACGGCATGACAAAGGGCCTGATGAAACACGGAGTGGAGGTATTGTTCGTTGTTCCCAAAGCCTACGGCGATGAAGACCAGCAGGCGGTTCGGCTTATCAATGCCAGCGACATAGCAGTTGACTTCAGGGATAAAAAGTATGAAGAATACTGGCGACGGATTACCTACATGGAGATCGGTTCAAACCTGATCCCTTATGTTGGCCCGGAAGAGTTTAAACGGATCATGGAAGCAAAGGAACTGGAAGCTCAGAGCAGCGAAGATAAAGTGCTGTCGAAGAAATTTGAGTTTTCCGGGAAATATGGTACCGACCTTATGGAGGAAGTCAAACGATATGCCCTGATCGCTTCCGCTGTAGCTGCCACACAGGATTTCGACGTGATCCATGCGCACGACTGGCTGACATATGCTGCAGGTGTGGCAGCAAAGAGTGTGAGTGGAAAGCCGCTCATAGTTCACATGCATGCTACGGAATTTGACCGCTCGGGAGAAAATGTGAACCAGAATGTTTATGATCTTGAACGCAAAGGCATGGAGGAGGCCGACAGGGTTATCGCTGTGAGTAAACTTACGCGGAATATTGTTATTGAACGCTACGGCATTAACCCTGACAAGGTATCCGTTGCATATAATGCCGTTGAACCAAGTGATAAGCCTGATGCCAGCTACCGCAGGGGCGTAAAAGAAAAAGTGGTTACCTTTCTTGGCAGGATAACCTTCCAGAAAGGCCCCGACTATTTTGTGGAGGCTGCCCGCAAAGTGCTGGATAAAGACCCGAACGTACGTTTTGTGATGGCCGGAAGCGGAGATATGATGAATAAGATCATCCGCCGTGTAGCTGAATTAAGGATGGCTGACCGTTTCCACTTTACCGGCTTCCTCAAAGGAGATGATGTAGACCATATGTTCGGGCTGAGCGATGTTTTTGTGATGCCCTCAGTGTCGGAACCTTTCGGGATCGTTCCGCTGGAAGCCATGCGATCGAATGTACCTGTGGTCATTTCAAAACAATCAGGCGTTTCAGAAATTTTGATCCATGCATTAAAGATCGATTTCTGGGATGTGGATGCCATGGCTGACAATATTTACGGGCTCCTGCACTATGAGGGACTGTCGAAAATGTTCCGCCGTTATGGTAAAACAGAGGTCGACAACCTGAAATGGGAAAATGCAGCCATAAAGATCAAGGAAGTTTATGAAAGTGTATTATAAGTTTGAAAGTTGAGAATATGAGGTCAATTTGTTTTTATTTCCAGGTCCACCAGCCATACAGGCTTCGGACTTACCGCTTTTTCGATATCGGTAACAACCACCAATACTTTGATGCTCCTCAGAACAGGTTCATTATGAGAAGGGTGGCCGAGAAATGCTACCTTCCGA
This sequence comes from Bacteroidales bacterium, assembly GCA_036351275.1. Lineage (GTDB taxonomy): Bacteria > Bacteroidota > Bacteroidia > Bacteroidales > B18-G4 > B18-G4. The sequence continues at coordinate 12,898 of JAZBOU010000037.1, forward strand.
TGAATCAGGTGCTGCTTGACCTGATCAACGAGTACGGGTCAGCATTCAAGGTGAGTTTTTCGATTTCAGGTACTGCCATTGATCAGTTTGAAGCCTTTGCTCCTGATGTGCTCGATAGTTTCAAAGCACTCGCTGCAACAGGGAACGTGGAGTTCATAGCAGAAACCGATGCCCACGCACTTGTTGCCCTTAAAAGCAAAGAGGAGTTCTTCAAGCAGGTGGATATACAAAAGAAAAAGGTAGAAAAGCATTTCGGACAGATCCCCACAACATTCAGGAATACCGAGCTGATATATTCTGACGGAATTGGTGAGATGGTAGCCGAGATGGGTTTTAACCTGATGCTAACCGAAGGTGCCAAACATGTACTGGGTTGGAAAAGCCCGAACTACATGTATACCAATGCCGTCAACCCAAAGCTGAAATTGTTGCTGAAGAATTTCAGGCTGAGCGACGACATTGCTTTCCGCTTTTCGCAGCAAAGCTGGGGAGAATGGCCCCTGACCACGGAAAAGTTCGTTGGGTGGCTCAATGAGATCGATCCAAAGGAAGAGGTCGTAAACCTCTTTATGGATTATGAAACTTTCGGCGAACACCAGTGGCCCGAAACCGGGATCTTCGACTTTATGCGGGCATTGCCGGCAAGAGTGTTCTCCCATTCAAACTTCACTTTTAATACTCCTTCGGAACTGGCAGAGAAACTGCAACCGATCTCAACCATCAGTGTGCCTTATCCCATTTCATGGGCCGACGAAGAACGTGACCTTACCGCATGGCTGGGAAATGAACTGCAGGACGAAGCATTCGATAAACTCTATGCACTGAAGAATAAGGTCGATCGCTGTTCAGATCAGGGGATTCTCCGAGATTGGAGATACCTGCAAACTTCCGATCATTTCTACTACATGTGCACCAAATGGTTCTCCGATGGTGACGTTCATAAGTACTTCAACCCATACGGCACACCATACGAGGCATTCATCAACTATATGAACGTATTGTCCGACTTTACGATCAGGGTTGATGAAATATGCGCAGAGCCGGGATTCCAGGAACAGCTGGATGAAACATTCGAAAAGGCTGCGGAACTTGGACAGAAAGTGAAGCAAAAAGTTGCTGAAACCGGCAGGAATGTGAAGCGCAAGGTGAAAGAAAGCAAGATAAAGGATATGAACCTGAATGATATAGCAGATCTTTCGAACAGCAGGATCAAAGAACTCCTGCGTAAAGTTGATGTGGATGAGTTGCTGGTCGTCATGCAGGATGCCGGCGAAGATGTCAGGGACCGTATTATTCCCAACCTGGGGACCAGGGCGAAGAAAAAGTATGAGCAACTCCAGGATGAGGTCAGGAAAGTAAAGAAATCCGATATCAGGAAATATACTGCCAACATCGAAAAAGAGTTGAAGAACCTGTTCAGGAAGTAGTTATGGATCTGAGGATTGAAGGACAGTTATTTATTGTTACCGGTGCAAGTTCCGGGCTGGGGAATGCAGTTGCACGGGCCCTTCTCAACAATGGTGCCGGTGTGATAGCCGTTGCCCGCAGGGAACAGCTCCTGCAGGAACTGGCAAACGATTTCCCTGAAAAGGTTGAACTGGTGATTGGTGACCTGACCGATCCGACACTGCCCGGTCGCATCCTGTTATCGCTTGGCAGCCGCATTCCTTCGGGAGTTTTTGTGAATGCCGGCGGGCCGCCTGCCATGTCGTTTACTGAAACAAGTATGGAGGACTGGGACTCAGCATACAGCCTGCTGCTTCGCTGGAAAGTAGATCTTGTCAAGCAACTGATCCCCCTGTTCAGGGAAAAAGGGTATGGCAGGATATTGTTCAGCGAAAGTTCAACCGTAAAGCAACCCATCACCAACCTGGTGTTAAGCAACTCCCTCAGGATGGCCGTGGCCGGTGCCTCCAAAACCCTGGCGCTCGAAGTGGCCGACCAGGGTATAACGGTGAATCTGATCGGACCGGGATATCATGAAACTTCGGCGATCGACAGGCTCTTCAAAAAGCGCAGTGAGATCCAGGGGATCAGCTTCGATGAAGCACGTAAACAAACCATTGCCGAAATTCCTGCCGGAAAGATCGGCGATCCCGATAACTTTGCATCACTGGCTGCCTGGCTGCTTTCGCCCCTGGCAGATTTTGTTACCGGCCAGGTATACTCTGTTGATGGCGGAAATACACGCTATTCCCTGGGTTAGTCCGTTAAGGTAAAATCTTTAAGAGAATTGCATTAAAGTGCGTGATAACATTTTTTAAGGCAATTCATGAATTAACATATTTTTGCAGGAATTTAAATGACTATGAACAAACCAACAATAAAACCCGATTATATATTTGAAACCAGCTGGGAGATCTGTAACAAGGTAGGCGGCATTTATACCGTACTTTCGACCAAAGCTCGCACCATCGTGGAGGATTACGACGACAGTTATATCCTGATAGGTCCCGATGTTTGGATGGAGACCAGGGAACACCCTGATTTTATTGAGGATAAAAGCATATTCGCATCCTGGAAAGAAAAAGCCATTGAGGAAGGATTGAGGATAAGGACCGGAAGGTGGAACGTCAGTGGTAACCCCATTGTGATACTGGTGGATTTTAAACCCCTTTTTACCGAAAAGGATAAAATATTCTTCAGCCTGTGGGAAAAGTTCAAGCTGGATTCACTGAGTGGGCAGTGGGATTATATCGAACCCGCAATGTTTGGATACGCTGCTGCAAGGGTGATCGAAAGTTTTTACGAATTCAACCTCTCGGCAACCGACCGGATCGTTGCTCAATTCCATGAATGGATGACAGGTACCGGGGCCCTTTACCTGAACCAGCATGTGCCACAGGTGGGAACCGTATTTACAAGCCACGCTACCGTGCTCGGCCGCTCAATAGCAGGGAACGGACTGCCACTATACGGACAGCTGGGGAATTATAACCCGGCAAAGGTGGCATCAGATTTCGGCGTTGTGGCAAAGCAATCGCTGGAATCACTTTCTGCCCGTGAATCCGATAGCTTCACAACCGTTAGTAAGATAACGGCAAAAGAATGCAGGCAATTTCTTGGCAAGGACCCGGACGTGATCACCGTGAACGGGTTTGAAGACACCTTTGTGCCCAAAGGAGATGAGTTCATAAAAAAACGTGAACTTGCCCGAAACAAGATCATTGCGGTGGCTGAAGCAGTCACGGGGCATGAACTGCCATCCGACAGCCTGCTGGTGATCAACAGTGGCCGTTATGAATTCAAAAACAAAGGGATCGATATTTTCGTAGATGCCCTTGCCGAGCTGAATAAGCAGGATCAGGGTCGTCACACTATCGCATTTATCACCGTACCATCAAACCATGCAGGACCGCGGCAGGAGGTCGTCAAACGCCTGAATGAACATAGTTTCGGGCCTGTTGAGCATCCATACCTCACCCACTACCTCTTTGATGAAGAGCAGGACCCCACCCTGCAACGTATCAGGGCGAAAGGCCTGAGCAATATGCCTTCGGATAAAGTGAGCGTGATCTTCGTGCCGGCATATCTCGACGGGATGGACGGAATATTCAACCTGCCATACTACGATACCCTGATCGGTTTTGATGTATCGGTATTTCCTTCATATTATGAACCCTGGGGCTATACCCCGCTTGAGAGTATTGCATTCAGTATTCCCACTATCACAACCTCGCTGGCCGGTTTTGGTGCATGGGTGAATGAGGGTTTTGAAATAAAACATACCGGGGTTGTAGTCTCTGAACGGACCGATACCAATGACAAGTCAGTGGTTAAAGACATCCGCACCACACTGCAGTCTTTCCTTTCGATGGATGAAAAACGCTATCATGCCGCCTGCCAGGAAGCAAGAGACATCTCGTTACAGGCGCTCTGGGAATCTTTTGTAGTGAATTACAGGGAAGCCTGGTCAGTGGCGCTGAAAAAGGTTGAACTCAGATCGGAGTTATTTAAAAGCAAGCAGCAGCAGTTCAGGCTGAGGGAATATGTCCCTGCGGTGGGAAGCGATACCAGCCCGACGTGGAAAAAAGTGAATGTAAAGGCGGAAATCCCTGAAAGGCTGAAGGGTTTGCTTGAGATATCCAAGAACCTGTGGTGGACATGGAACTGCGATGCAGAAGTATTGTTCAGCGGCATGGACCCGGTTTTATGGGAGGAGACGGCGCATAATCCTGTCGCGATGCTTGAAATGCTTCCGTATGAGCGATATAATGAACTGGAAAACGATAAAGAATTTACAGCCTCCCTCAATAATGTTTACAAACGGTTCAGCGATTACATGCGCGTGAAGCCGGAGGCAGGTTCTCCGCTGATATCATACTTCAGCATGGAATATGGCTTACACGAATCGGTTAAGATCTATTCCGGCGGTTTGGGGATCCTTGCAGGGGATTACCTGAAACAGGCCAGCGATTCGAATATGCATATGATCGGGGTGGGCCTGATGTACCGTTTTGGTTATTTTCACCAGCAACTCTCGCCTCATGGTGAGCAGATATCCGACTCACACAGGCAGCGCTTTTCATATCTGCCCCTGAAAAAGGTACTTGATGGAAATGGTGATTGGCTGAAGATCAGCCTGGCCCTTCCCGGGCGTACAGTATATGCCAAAGCCTGGCGGCTTGATATCGGACGTATTCCACTCTATTTGCTCGATACCGATATACGCGAGAACCAGGACAGGGACCGCCGCATAACATCCCAGTTGTATGGCGGAGATAATGAAAACCGTCTGAAACAGGAACTCCTGCTGGGTGTTGGCGGTATCAGGCTACTGGATGCAATGGCCATGAAACCTGAAGTGTATCATTGTAATGAAGGACACGCTGCTTTCATCGGCATTGAACGCATGCGCAGGCTCATACAGGGGCGTATCATTACCTTCCCCATGGCAAGGGAGATCGTCAGGTCGTCGACATTGTTCACAACACATACACCCGTGCCTGCAGGGCATGATTCGTTCAGCGAAGACCTGCTCAGGACCTATATACCTCATTATGCTGAAAGACTCAACATTAGCTGGGATGAATTTATGGGGCTTGGCCGCATGAACAGGCAAAATCCTCATGAATCCTTCTCCATGAGCGTACTGGCACTCAAACTGTCACAGGAGGTTAACGGGGTGAGCAAGATACACGGCGATGTTTCAAGAAAGATGTTCTCGGGACTCTTCCCGGGATATTTTCCCCAGGAGATCAACATCGGCCATGTAACCAACGGCGTACATTACGGTACCTGGACTTCAAGGCTCTGGATCAAGCTATTCAGGGAGACTTTTGGTGAGGATTTTTACCAGAACCAGTCCGACCCATCATACTGGAGCTTGATCAGGGAAGTCCCCGATAATGTGATCTGGGACATCCGGAAAAAATTAAAGAAAGAACTGTTTGATTTTCTGAGAACCCGGCTGTCTGCTGAAATGACCCGTCGACAGGAGGCGCCACAGCTTATTGTCAGAACACTTGAAAAACTGGATGAAAATGTACTCACAATAGGTTTTGCCCGGCGATTTGCCACCTACAAAAGAGCGCAGCTTCTTTTTATGGATGAAGAAAAACTAGCACGTATCGTGAATAATGCCGACCGTCCGGTACAGTTCCTTTTTGCCGGGAAAGCTCATCCCAACGATAAAGCAGGGCAGGATCTCATCAAGCATATCATCGAGATCTCCAGGAAGCCTGCCTTTGAAGGAAGCATTGTCTTTATTGAGAACTATGATATGCATGTGGCCAGGAAACTGGTACAGGGTGTCGATGTATGGTTGAATACCCCTACACGTCCCCTTGAAGCATCCGGAACCAGCGGCATGAAGGCAGTGATGAACGGAGTACTGAACTTTAGTGTGCTGGACGGATGGTGGGCCGAGGGCTATAAACCCGGTGCCGGGTGGGCGATGTCAGAGAAGCGAACCTATGAGAACCAGCAGTTCCAGGATGAACTTGATTCCGAGACCATATACAATATCCTGGAAGATGACATCGCACCCCATTTCTATGTCCTCGACAAGGATGGGATCCCTTCCCAATGGATAGAGTACATAAAGAATTCTACGGCAGAAATATGTCATGAGTTCACAATGAAACGCATGCTTGACGAGTACCGCGGGAAGTACTATTCAAAACTTGCCTTGCGGGCTGTTGATATTAAAGCGGAAAATTGTTCCATGGCAAAAGTTATTGCAGACTGGAAGTCTAAGGTGCAGAAGCACTGGCAAGAGGTTGCGGTAAGGTCTGTTAAGATACCGGATTCTTCCGGGCGTGCGCTGCGGTTTGGCGAATCATTCAAAGCAGAGGTGAAACTGGAAAGCGGATCGCTTTCACCCGAGGATATTGGGATGGAAGTAATATTCGGTCGCAAAGGTAATGGGCGAAAAGAAGAACTTTTGTTTACCAGGCCCCTGGAACTGAAGCGCGCCACAAAAGATACGGTCACATTCAGCTGTGAATTTGCCATTGAATATGCAGGCCTGCTCGATTATGCGATCAGGATGTATCCCACCAACCCGCTTCTCTCATCAAGGCATGAGATGGGCCTGGTGAAATACATCTAGAGCCCATTTGGTTATTGATATTATTTTAATTGGGTATAAATAACATCTTTTGTTATCTTTGAACACCATAGCTAATTTTTAACAACACGTTATGAAACTTCTCGAAGGAAAAACTGCACTGATAACCGGAGCTTCCAGGGGCATCGGAAAAGCAATTGCATTGGCATATGCCCGACAGGGTGCCGATGTGGCCTTTTCTGACCTGAAGCGTGATGAGAATATGGAAAATGTTGAACAGGAACTCACGGGCCTGGGTGTAAAAGCAAAGGGCTATGCTTCTGATGCATCATCGTTGGAAGCAAGCGAGAAACTGGTTGAAGATGTGCTTGCCGATTTTGGCAGTATCAATATCCTGGTGAACAATGCCGGGATCACCCGCGATGGCCTTTTGATGAGAATGGAAGAGAAAGACTGGGATATCATTATGGCAGTCAACCTTAAGTCCGTATTTAACCTCACAAAAGCCGTTCAGCGCACCATGCTGAAGCAACGCAGCGGATCGATCATCAATATGAGTTCTGTTGTTGGTGTGAGTGGCAATGCCGGACAATCGAATTATTCAGCATCCAAGGCGGGGATCATCGGCTTTACGAAATCAGTTGCCAAGGAGTTAGGGTCAAGAAGCATCCGCTGTAACGCAATAGCTCCCGGATTCATTGAAACAGAAATGACGGCCTCGCTTGATAATGAAGTACGCCAGAACTGGATCAACGATATCCCATTGAAAAGGGGTGGAACACCGGATGATGTTGCAAACGCCTGTATCTTCCTCGGATCAGAACTGTCATCGTATATTACCGGTCAGGTGATCAAAGTATGTGGCGGGCTGAATGTATAGCGAACCGGCCACCCTTTCCGACCCCTTTATACTATTATCACCGCTGTTCAGTTTGTATATTATCAAAAAGCTTTAATTCTTTTGGATCTAAATATCATCACCGGCTATCCAACCTGGTTTATCCTGATCTGCATTCTGGCGGGGATACTGGGGTCGATGGTTTTATATTTCAGGGAAAACAAGAACGAATTCCCTTCATGGTTGAAGCGCCTGCTTGGAATTATAAGGTTCTTTATCATCACCCTCCTGAGCTTTCTCCTTCTATCACCACTGCTTAAACTCAGCAGCCGTGCTACGGAGCGGCCGATCGTGATCTTTGCACAGGATAACAGCCTCTCCATGGTCCTTAACAAAGATTCGGTTTATTACAGGAATAATTACATCCCGGAATTGAATGAAATGCTGAAGCAATTGCTTGCCGGATTCGATGTGCAACTTTTTACTTACGGGGAAGATGTTAAGATGATTGATGGGGCCACCTTCGACAGCCTTTCCTTTAAAGAAAAGGAATCCGACATTTCAGCCCTCTTTGATATGATGGATGTCAGCTTCGTAAACAGGAACATCGGTGCTGTGGTGATTGCCGGCGATGGAATCTATAACAAGGGATTTAATCCTGTTTACAGAGCAGGTGGCGCAGACTATCCGGTCTACACAATAGGACTTGGAGATACTGCTGTCCAGCGTGATGCTTTCTTCAAGCGGGTATTACACAATTCCATTGCTTTTGAGGGCAATGATCACCCTGTGGAGGTCATAGTCAATGCAAACCAGATGGATGGAACAGTCCTTGATCTGACAATAAGCGAAAAAGCTAAGGTGATCAAAAGCTTTCAACAGCCTGTGCAGGGAAACAATTTTTCACAGACCATACTGCTCCAGCTTCCGGCGGGGGAAGAAGGATTGCACCATTATGTGCTGAAACTGGACTCACGGCAGGATGAACTTACTTATGAGAATAACAGCTATGACATGTTTGTGGAAGTGCTTAAGTCCAGGCAAAAAGTGCTTATACTGGCCAATGCCCCGCATCCAGATATCAGTGCCATCAGGCAGGCCGTAAGCAGTAATGTTAATTACGAAGTTGATGACGTACTCCTCAAAGATTTAAATGTTCCGCTTGAAGCTTACAACCTGTTGATCCTTCATCAGCTGCCTTCATTCTCTCCAAACTCGGACAGGCTCATGCAGCGCATTGCACGGGCAGAATTACCGGTGCTGTATATCCCTGGCAGGCAAACCGACCTGAGAAAGTTCGGAATGCTCAGGACGGGAATACAAATGACGGGGCCCAACCAGGGAAACATAAATGAAGTACAGGCTTATTTAAATGAGTCTTTCAATACTTTTGCAATTGGAGACGGACTGAGGGAACTGCTTCCTTTCCTGCCGCCCCTGAATGTTCCCGCCTCACGATTTTCTGCATCCAATTCGGCACGTGTACTCTTCAACCAGAAGATCGGGGAAGTTAAAAGCCCGGAACCCCTGTGGTTATTTGAAGAAGGTGCAGAGAAAAAAACAGGGGTCATTGCCGGTACGGGAATATGGAAATGGCGCCTGAAGACCCATATCATTTCAGGAGATCATAAACCCTTTGATGAACTGATAAGCAAGACGGTGCAATATCTTGCAGTACGGGATGATAAACGACGATTCAGGGTGTCATCCCGACAGGCATTTCCTGAAAATGAAGCAGTAAGCCTGCAGGCGGAATTATACAATGAAAGCTTTGAGGCCGTTAACGGGCCCGATGTGAATGTGGAGATCAGGGATGAGGATGGTAATGTATACAATTACGTCTTCAGCCGTTCAGGCGATGCCTATATCCTGAATGCCGGCGGACTGGAAGTCGGCAGCTATACTTATGAGGCCACCACCCGGCTGGGAGAGCAGGTTTTTAGCGACAGGGGTGGGTTTGTCGTAACTCCCGTGATCAAGGAACAAAGCAGGCTGGTGGCTGAACATGCGATGCTGGGCGAGCTGGCCGAATCAAAAGGGGGGATGCTGCTCGACATTGAACAGCTTGGCGATCTGCCACAGATCCTGAGTGGGAGGGAAGATATGAAACCACTGATCCATGCTGAGAAAAAATATATTGATTTTGTCGACCTCTGGTGGGTGCTTATTATATTGATCGGACTGCTCGGGACTGAATGGTTCCTGCGAAAATGGGGAGGAAGTTATTGATGACTGAAACAATTTTTTATATTATTATAGGTATCCTGGTTTTTGATTACCTGCTGGAGCGCCTGCTTCAATACCTCAACAGCCGCCTTTGGAGCAACGAGCTTCCCGATGAACTGCAAGGGATCTATGATCCAGAGAAATACAGGATATCGCAGGATTATACCAGGGTGAACACGCGCTTCTCCATTTATTCCGACACCGTTTCATTTATAGCCATGATGCTGATGCTGTTCCTGGGGGGATTTGCCTTCCTCGATGGCTTCGTGAGGGGAATTACGGAACATCCCATCTTAATGGCCCTGCTGTTCTTTGGTATTCTGGGACTGGCAGCGGACTTGCTCGGACTGCCATTCTCCATATATGGCACTTTTGTGATAGAAGAGCGTTTTGGTTTTAACAGGACAACTCCAAAAACTTTCCTTCTGGATAAGGTAAAAGGACTTTTGCTTGCTTCCCTGATCGGGGGAGGATTGCTGGCACTTGTTATATGGATATACCAGGTCAGCGGCGCATGGTTCTGGGTTATCGCATGGGGAGTGATCACGGCATTTACATTGTTCATGTTCATGTTCTATTCCAACCTGATCGTTCCCCTCTTCAATAAACAGAAACCCCTTGAAGAAGGAGAACTGAGGGAAGCCATTGAATCATTTTCCCGAAAGGTCGGCTTCAAACTGAAGAATATTTATGTCATCGACAGCTCTAAAAGAAGCACCAAGGGGAATGCTTATTTTACCGGACTCGGACCTAAAAAGCGTATTGTTCTTTACGATACCCTCATTGCTGACCACAGCACCGAAGAACTGGTTGCCGTGCTGGCACATGAGATCGGGCACTATAAAAAGAAGCACACCCTGATGGGAGTCATGCAATCTGTCATCTCTACCGGTCTCATGCTCTTCATCCTGTCGCTGTTTATCAACAGGGCTGTGATGTCGGAAGTTCTGGGAGCCACCAGCCCGAGTTTTCATATGGGGCTGATCACTTTTGCGTTGCTTTATTCGCCCATTTCCATGCTGCTTGACATGTTCTCGCATACCCTTTCCCGTAGGAATGAATATGCTGCTGACCGTTATGCAGGGCTGAATTATTCCCCGGAAGCATTATCGGAAGCGCTGAAAAAATTGTCGGTGAATAACCTGAGCAACCTCAGGCCTCATCCGGCATATGTGTTTTTCTATTATTCCCATCCTCCGCTGCTGAAACGACTGGCTGCCCTGAACAGGATTGGAAAGCCCTAATTGGCAGTGGGTTCGAAAAACCAGTCGAGATCAAAACCCCGGCGCTTGATGCTTTCTTTGTTTTTCCTGTAAAAATCGATCAATGCAGCCGTAGTGATTGAAAAGGTAATCCCGTACTGTATTTCTTTCTCAGACTGAATTTTTAGCTTCCCTTCATATGGTTCGCTCATATTCAGTTCATCAGGTTTATCTGTATTCTCGGGGATCAGATAAAACTTGTTTACGGCGGCTGAGGATTTTACCATTCCCACCATTTCGAAATTCGGCACACCGTCTCTTACTGCGATCACCGGTCCGCCACTGAAACCCACATTGAATACAGCATCGATCAGGAATGAGCCTTTGCTTATCCTGCCCGGGTTACTCACAATTCCCCTGGTGATCATGGCATGTCCGAGGGGATACCCCATGATGTATACGAAGCTTCCCCAGTCAAGCTCTTCTGAATTCCCGATGGGATATGAAAAAGTATTGTTCGTTTGGTTTGAGGATGTTTCCAGCTTTTTACCCATTATCGCAATGTCGGAACGCTTGTCCTTAGCCAGTATTTGCAGCTCGCCGCCGGCCGGCGAATGGCTGACCCTGTTCTGTTGCCTGGCCTTGATCCCAATCGCCTGTACATAGCTGTCGTCAGGATAAGGGTAGTATTGAATAACCGTATCCGGATAATTCACAATGTGGGCACAGGTGAGGTAAGCCAGGTGACCCGGCCCTGCTTCCAGTGCGATCGCTGTTCCGCCATGGCTTTCTGTTTGTACATCACTTCCGTCAGCCAGGTTTTCAGCCTTTCCGCTCAAGTTGATCTGTTGTATCGTGACCTTGCTTGAACGGCTGTAAGAGTATGTTTCGTAAAACACAAGTACGTCTATCTTCACCAGCGACCTGGCAATCTCTTCCAGTTGATCTGAGCAATTACGGTATGGGAACTCACTGTCGTATTTTCCGTCGGATAGAGTGGGATACACGGCATCGTATGTGGTCTTGTTACAACTGCTCAGGACGAGCACTGCACAGGTGAATACGGCGATTGTCAGGTGGCTTTTCAGCATGAATATAAAGGTAGTTAAATTCGTTTAAGGTATAGCGTTTATGAAATAACCTATAACACTAAAACAGGAATATAATGCAGCACCCGGTCGGCAGGGCGGAACTCTTAAAGATCGCGCTTCTTCACGATCCAGTACGACAGCCCGATGAATACAGCTGTATAGATCAGTACGAGGGTAACATCGAGCAGGCTGATATAATCCTGGAATGAAACTCCGAACAGGCGCATGATGGATGTGTTCGGGATATCGATCATGGTACCGATCACGTATTTGGGCATATAATCGCCAATGTAATCAGGCAAATAGTATCGGGCTACCGGTTCTACAATATAAAAATAAAGCAGCAGCAATCCGATGGCAAAGCCGGATCGTTTCACCAGCATACCGATAAGGAAAGCCAGGCAGAGGAAAGCAAACATCTCCAGGAAATAAGCGAGGAGAAACTCGGTTTTCGCAAAAAAGACTCCGGCACTGACGTCTTCAGTATGTATAAGCCCGAGTATGGCACCAATGATAAATACCAGCAGTGTGGCACCCAGGGTAATAACAGCAATAGTGATCAGCTTGCTTTTAAGGAAGTCCCATCGGCTGAATCCGCTGATCACGTTTTGCCTGATTGTTTTGTAAGAGTACTCGCTGGTGATCAGGATGATGACCACAACGCCGAGAAACATTTTGAAATAACCCGCAATGTAAACCAGGTTATGCCAGATCTCGGGCAGGCTGTAGGCGCTCAATCCCGGCAGGGGGATGGGGCTTTGCTTATTGGCTTCATCAGCGAGGTCATCCAGGAATCCCTGGATACCAAAAAAGAAAAGGATAATAAGCAGGGCATATAGCCCGGTAAGGATCCAGAAAACTTTGCTTCCCCGGATCTTCCTGAAATCGATTTTAAGTAATTTGATCATTTCTCAGATGTTAGTTCGAGGAAATAGTTTTCAAGACTCCTTTTCCTGATCGCCAGGTGATTGAGAGTGCACCCGGTTGAGAAAAGGTATTTATTGAGATCGCTGCTCACGAAACCTTCTTTCAGGGTTACCATAAAAATATTGTTTCCTTTTTCAATGGAGAGCACGTCTTCATGTTTCGAAAGTTTGTCTTCAAGTGCCTGCATATCATCCGCTGCAACCTCTACCTGCATAGAAGCATTAAGAATATCATCCACTCTTCCGGTAAATATATTCTTGCCCTTATCGAGCACGGCTACATGCGAGCATATTTTCTGCACTTCATCCAGGAGGTGGCTTGCCAGGATGATGGTGATCCCGCGGGCTGCAATGCGTATGATGAGTTCCCTTATCTCTGCTATGCCCTGCGGGTCCAGGCCATTGGTTGGTTCATCAAGGATCAATACTTCAGGGTTGCCCACCAGTGCTGCAGCAATGGCAAGGCGCTGCTTCATTCCAAGGGAATAGGTGTGAAATTTACTTTTTTTGCGTGCAGTGAGGTCAACAATTTTCAGTACCTCGGGGATATTTTCATACCCGCAACCCTTGATGTCGGCGACGATCTTCAGGTTGGTCTCCCCCGAAATATATGGGTAAAAAATGGGTACTTCAAGAATGGCCCCGATCTTTTTACGGTCCGCCTTGGTAGGGACATTACCGAACCATGAGTAGGATCCTCCGCTTGCATTGATCACGGATAATACAACACCAAGTGTTGTAGTTTTTCCGCTGCCGTTGGGTCCAAGTATGCCAAAAACTTCACCGGCATGAACATCCAGCGTCAGCTGATCCACGGCCTTTAATTTGCCGTAATTCTTACTCAGGTTCTTTATACTAAGAACAACTTCTTCCAATATTGGTAGTATTTAGTTAATGATATCCTTGCAATGATATATATATTTGACGCATTTTGTGTGAATTTATTACAAAAATTACCGGGAAATTTTCATTAAATCACTTTTAATAGTACTTTCGCAGGTGATAACTACTTATCAGGAATCAAAAATATTTCACATGAAAATTGGCAACAACACCGTGGTCTCCATGACCTACAAACTAACTGAAAATGACGAGAAAGGCACTATGATCCAGGAAGTGAAAAAAGACAAGCCATTCGTATTTCTATACGGCTCAGGCTTTTTGCTTCCTAAATTTGAAGAGAATATACAGGGCCTCGAACCCGGAGCGAAATACGGCTTTGCCCTGAACAGTGATGCTGCATATGGCCCACTACGTGATGATGCTTTACTGGAGCTCGACAAGAAGATCTTCGAGATCGACGGAAAGATCGATGAAAATATCTTATTCGTTGGAAACGATATCCCCATGCAGAATGACAGCGGGCAAACACTAATGGGAAAGGTACTGGAGATCTCCGACGACAAGGTGAAGATGGATTTCAACCATCCGCTGGCAGGTGTCGACCTGTATTTCAAGGGTCAGATCGTAGATGTACGCGAAGCTACTCCGGAAGAGATCGAGCATGGACATGTCCACGGACCGGAAGGGCACGATCATTAAGAATAACGAATAGCGAATAACGAATAACGAATAATGAATAACGAAATATTTTGTCGTTATTTATAGATTAGAAAAACCGCCGGCTGTTTGTGAATGGCCGGCGGTTCTTTTTTCCACCGGCTTACAGGCAATGTGCGGATCATTTCTAGTGATGTTGTGAGATTTGCTGCAATACACAGGCGCGTTCCGGGAAGGCAGGTTTTTAGTATGCTTTCCAGCATCTGCATGTTCCTGTAAGGCGTTTCGATAAATATCTGGGTTTGATCAAGGCGGTAGGCATCCTGCTCGATCCTCTTCAGGGCCGATTGTCTATTTTTACTTTCCACGGGCAGGTAGCCATGAAAGACAAAATTTTGCCCGTTGAAACCAGAAGCCATAAGGGCCAGGGTAATGGAAGAAGGGCCGGAAAGAGGGATCACTTTTATATCGCTATCATGTGCCAGTGAAACGATCATGGATCCCGGATCAGCTACACAGGGCGTTCCCGCTTCCGACATGAGCCCTGTATCATGACCCTCCAGCATCGGCTGTATCATGGGGCGAATATCCGCCTCCGGTGTATGCTTATTCAACTCAAAGAATACCAGGGAATCAATATCAATGTCGCGATCAACTTTCTTAAGAAAGCGGCGGGCAGTGCGAAGGTCCTCAACGATAAAGTGCTTCATGCCATTGATCACATTCCGGAGATTTGCAGGCATCACTGCATCAACGCTACTGTCGCCCAGGAGCGTGGGAATTAATATCAATCTTCCATGTTCCATGTTCATTATTCTATGTTCTGTCTTCCATATTCTGCCATGGCAGGTTTTCCAGGTCGACGTTCCCTCCTGATAAAATAATGCCCACGCGCTTCCCTTTTACATTGATCTTTTGCTCCAGTATGGCTGCCAGGGGCACAGCTGATGAGGGTTCTATCACCATCTTCATGCGTTCCCAAACCAGTCGCATGGCTTTAATGATACCATCCTCACTTACGGTCACGATATCGTCGACATATTTCATGATGATGGGGTAGGTGAGGCTTCCAAGTGAGGTGAGCAGCCCATCGGCAATAGTGCTTGGGTTCTCCGAAGGAACAAAACGGCCCTCCCTGAAAGAACGGTAGGCATCATTGGCCATCTCCGGTTCTGCAGCGATCACGCTGGTTCCGGGTGATAGATATTTTACGGACAATGCCGTCCCGCTGAGCAATCCTCCACCACCGACCGGTGCCAGAATGATATCCAGGCCGTGCGTCTGTTCCAGCAATTCCCTGGCACAGGTGGCTTGCCCGGCGATGATCCTGTAATCATTATAGGGGTGGATCTCCAGGGCGCCCGTATTGCTGATGATCTTCCGTATCGTATCTTCCCTGGCCTTCAGTGTGGGTTTGCAGAAGGTGATCCTGCCACCAT
The DNA here is from genome assembly GCA_036351275.1 of Bacteroidales bacterium. Lineage (GTDB taxonomy): Bacteria > Bacteroidota > Bacteroidia > Bacteroidales > B18-G4 > B18-G4. Next base: position 28,631 of record JAZBOU010000037.1, read on the forward strand.
ATTCCTTAACACCTTCAACCTTCACCCTGGGCGAAGTTTCGGGCATTACGATGTATGCATCTGCCTCCCGGAGCATGGCAGCGCGTGCCAGGGCCTGTGCATGATTCCCCGATGAATGTGTTGCAACACCCTTTTCAAGCTGACCTTCATCCAGAGAGAAAACGGCATTGCATGCACCACGCGACTTGAACGCGCCTGCCTTCTGCAGGTTCTCACATTTGAAGAACAAGTGCGCCCCGCAGATACTGTCGATCATGCTGCTCGTCATTACGGGGGTTCTGTGAATATATTCCCTTATGCGCTCTGCAGCTTCTTCAATATTATGTAATCCGGGGATCTCCATGCCATAAGTTTCATGAACGAATGTACAAAAATATCAACCTGGGAAACAGGGAAAACTTCAGGCTAGACCATATGATTTACGATGCGCTCACAGGCACGGTCCATCATTTCGTACACCTTATCGAATCCGGAGGGTCCACCATAATATGGATCAGGCACCTCATCGTCAGATCCTTTATTTACGGTATTCAGCAGGTAATCAACCTTCATCCTGTCGGCATCATTCCTGGCCAGGCGCATGACATCAGCATAGTTCATCGAGTCCATGACCAGGATCCTGTCGTATTCATCAAAATCATCAACGGTAAACAGTCGTGCAACCTTATTCCGGATATCAATGTCGTGTTTGAGGGCGGTGGAGATGGAACGCGGATCGGGATGCTGCCCTTCGTGATAAGGCTCAAACCCGGCAGAGTGTATGGTTCCCTCAATGCCCCGTTCTTCAAACTTCTGTCTTAATATACCTTCTGCAAGCGGCGACCGGCAAATGTTTCCAAGGCAGACAAAGAGGATTTTCATGAGTTGGGCTTTTTGCGTTTGGCTTTAGGCTTTTGGAACTTGGAGTTTGGTGCCTGGAACTGGAAGATTTACATTTTTATCTTCTTGTCAAGGTCTTCAACATAGATCCTGAACTGTTTGTCGGTATCAATGAGGTTGTTCACAGTGCGGCAGGCATGCAATACTGTAGCATGGTCTTTGTTGCCACAATGCAGACCAATTGTTGCCAGCGAGGCTTTGGTATGTTTCTTTGCAAAGTACATGGCAAGTTGCCTGGCCTGCACGATCTCCCTCTTTCTTGTTTTTGAGTTTATCACATCCAGTGAGAGGTTGAAATAATCGCAAACCACTTTCTGTATATAATCGATCGAGATCTCCCTTGCGGTGCTCTTTACGAACTTATCGATCATCTGCTTGGCCAGTTCAAGGGTGATGGCTTTCTTGTTGAGCGACGATTGCGCCAGGATCGAGATCAGCGCACCCTCGAGTTCACGTATGTTTGTGTTGATACTGTATGCAAGATATTCCAGGACTTCCTGCGGCATTTCAATACCATCGTTATACAATCGTTTCTGCAGGATGGCAATGCGGGTTTCGAAATCAGGTGGCTGGAGATCCGCGGCCAGTCCCCACTTGAACCTTGACAGCAGGCGTGGTTCCATGCCTTTCAGTTCTATCGGCGGTTTGTCGGAAGTGATCACAATTTGCTGGCTGTTCTGGTGCAGGTGATTGAAGATGTGGAAAAAAACATCCTGTGTCTTCTCCTTCCCGGCAAGGAACTGGATATCATCGATCATGAGTACATCGATCATCTGGTAGAAATGAACAAAGTCGTTCTGGTTGTTGTTCCTGACCGATTCAATATATTGTGCGATGAACTGTTCCGTTGAAACATAAAGGACAGTTTTTTCAGGGTAATTGGTCTTTACCTGTATCCCGATGGCATGGGCCAGATGGGTTTTACCAAGTCCTACATCACTGTATATCAACAATGGGTTGAAGGAGGTTTTTCCGGGATTCTCAGAAACGGCAAATCCTGCTGAGCGGGCCAGCCGGTTGCAATCGCCCTCTACAAAATTCTCGAAAGAATATGAGTCGACCAGCTGGGAATTGACTTTTATCTTTTTCAGTCCCGGGATGATGAATGGATTCGGGATCTCTTTTGCCCCTTCCTTATTGATATCGATTGGCATTGGAACAGCAGGGTTCCTGACCGCTTTCTTATTGGATGTAGGGACCCTAATGGAGTATGGGTTATTTGACTGATAAGAATTATCCATCACAATGCTGTATTCCAGGCGTCCTTCGGGGCCCAGTTCCTTTTTAATGGTTTTCTTTAACAGATTGATATAGTGTTCTTCCAGCCACTCGTAAAAAAACTGACTAGGAACCTGAATGGTGAGTATGTCATTTTCAAGTTTAAGCGGTTGTATCGGTACAAACCAAGTCTTGAAACTCTGGTAGTGGATATTGTCCTTGATGATCTTCAGGCAATTTTCCCATACCTCAATGGCACTTTTTTCCATTCGCAATCGTCGGTATTATTGATTAATTTCAGTTGTTCGCTGGGTGTTCTCCCGGTTTTTCCGCTCAAAATGGCTTGTTCCCGCTAGCAGAAATTAGTTAACAAATATGAAGTAAATAAAGTTAAAAAAAAACACTTAAGCCTATTGACTTATTAAAAAAAAAGTCGTATATAATTGAGTTCTTCTTTCCAACCCGGTTTTCCCCTCGATATATTTCTGAAAAACACGTTATTGGCATGTTTCCATGAAATCATCCACTTCATAGAAAAAAATAAATTTACAACTTTTTGTGCAGGAAAGAATGTAATTTTTAGTGTTTTTTTTTCGATACAACAGCACTTAATAACAATCTATATTCAGACTGTCTTTAAATACGTGATTTTTACCCCATGTATTTTGCTGAATCTTTCATATATCCTGTTGCTGATATTTTTTCTGACGCTGAATGAGAGTTTGCAACTTATGCGGAAATCCTGCCTTTCAACTTTCAGGTCTTCATCTTTTATCACCCGCATCACATCGTTCATCAACGGATATTCGAATGAAAGCTCATATATATCATTCACTGTAAGTGTCATTATATCAGCTGTCTCAAGTGCTTCGCCTGTGGCTGTCTTATAGGCCTTGATCAGCCCCGGAACCCCAAGCTTCGTACCACCGAAGTACCTCACAACAATGACCAGGATGTTGGTGAGGTCTTTCGATTGTATTTGTCCGAATATCGGTCTTCCCGCTGTGCCCGAGGGCTCTCCGTCATCATTATAGCGGTGTGCCAGCTTATCGTGACCGATCACCCAGGCATAGCAGTGATGCCTGGCATCATGGTACTCTTTCCTTGCTTCTTCGAGCCTGGATTTTATCTCATCTTCAGAGGCCACGGGATATGCAATGGCAATGAACTTGCTTCCCCTGTCTTTGTAAAGGCCTGTTGCCGGCTTTCTGATGGTATGGTATGTATCTTCAAATAGCATATATCAGGCATTTGCGATCATTATGATGGCTGCGATGGCGAGCGCGATGCCGATCCAGTTCCTTAAACTTAATTTCTCCCTGAAAACCGACCATCCAATAAGGGTGCTCAGCGTTACGATCCCGGCGTTCGTTATCGGAAATACAACAGAACTGGCAAAGATATCCATCGCTTTCAGGATATAATATGTTGAGCCGAAATTGATCAGGCCCAGGATGCTTCCGCCCACTATGGTATGCAATGTGATATTTACCCTTTTGTTATAATATCTTTTTGCCGTGATGATCAGGCCGAAAAACAGGCTGGTCATGAAAACGATCGTCAGGAACAGGATCCGGTCGTTGATGTCGGTAACATAATGATGTTCCGTGTATTTCATGATGGTGTCATTGACCCCGTTACCCAGGAAGAGTAAAACCGGAAGGATCACATATTTGCTGGGGAGAGACCTTTGCCTGCCACCACCCAGGGTCAGGTAAAATGCCAGGAGGGCGATCAAAACCCCGCTGCCGGCAAGCCATCCTATGGTTTCATTCAACAGGATCAAGCCTGCGATCACGGGGATCACCACCGACATCTTGCTGGCCACGGAAGTCAGTGCCACACCTACCTTTTGTGCAGAGAGTGCAAAGATGAAAAAAGTTGCGATGAAAGTAATTCCAAGGATAAGGCCAAACTCAAACCAGTCTTTGCCCAGCAATATCTCAATGCTGAGCTCGCCCTTATATATGACCAGGCCGAATAGGCTTGCAACAACATAGTTGATCGAAATCGCCTGCCAGTTATCGATCCTGAAACGGTTGAATAACTTGAATACGACAAAAATTGCTGTCGACTGTAATATGGTTAGCAACAGGTATATCATGGCCTGTTCACTCAGGAGTTTTTAATGTCAATTAACCTGGCCAATATGCTGATGGCGATCTCTTCAGGGGTTTCGCAGTTAATTGGAACACCCACCGGCATATCGATACTGTCGATCGCAGCTTTGCTTAATCCCTTTTTTTCAAGGAAGTGGATTGCCTCATCCACTTTTTTGCGGCTGCCGATCATGCCAAGGTAGGCGTGTGGTATTCCGCTGCACCTGTATATAAGCTGTGCATCTATGTCATGTGAAGGGGTACATACCACAATATATGTTTTATCATCGGTTTCAAGTGTATCGACCGACTCGAGATAATCCATATTCTTTATCTCTGATCCGTCGATAGTAATTTTTCCGCTAATGTTTTGCCTGGGATCGACCAGGACGGGCAAAAAGCCATAGTTCACCGCAACGCCTGCAAGTGCTCGCCCTACATGGCCTGCACCAAAAATAATGAGGGGGTTCTTTACCGGCAGGGCTTCAATGAATATCCTGCACTCTCCCTGTCCCTCTTTCCCTGCCCTGTAGGTATTAAAGCTTGGAATTCGCGTATTTATCACTTCTATGGCATCTTTGATCACCTCCATTTCCAGTTGCCCTCCACCAACGCTGCCAAATGTTTTAGAATCGATCCTGACGATCATTTTTGTGCCGGCCTTTCTGGGTGTAGAGCCGCCGGTTTCGATTATAGTGCACAAAGCTGCTGGTATCCCACTACCTTTCAAGTCCTCCAGGTTGGTAAAAAAGTCCATGCTTACATGTATTTCTCGTAAAAAGCCAGGTGGCGTCTTGCAATGGCTTCCCAGCTGTACTCTTCCAGAATGACTTTATAGGCGTTCTGCCCGATCAGCCTGCACTTCTCCTCATCTTTAAGCAGCTCCATTATGGCGTCGGCAAATTCCACAGGGTTTGCCGAATCCACGAGATAACCGTTAAAGCCGTTCTTTATGGTGTTCCGGATACCGCCGAATTTTGAAGCGATCACCGGTGTTCCGCATGCCATGGCTTCCTGGCATGTCATTCCGAAGGGCTCAAACAATGAAGGCATCACGAACAGAATTGCCTGTTGATAGTAGGTTCGCATCATATCGTTTGGGACATACCCGATCCGGGTTACCCGGTCTTCCATTCCGGCTTCGGCAATGATCTTATCCATGGTGGCAAATACGCCAAGTTCGCGTGGTTTAGGATTAGGCGAACCCCCGCCGATAACAAGTGTTACATCGTCCACTTCTTTTCTCACAATGTCCCAGGCATGCAGCAGGAGGTCGTGTCCCTTGTTGGTATCGATACGGCTCAGGCAGAATACGTATTTCTCCGGCAGCTCTGTTTTAAGCGGTGCTTCATCCTCCTTTCGGGGATAAAAGTGATGCACATCCACGCCGGGCGGAATGATCTCAATATTATCCGCTTCATAATCGCACAATTCCTTTAGTTTTTCCTGTTGTACGATGGATGTCAGCGACTGGGCGTTTACCGTATCAAAGATCCTGATCTCTTCGGCTATCCTGTGCCTGAAGTTGAATTTCTTTTCCATCTCTTCCGGGTCGCCACCCATCTGGTCACGCTTCCATGCCCCAAGCGAATGGGCCGTAAAATATACGGGCTTGCCCATTGATCTGGCAACATCCAGCGCTACGATGCCCGCATCAACATAATGTCCGTGATATAGGTCGTACTCTAAATTATTATCCTTAATAAAGTCAACCATATTGTTGGCCAGCTCCGGCAAAACATCGTAAATGAACTCCTTGGGAATAAATTCCCACGGGCCTGCAGGTATGCGGATCACGCGGACATCGGGCATATCGGGTACCGGATCGATCTGCTGCTGAATTGGATCGAACCAGCGTGTGTAAATATCGGTCTGGTAACCTGCCCTGGTGAGTGCTTTTGCCAGTTCCAGTACATAGACCACCTGTCCGCCTGTGTCTGTGCGGCCGAGCTTTGGAACGGGATCAAAGTAGCCATGTGTGCTGAGCATGGCAATGCGTTTGATGTTACTCATAATCTTCCTTTTTTACGGCATCAAATCCTTTTGTGATAATTATGTCGGCATCTTTTTTCTGGGCGCTGATGATACGATGCTCGATGGTCAGCACCTGCTCAAGGAATTCATCCTGTTTCTCCCTGGCCCGTTTGGCCCTTGCCTTTTTCGTATCCTTCAAGTCTCTGTCGATGAAAATGCGCACGTCTACATTCTTCAGAGCGGTTGTATAGGTGCCTTCCGCAATGAAAACACTATAGCCGCTCATGTCAACAACTTCAGTCGTGATCCTGTCTTCATCAAAGATAACAAGCGGCTTTTCAATTTCATGTTCCCCGCTTTTGATCGCCTCGATCTCTGTATCAAGTATCGAAAGCTTCACTTCCTGCATCCCAACCCAGCCAATGTCTTCCTCTCTTTTATTCATATTGGTTTTAGGGGGATATACAAAATAATCATCCTGCTGGAATATGAATGTTTTCCTGCCTGCTTTCTCCAGTTCAGCAGCAATGGATGCAGCTATCTCCGACTTACCTGCGCCGGATTCCCCTGCCACAGAAAGGAAAAACTTATTGCCGGATTTTTCCAATTCAGGCAACAGCAGCGCAACAACCTGCTTTGCTGCTTTCCTGTGGTAGTTGTTAATGATCAGTACATCACCTTCCATAGCTCTGGGTTTTAAGTGTTAGGTTCTGTGTGTTGGATTATATTCGTTATTTGTTATTCGTTATTCGATATTCGTTTTTTTGTATATGCCCATGCCGCCCAACGCCCGATGGTCAAATATAGCGAAAATACTTAATTTCGGGCTGTGGAAATCCGCAAGGCAGAACTTGGTGAACTCCAGCAGCTGATGAAAAATGAATTGCTGCATCTCTACCCTGAACGGGAAATCAGGGGCATTATTTCTGTTTTGTTCTCACATCTTACGGGATTTTCACCGGCTCAGCTTGTACTTCAAAAAAGCAGGAAACTGTCGGAGTCGGAGATCCACTTCCTTCAAAGAGCCCTGAAACGCCTGCTGCAACACGAACCGGTCCAGTACATTACCGGAAAGGCCTTTTTTTATGGCTTTGAATTTGAAGTAAACAAGGATGTACTTATTCCGAGACCGGAAACAGAAGAGCTTGTCGATTGGATAATCAGGGACAGTGATAGCGGTCAGAAGCTCGACGCAGTTGATATAGGAACCGGTTGCGGATGCATTGCCGTCAGCCTGAAAAAGCACATGCCCGGAACAAGCATTGATGCAGTGGATATTTCAGGAGGTGCCTTGTCACTTGCCGAGAAAAACGCAGTGATACACGGTGCAGCGATCAATTTTATCCATGGCAGTATCCTTGATGAAACTTTCCGCGATACGATGGGGATATATGACCTTATTGTTAGCAATCCGCCATATGTAAGCAGGGAGGACCGGGAAAAGATGTTACCGAATGTCACCGCTTTCGAACCTGCGCTGGCGTTATTTGTTGATGAAGACCCTTTGCTGTTTTATCGTGAGATCATAAAATTCAGTTTGGATCACCTTTCAAAGGGTGGCAGTCTTTACTTTGAGTGCAATGAAACATTTACCGGCCAGGTGGCTGAATTACTTAAATCGGCCGGATCCTATGAAATAGAGATCAGGAGTGATATGCAGGGAAAGAAACGGATGCTAAAAGGGATAAAATCAGGTCATTTTGAGTGATTAATGATTAGATCCTATTGATTATTGAAGACATTCGACTCATCTGAACTCAAAATTCATCAATACCAATCGCCATTAATAAATAATCATTAGGGTATCATCATTCCTTCAGCTTGCTTAAAAGCGATCCCAATACTCTTAAAGCATAGTCGTATACCCCAGCATCATTGCTTTCCCTCGGCCCGGCCACATTCAGTAACCTGATCCTGTTTACATCCAGCCATAGTCTGAACTCCTCAGGATTCAGCACGTCTTCCTGCTTTGCCAGGTAAACGGGTTTCTTTCCTTTTTTGGCATAATCGAGGGTTTGCCTGCTTCCCTCATCCAACTCCGAAAGCCAGATGATAAGCAGACCGTCGCTACTGTTCACGTTCAGAACAGTACGCTCCGAAGGATCGCTCGATGCTGTTTCCCTCAGTGGATATTTATCCGGGATAATGCCATCTTCGGCTTTCCGGCCAGCAGGGCACCATCCACCGCATGGGATATTGTGCGAAAGCGCATAGTCAAGCGCTGCCCGGTCGGTGCCAGATTGCCCGCCGCTGATAATTTTCAGGTCGTTAAGATTTGACATTTTTTTTGCTCTGCTCCAGGATGAAATCGCGCTGCGATTTAAGCAAGTTTATGGTGTAAAACAGAATGTTCTTGGTTTCACCGAGAAGATCAAGGTACATCAGGCTGTTCTTGGTGCCTGCTTCATGATTTTTAATACGTTTTATCTGCTTTTTGTTTAAGGACTCGATCAACTTGACAATTTTTAACTGGTTTGCTATGATTTCATCTATTTCAGTGAAACGTTGTTCCTTAATTGCCATAAAAATATCTTCATAGAACCCACTTATCTCTGTATTCAGTGTATTCATTTCCTCCATTTGCTCCGGCAGCAGGCCTTTGTGATTATTATCCACATGTGTGGCAGCTGATTTTGAAATAAAGTACACTGATCGTGTGATCTCACGCAGGAAGTCGACTACCTGCACATAAAAATGGCCTGTTTCGATCGAATCCTCCTCGAACTTTTCAATGGTTACATGAATATTGTCTTTTAAGAATTTGGCCTTTTTGTTCAGGGCATTTGCTTCCTTGCTTTTTTTCCTGAGTTTCTTAAGATCTTCTTTAGCCAGCCCTTTGGTTACAGAATGGAACGATTTGGGAACGTCATTCAGTATTTCGGCGATGGTGTCTGAATATTTGCTAACGATATTCTTGCCGTTCACTTTTCCTTCCAGGTTGATGCTGTTATTCTTTGCGGTTTTTTTCGCTTCACGCTTTTTGTATAGCGCATGTGTCCTGATCACCATTGTGGCGGCCAGGATCACCAGGATCAGAATGGCCGGCATCTTTCCATAAAAGATTATGATGGCCAGTGTGAAAGAAACAGTAAATGCTGACAGGGCAGTGAGGAACCAGCCCCCGATGACGGAGATCACACCTGTAACCCTGTAGACAGCGCTTTCTCGTCCCCAGGCACCATCGGCAAGCGATGTTCCCATAACAACCATGAA
>JAZBOU010000038.1:0-21549 GCA_036351275.1 Bacteroidales bacterium
GTGTGCCGCGCCCTTATTCTATTTTAATGACTTTGATTTGTCACCGCGAGCGAAGTCGAGCGGCTCTTTCAATCACGCAGTTTTCTATATTTAGAATTTAACCGGACACTAGTGATTCGAAATACAGGATCTATCTTGAATAACCCCTCCCAAACCCTCCCCATGCTGTTCTTCTCTCCTCTTTCCTAAATTTTCTGGGGGAGGGCTTCCATTATTAATCCTACGCTTTGCTGCGGACATACAACCCTTACGGGGCTGATTAATAACCCAAGTCCCATCACCTAAAGCCCACACCACATACCACATAACACATAATCAACAGTGAAACAATGACGACAATGATGACAATGACGACAATGTTTTACTATCTTTATATTCCAAACATAAACCTGATGCTATGAAAAAATCAATTCTAATTCTTTTACCGGTATTCGCTGTCTTTTTGTTTATTGCTGCCCAACAGCCGGTGCATCAACCACAGCCTGTTGCCGAAGATATCGAACTGGGCTGGCCTGAGGATGTTATGGGCATCCTGGAGCGCTCCTGTTTCGACTGCCATACTGATGAGCTGGGAAGCTTAAAACCCAAAAGCAAACTTAACTTTTCGAAATGGGAGGAGTATAAGCTCAGTAAAAAAATTGGGAAACTCGACGACATTATCAAAGAAGTTGATGAGAAGAAAATGCCGCCGAAAAAATATTTGGACGATTATCCCGACCGCGCACTGAGCGATGAAGAGATCAAGCTGATAAAGGAATGGGCCAATGCCGAAGCCGACAAATTAATGCAAGAATAAGCATGAAAAAGATCGGTAAAATCAGCCTGTATATCATACTGGGATCTTTCATCTTTATTCAGTTTTTAAGAGTGGATATGAATACCAGCGATGAGGTCCCCGCACATGATCTTTTGCTTGCCCATCCGGAAATGGCAGCAGACCTTCAGAAGACCATTCGCACTTCATGCTATGATTGCCACTCCGACAACACTGATTATCCCTGGTATGCCTATCTTGCCCCGTTTTCATGGGTTATCGACCAGCATATCAGGAACGGAAAGCAAGAAGTGAATTTCAATGGGTATGATACCCTTAACAAACGTCAAAAGATCGGTTTGCTGGACGAGATCTGTGAGGTCGTAAGCGACAGCAGCATGCCACCCTCAAATTACCTCATGCTGCATCCCGACGCGGTACTGGGTGATGAAGATATTACCGCCATTTGCGAGTGGACAGAAATGGAAGCCTTAAATTTGCTTCGGAAAAAATGATGATTTTGCGATCTTTGTACAATGAAAACCGGTTTCGGGACATTGCAGGATCGTTTTGATGAACTCAGGTGTTGTGTAGTTATTCCAAGCTATAACAATGCTCAAACGCTGGCGGCTGTCCTTGATTCCGTTTTAGCTGTTACCAGCAGTATCATCGTTGTCGATGATGGATCCACAGACGACACTCCCCGTATCCTTGATACGTATAAACACATCGAACGTATCCGGTTCAGCAAGAACAAGGGAAAGGGTTATGCTTTGCGAAAAGCATTTAAAAGAGCCGCAGATCTCGGGTATTGCCATGCCATCAGCATGGACTCCGACGGGCAGCATATGGCTGATGACCTGCCTGTTTTTCTGGATGTACTTGATGAACACCCCGGCAGCCTGATCATCGGGGCACGCAACATGCAGGAAGCCGGCGCACCCGGTAAGAGCAATTTCGGGCTGCGGTTCTCCAATTTCTGGTACAGGGTATGTACGGGCATCAAGTTACCCGATACCCAGAGTGGATTCCGGCTATACCCCCTTGATAAGATCCGTGGCATGAAGTTCTTTACACGCCGCTTCGAATTTGAAGTGGAGGTGATCGTCAGGGCTGCATGGAAAAAGATCCGGGTAACATCCGTCCCGGTAAAGGTATACTACCCTCCCGGGAAAGAGCGGATAAGCCATTTCAGGCCGTTCACGGATTTTGCCAGGATCAGCATACTGAATACCGTACTCGTCCTTTTGGCTTTGCTATGGTACCGGCCATACCTGTTTTTCTCGCGGCTTACGTGGAAAAGCTTCAAGCAGATGGTACGGCGGGAGCTTTTCAAGCCCGATGAGACGAATGGAGTGAAGGTGGCTTCGGTCATGGTGGGAGCATTTATGGGAGTAGCCCCGGTCTGGGGGTGGCAGATGGCCATCGCCCTCGGCATCGCAATAGCTTTCCGCCTGAACAAGATCATAGTCCTGGCCGTATCAAACATCAGTATACCTCCCATGATACCGATCATCCTTTACCTGAGCTATATCAGCGGGGGAATGGTGATGGGCCGGGGGGCCGGGATCGATTTCAGTTCCGATATTACGCTTGAATTCGTTACCGAAAACCTGCTGCAATATATCCTGGGCTCATTGGTATTGGGCGTAGTTCTTGCCTGCCTGCTGGGATTGATCACTTATATTCTATTATTCATATTCAGGAAGAACCCTGTTGCGGGATCAGGAAATAAATAATGGGACATTTATTCACGGACATATATCATTTTTTCCGGAGGCGTGTATGGGCTTTTGCGCTTCTGCTTGCCCTGATCCTGGGCTTTGAAGCCTGGTTCGGTTCACGCATTGTGTTCGAGGAGGATATCAACAAAGTGATCCCTGCATCGGAGAAGAACAACAAGCTGATCAGCGTACTTGAACATGCACGTTTCGCCGACCGGCTGGTAGTATGCGTAAGCCAGAAAGAGGGTGTTCATACAGATCCCGAATTGCTCTCGGCTTTTGCAGATGCCCTGATCGACTCCCTGCAAAGCAGGGCAACATCGCATTTGATCGATACCATTGAAGGCCGGTTCACGCCGGCATCCATGAACGGCATCTACGAAATCTTCTATAAAAACCTTCCCCTGTTCCTTGACGAATCCGACTATGACTCAATACGATCACGCCTGGATCCTAAAAGCATAGAAAATGCCATTCGAAAAGATTACGAAGCCCTGGTCTCGCCGGGTGGCTTTGTGATGAAAAAATTCATCCTGAAAGATCCCCTGAGCTTTACTCCTCTTGCACTATCAAAATTGGAAAACCTCAGGGTAAGCGAGAATTTTGAACTGCACAACGACCATATATTTACGAAAGACAGGCGGAACCTGCTATTCTTCATTATCCCGGCAAACCCGTCGACAGAAACATCTGAAAATGCAGAACTCCTGTCCCTGATCGACCAATACGGGGAGCACATAACCCGACATTTCAACAATAAGGCAGGAATGAACTACTTCGGGACCATGCCGGTTTCCATTGGCAATGCCGGTCAGATCAAACGCGATATCATGACCACGGTGAGCATTGCCATCGTTCTGCTGTTGTTGTTCATAGGCTTATATTTTCGCCGCAAACTGGTATTTATTCTCATATTCCTGCCGGCTTTACTGGGAGGTGGATTTGCCCTTGCCATGATGTTCCTGCTCAGGCATGAAGTGTCGGCTATCTCCCTGGGGCTTGGATCGGTCATGCTGGGGATTTCGCTCGACTATGCGCTTCACTTTCTTTCACACCTGCGTCAAACAGGGTCAGTCAGAACTGTGATCCGCGATATTGCCAGCCCGGTGATGGTAAGCAGCATCACTACCGCATCTGCCTTCCTGTGCCTGCTTGTCCTGCGTTCGGAAGCTATGCGTGACCTGGGCCTTTTTGCTGCTTTCAGCGTATTGTCTTCGGCCATTTTCACCCTTGTCGTCCTGCCTCAATTTTTCAGGGAAGAACAGCAAGTTCGCGTATCCGGATCATTTGTTAACCGGCTGATTTTTCGCATTGCTTCATACCCCTATCATAAAAGAGGAAGGCTGGTATGGTTCATCGTCCTGCTTTTCATTGTTTTTGCTTTTACTGCCGGCAAAGTGAGCTTTGAAAGCAACATGGACAGCATGAATTATATGACCGACGAATTGATCGAATCTGAAGATTTCCTCGACAGTATTTCAGATTATAAGCTCAGGTCTGTATACCTGGTATCGGGCGGAGAAAACCTGGATGAAGCATTGAGCCAAAATGAAGCCCTTATCCCGGAAATAAACAAACTGAAAGCAAAAGGAATCGTTGAAACCTATATTTCCGTCCATCCTTTTCTGCCTTCGCTGCTAAGCAGTAAAAGAAAAGTTGACCAATGGAATGATTTCTGGGATGCAGGTATGATCAATACCTTACAATCCCTTATTGAACTTGAAGCAAAAAAATACAAGTTCAGGGAAGGAACATTTGATGAATTTTACAATTCACTAAAGTTTGATAGGCGTGTTGATACACGTGACCTTGAGCTGATCCGAGAGGTTTTCCTCAACGAATACATCAACGAAACCGACAGCCTGGCCATGGTGACCAGCGTACTCAAAGTGAAAGCAGAGGATAAGCCGGCAGTATATGAAGCTTTCGAGGGGTATCCCAAACTTGTGGTTTTCGACCGTCAGTCGCTTACCTCCTCATTCATGGAGGGGCTTAAAGATGATTTCAATATACTCCTGATCCTTTCACTCAGTATCGTTTTCCTGCTCATCACCCTTTCGCTTGGCAGGATCGAGCTCGGAATAATCACCTTTATCCCTTTGCTGATCAGCTGGGTATTCACACTCGGAATTATGGGATTGCTGGGCATTCGCTTCAACATTTTCAACATCGTGATCTCCACTTTCGTTTTCGGGCTTGGGATCGATTATGCGATCTTTTCCATGCGTGGGTTGATGCAGGAGTACCAGTTCGGAAGGAAAAAGCTGGATTCATATAAAACCTCCATTCTGCTCAGTGGAATAACCACCCTTGTCGGGATCGGGGTTTTGATCTTTGCCAGGCATCCCGCTCTTCAATCTATTGCTATTTCGGCCATCATTGGGATTTCTTCGGTAATATTCATCACCTATACCCTGCTCCCACGCCTCTTTAACTTTCTGATCATGCACGAAGGCCGGTACAGGCGGTGGCCGGTGACATTCCGGGATTTTCTTTTTTCGGTCAACACCTTTATTATCTTCCTGGTGGGTGTTACCATTCTGAACATTGCAGGGCTGATCCTGAAGTACCTGGTACCCATGAAAACCTACCGGAAAAAGCTGATCTTTCATTATATGCTCTCGTATGCATGCCGGGTGATCGTGTTTGGCTCGGTCAATATCCGTAAGACCATACGCAACAGAACCGGTAAAAAACTCAGGGAGCCCTGTGTTGTCGTGTGTAACCACCAGTCCCATCTCGATACGGTGGTGAACATCTTACAGCAACCCCGAATGATATTGCTCACTCATTCCTGGGTGCAGAAAAGCATATTCTTTGGATGGTTTGTACGTTTTGCCGATTTTCAATCCGTTGGCGAAGGCGTTATGCCGATCATGGAAAAACTCAGGGAGGTGGCCGCCAACGGTTATTCGATTTTCGTATTTCCCGAAGGGACACGGTCCTATGATCTGGAGATCGGCCGCTTTCACCAGGGAGCCTTCCTGATCGCCAGAGAACTTGATCTGGACATTATGCCTGTGATCTCTTATGGATCCGGCAATGCCATGCCTAAATTTGAGCCTTTCCTGAAGACGTCGCCTGTGAGCATGACCACCCTGGAACGCATTCCGCAAAACAGCCCGTTGATCAAGGATACCACACTGGCCACATCAAAGTCGATCAGGCGGCATATGAAAAAGGAATATTCCCGTATTCGAAAAGAATTTGAAACACCTGCTTTCTTCCGCAAAAAAGTCACCAGGAATTATCTTTTCAGGGGGCCTGTACTGGAATGGTATATCAAGGTTAAGATCCGGATGGAAAAACATTATCTGCTTTTTCACGAAATCCTGCCGGAAAAGGGACTCATCAGTGATATTGGCTGTGGCTACGGCTTTATGGCCTATATGCTGCAACTGATGGCGCCGGGCCGAAGGATCATTGGCTATGATCACGATCCTGACAAGATCGATACTGCCCGAAATAATAATCTGAACAATAAAAAGACAGAATTTATACAAACCGACATAAGTGTTCTGGAACCTCAAAACAGCGATGCTTTTCTGCTTGCCGATGTGCTGCATTACCTGCCGGCAGAAGACCAGGAAAAACTGATCACCGGTTGCTCGGGAAAACTAAATGCCGGCGGAGTGATCATCATCCGCGACGCGGATGCCGACATGCGAAGGAAACACCGGGGAACAAAGCTAACAGAGTTCATATCGACCCGTACCGGTTTCAATAAAACCCGGGCAGGAGGCAGTAAGCTTTACTTCATGCCGAAGCGCTTCTATCTCGGGATCTTCGAAAAGCTTGGCCTGGAAATTGAGATCATTGATGATACTAAACTTACATCCAACCTTGTTTATATACTGAGGAAAAAGAAATGAAGCAGTACGATGTTGTGATCATAGGCGGGGGACTCGGAGGGCTTGAGAGCGGGCTTATCCTCAGCAAGGAAGGGATGAAGGTGTGTGTGCTGGAGCAACATCATACCATAGGCGGAAACCTGCAGAGCTTTTCACGCGATGGACGCATTTTCGATACGGGCATGCATTATTTCGGGTGCATGGGCGAAGGGGAGTACCTCCACAAATACATGACGTACTTTGGAATAACCGATAAAATAAAATTAAAGCAACTCGATACAGACAGCTTTGAAGTACTGAGTTTTGGCGAGGAGGAAACGGAATATGCCTGCTCACAGGGATGGAAGAATTACTTATCGGGTTTGATAACACAATTTCCTGACGAAAAAAATGCGATCAGGGCCTATTCGAATGAGGTTAAGAAAATTGCATCTGATTTTCCACTTTACAGCAGCGGTGTAGTATCATCCTTCAAGATACCCATGGAAACCCTCCGGGCTTGTGCTGTCGAGGTTCTGAACCGGAATACAGTGAACAACAGGCTGAAAAACATACTTGCGGGATCCTTATCTCTATACCCCGGCAAAGCGGAGAAAACCCCTTTTTATATCCATGCCATGATGAGGGATTCGCTCATCACCAGCTGCTGGCGGCCCGTTGACGGAAGTCAGCAGATCGCCGACAGCCTGGCGCAGCGGATACAGGAAAATGGAGGAGATGTCTTTACATCTCATAAAGTGGAAGAATTCATCATTGAAAATGATCTGTCAAAAGCCGTTTTGCTCAGCAATGGGGAAAAGGTCTTCGGATCATATTTCATTTCGAATGTGCATCCTGCTACCACCATGAGCATGATCCCGGAAGGCAAGATCAGGAAGTTCTACAGGAAACGTATCACAGGCCTGGAGAATACCTGTGGCGCTTTCATTGTTTATGCCGTACTGAAAAAGGGCAGCTTCCCTTACCTGAACAAAAACTATTTCCACTATGAGAATGGGGGCGTTTTAATGCCCCGGGGGGATGTCTGGCCCGATAATTACTACTTTTACACACCGGCATCATCGCATCCGGATGAATATGCCGATTCGTTCATGGTGATGGCAGATATGGAATTTGATGACGTAAGTAAGTGGTCAGGAACCCGGTTCAACAAGCGTGGTGAGTCATACGAAGATTTCAAGGCATCCAGGGCTGAACGCCTGTTGTTATTGCTTGAAAAACGTTTTCCGGGCATCCGTTCCGCGATCCTGAAAACATATACGTCTACACCGCTCACATTCCGGGATTACACCGGAACACATGAAGGCTCGGCATATGGCATCCTGAAGGATTGCCATGATCCACTGCGGTCCATCATCCTGCCCAGGACTAAGATCAGCAACCTGCTATTTACCGGGCAGAACCTGAACCTTCATGGAATGATGGGGGTAACCGCCGGATCAGTAATAACATGTTCGGAGATATTGGGACTCGAATACCTGACAAACAAGATCAATAATGGCTAAGAAGAGGAAAAGGAAAATATGGCTTTATGTGCTGGCTGTCATGGTCATCGCTATTATCGGTTTTATATTCTATTACAACATTGTTACGCACATTGAGCCTCCGACAGAACTCGATCCGAAGGCCATGGGGTTTGAGCGGAAAAAGAACAATGAAGGGTATTATGTTCATGAAAAAGGGTGGTTACGGGAAAACCGGGGGGGACTCTGGGAAATGTACATTGAAGGAAGTCCGCTTGAGCTGGGTACTTTACACGGATTGCTGGCAGAAGACTTGATCAGGGAGCAGGAAATTGCTTTCATCGACCAGCTCAGGGTAATGATCCCCTCCGAAAGCTATATAAAATTCCTGAAGTACTTCACAGCATGGTTTAATAAGAACCTCGGCAATTACATCCAGCAGGAATACCTGCTTGAAATATATGGTGTTTCAGCTTTCGCTTCCGATAGTTTCGATTTCATCGGACCAAACTACGACCGCATCCTGAACTATCATGCTGCGCACGATATTGGCCATGCGCTTCAGAATTTAAACCTGGTTAAATGCACTGCCTTTGGCGTGTGGGATGAAAAATCAGCTGACAGTGCATTGCTAATCGGGCGGAACTTCGACTTTTATGTCGGCGACGCTTTTGCAGAGAACAAGATCATTCTTTTTGTAAATCCCGATAATGGCTACAAATTTGCCAGCATCACATGGGGTGGGATGACAGGCGTGGTATCCGGTATGAACGAGAAAGGCCTGACCGTTACACTTAATTCAGCCAAATCAGATATCCCCTACGGGGCCAAAACACCGGTTTCCATTATTGCCAGGGAAATATTGCAATATGCCTCAAACATTGAAGAGGCAATGGAGATCGCTTCTTCCCGGCAATCATTTGTTTCTGAAAGCTTTTTAATCGGCTCCGCCACTGACCATAAGGCAGTGGTAATTGAAAAATCAACCGATACCACCGTGCTTTATGATCCCGATACCAATTACATCATCCTTACCAATCATTTCCAGTCGGACTACTTAAGCAAAACAGAGCTATGCATGGAGAACAAGGCAAACGAAACCACGGTTTATCGCCATGATCGGGTTCGGGAACTGATAGCAAAAACAGGGGAATTCGATTATCGTGACCTGGCCAGGTTGCTTCGCGATACCAAAGGAAAAGGGGGTAAAGATATCGGTCTCGGCAATGAAAAAGCCATCAACCAGCTGATCGCGCATCATTCCGTAATATTCAATCCGGAACAGCGCCTGATCTGGATCAGCAGGCAATGGGGTATGGATCCCTATCTCTGTTACAACCTGGATTCTGTTTTCGAGATGAACGATTATCCCACAGGGACCATAGTTGAAGAAGAATTAATGATCGGGGGGGATACGAATACATTTTCAGGCCCGGAAGCATTTTATGCATATGAAGAATTCAGGATGATGATGAAAGAGATCCGGAAGGCAATTAAAAACAATTACAGGATGGAAGAGGAGGAGGTTTTTATTGGATCCTTCATTGAAGGCAATCCTGAGTTTTACCTGGTCTACACAAGTCTTGGAAATTATTTCCAGATGCTTGAACAGTATGATGAAGCCCTTAAATATTATAAATTAGCCCTGGCCAAAGAAGTGGCATCGGCAGCTGAAAGAAAAGAGATCGAAGAACGGATACAGGAATGTTCAGATGAAGGATAAACGAAAACATATCCCGGAGATAGAAAAACGCCCCCGGGCTGAGATCAGGGCCTTTCAGGATGAAAAACTGAAGGAGATGCTGGTATACATCAGCCGTAGCTCTACGTATTATGCAGAGGTATTCAACAATTTCGGTGTGGATATCAGTAAGATCAGGGGTATAGAGGACCTCCCCTTGCTGCCCGTGACCACCAAGGATGAGCTGCATCGTTATAATGATGAATTCATCTGCGTACCACGCTCAAAAGTGGTGGACCTGATCACGACCTCCGGTACCATGGGCGACCCGGTTACTTTCGCCATGACCGACCATGATCTCGACCGCCTGGCCTATAACGAATACCTTTCCCTGTCGTGTGCAGGTACCGATGAGGACGACACCTTCCAGCTTATGACCACCATGGACAGGCGTTTTATGGCCGGGCTGGCTTATTTTTTAGGTGCACGAAGGCTGGGGGCCGGGATTATCCGGGTTGGTATAGGCATGCCGGAATTGCAATGGGATACGATTCACCGCTTTAATCCTACAGCCTTTATTGTGGTCCCATCATTTTTGCTCAAACTGATCGAATATGCCGAGAGCAATGGCATAGGCTATCACAATACCGGTGTAAAAAAGGCAATCTGCATTGGCGAACCGCTACGCAAACCCGATTTTTCACTTACCACTCTGGGGCAGAAGATCCTCGATAAATGGGATATTGAACTTTATTCCACTTATGCTTCAACTGAAATGAGCACAGCCTTTACGGAATGCGAACATGCGGTTGGCGGCCACCAGCACCCCGAACTTATCATCGTGGAATTCCTTGACGACGACAATCAGCCCGTGGCTGAAGGTGAAGAAGGGGAAGTGACGATCACAACGCTTGGTGTGGAGGGAATGCCCCTGCTGAGGTTCAAGACCGGTGATATTTGCTATCATTACGATGAACCATGCGCCTGTGGCAGGACCACCACCCGCCTGGGAGCCGTGATCGGTCGAAAGAAACAGATGATCAAATTCAAAGGGACCACGCTTTACCCCCCCGCCCTTTTCGATATACTGGAAAATATCGAGGGCATAGAAAACTACGTGGTGGAAGTATTCACCAATGATCTCGGAACAGACGAGATCCGGATCAGGGTCGGCAGCCGGAGGACCGATGATGCTTTTGCCGCTATTCTGAAAGACCGTTTCCGGGCAAAGTTGCGGGTCGCGCCCTCCATTGTATTCGACACGGTTGAGAACATTGAAAAGATCCGCTTCCCGGAAGAAAACCGCAAAGCTCTCAACTTCATCGACCGCCGAACGAAATAACCGCGTCCCCCGTACCTCGAACCCCGTACCGCATTTAATCATCCACATTTACCCCGATCACAATCCCTGTCCGTACATTTCGCCCGGCCTCATATCCGGCCACGAAGTCGATCCTGAAAAGGTTGAAAATATTCTCAATCCCTGCACTCACCTCAAAATAGTTGTTCTTGAATTCGGATGTGAAATACCTTATGCCCGCCACTGCTTTGATCCGTGATTTCCGCACCAGCGGGATCTTATTAAAGATGAAACCGTCGAAATGATGTTCGGCATAAGCTTCAAAATATGATCTGTTTGTGGAATTATCATAATAATCGAGCAGCTGGAACGCATTCAGCCGGAATTTGCCAAAAATGGTCCGGTTGCCGTTGAAATGATGGTAATCCATAAACGCTGTAGACCTGTTATTCAGGAATGTGCCGTATAGTCCGCGATACTGCAATGTTCCGAATGGTCCGAATTTCTGGTTTCCTTCCAGGGCAACTTTCAGTACGTCGTAATCCACATCACTGCCCAGGAAGGTCGGGACACCCTTCATGTATGATATGACCAGGTCGGGGTATTTTGAGCCTATTACCGATTTTTCAGGGATAGACATATATTTCTGCTTTAACCTGAGCCTCAGGCTTGCATATAACATGAATGACCTGTTCCAGCTGAAGGCCGGTCCTTCATTATCGGGATCCTGCGGGTCGTTGCTGGTAAACTGCCGTTTACTGCTTTTCACCCAGGTATAATCAGTAGTGTTCACCAGTGCCGATCGCCCGGCATATTCAAACCCGGCTGTCAGGTAGATCCCGTTCGCCAGTTCAGAAAAATGGGAAACACCGATCCAGCTTTTCTCATATAATTTCATGTAGTTATGCCCGTCAAGCAAGGTATACAATGTATTCACCAGGGGAGATATCGGGTCCATCGCATTATACTGTACCGGTTTTATGCCACCGGTGAACTGCAAGCGGGCAAATCTGTCCCGATTGTAATAATAGTTTGCCCTGAGGCTGTAGCCCCACCGGTAATTAGAAATACCGTAGGACACATCCTGGCTGATCCTGAGACTGTTTGAGTTTGAAAATACTTTTGAGAATCCGGTATACAAATAGAAATTCAATCCCTGAACAGTATTAAAATTCAGGGTTGTAATCGGAGAGCCTATGCTATAGCTCGTGCTGTCTCTCCTGTTATAATACCTGTATCCGCCCAGCAGGTCATTCCATTTAAACTTGTTATTCACGCGATTAAGTGAGTCAAGGTATTCCCTGGAACTTCTCAGTTGTTGAAGGCTGTCTTCCTTATGGTAATTTTTCCGTTCTTCATTCGTAAGGGGAATGGGGCGGTTTTCCTCCCAGTATAGTGAGTCTTTCTTGTTGGCATCTTTGTTGGCCTTTATGATCTCATTTCCGAAATACCTTCTGTTAAATTCATTGTTGAACAGGTAATCGGTAAACTGCGAATGGAAGATCCCGTTACCGGCAAAGCGCTTTCCGAAAAAATTCACCGAAAAATAAAATTGCAGGCGCTGTGTCATTTGCATCCAGATGGTGTCGTTCACCGGTACCATTGTTTTGGCGATCTTCACCGAATCGATGAACGCCAGGTTGGCATCCTTGCTGATCGTCAGATCGAAACTGTGTATGCGCCAGGTATCTTCTATGATATAAATATATCCGCTGAAAACCGGGTCGATACGGCGCCGTGGGATCACCGCGATCTTATTCACAAGATAATCTTCTTCATAAAAGGTCCCCTCCAGCCTGTAACGATAGTAAAACATAGCATTGGAGGCTATGGGTGATATAAAACCGCGTTCATCCATGTCGACGGGAATGGTAATCTTGTTGTTGTAGAAGTTCGACAAGAAAAAGCTGATGAAGTTGAAGCCATATCCCTGGTCGTCGCCGCTCACCTTTACCGAGATCATCTCTTCCCTGAACCTGTCAGGTTGCTCAAAGCTGATGATTGATTCTGACTCGGACAGGTAAACGATCCCGATTATGGAATCGTTTTTCGTGTTCAGTGAATCCCCGAATATTTTATCGGGAGCTTCTGTGATCCTGAAAATTCCTTTGGTGTATGCTTCGCATTTATAGTTCTCGACCTGGCTCAGGTAGTATTTTCGCTTTGCAATGGCATTTCGAATGATACGGTATGCCGGGTCTTCCGCTTCAGCCGAAATAACGACTTCCTCTAATGAAACCTCTTCCTTTTCCAGGCTTATTTCCAGGTACAGGGGGGCATCATCAACCTCGATGTTAACATGTTTCTGCTTATACCCGATGTACTGGAATACTATCTCATAACTACCATCAGGTATGGGCAGTTCGAAGTATCCTTCCGGATTGGAAGCGGTTCCAATGGTGGTCCCCATGATATAAATGCTTGCAAAAGGGAGTGGCTCTCCTTCCGTATTGGTGATATGCCCGGTGATCAGGGCTGCATGTAATGCCGCACTGTTCAACAACAGCAATATGATCATGCACAACCGCATTCGTATAATTGCAAATTCATAATTTTTACCGGTGCAATCTTTTCTGCAGCCTCCAGGTGAATGAATGATCAATCCGGACCTGGAGATGTTTGATATGCTCAAACCAGACAGTTGTCAACTCAAAGCTAATCATTTTTCAGTCTGTTCCGAGAATCCCGTGGAGATTCTAATGCGATACCCGTTCAAGCAAATTGTCATAATTGACAGAAAAATCCGTTTATTTGTAAGGATTTAAAGCCTTAAAGTATGATCAGAACACTGGCCCTTGTATTGGTTTCTAATTTCATGCTGTTATCTGCCGGCCTTTCTGCGCAGAATTCAGATTTCCTGATGGACGAAAGGGATGGCAATGTTTACCTCGTAGCCAAATTCAAGGATACCTGGTGGATGTGCCAGAACCTGAAATACGATGCCGGAGAAGGCTCTGCATGCTACAATGACGACGAGACCAATTGCATGTTGGAAGGAAGACTTTACGATCAGGCTGCCGCCATGAAAGTATGCCCTCAAGGTTATCATCTGCCCACAGATGAAGAATGGAAGGACCTTGAATCCTACATGGGCATGGATAAGGATGAGCTTGATAAGGTACATAGCCGGAATTCCGGTGAAATAGGCAAGTATCTCAGGGTTGGCGGTGGCATTGGGTTTGATGCAGCATTTGTTGGCATGATCAGCCCGAGGGGAAACAGTGTACAATCCGGAGTGAATGCCTATTTCTGGTCATCTACCGAAGAAAACGGTGCCGGATGGGTCAGGGTGATCAGTAAAAACAGCGACGGAGTGGAACGTAAGATGATCGATTCAAGGCACAAACTCAGTGTGCGTTGTGTAAAGCAGGGGCAACCTGATCCGGATTAATGAGCCGATAAAAGTAAAAACCCCAATTAATCACAGGAATTTTAGCATTCCGGGTATTCCAAGTCCGTTACCCTATATCCTGTTAAACTCTACCGAGACCTGTGCCACCTGGAAATTCACCCCGCCTCCGGGAAGCGGATCACCTACAGGAATGGAAGTATCATACGGCATGGGCAATGCCAGGATCTGTCCTTTTAATACCTCATTCGTCAATTCAGTTATACCGATGCTGACCACAAAATCAGCAGGAATTGAAATGAAAAGCTTCAAAACAGTGTTGTCTGCAAGGGGCTCCCAGGTACCCTGCTGCAACTCGTTGCTTTCACCCTGGCACACATACCATGATGTATAATCGCTTCTTAACTGCAAAGCCGCATTATCGGCATTGTCGCAGGGAGCTGACCCGAGCAATCCACCGCCAACAAACTGGTAAGCATCATCACCAACCTGGTAGTGATTGGTATCGCCATTCACGATAACCGTAATGGGTTCGTCAAAAGTTGCAGCGATAAATATGTAGGTGCCAACCAGCGGATTCTCTTCCGGTACCGGGGTATTATTGTCATCACCGTCATCATCTTTTTTACATGCAATGGCGACAAAAAGGGCTATAAGGACCAGGGCTGAAATTCTTAAGATCTTCATACTTGTATTGTTTTTCATAGGTTTTGTTTTATACAAATTTACAACATTGTCTTCATTTTCGATGCTCCTTAATAAAGCGAACCACTGATCCGGCTGCCGCCGCGGGAACGTCCTTCTCAACATCAAGTATCAGGATATCGCCTATCTTCCAGTTCCTGATCACACGCTTTAAGATATGGTTGCGGACAACCCAGAGCTGCATCAGCCCGGTTTCTTTTACCAGACTTGTGATAATATCCGACCATCCCTTTCCTTTCAATTCAACAGGGCCGATCTCATCAATGATCAGCAGGTCTGTCTTTTCCCTGTCGACCTTTTCCAGGATATTGGTCCCAAACCTTATTCCTTCGGGGTTGAAATAATATTTCCCGTGCCTGAACCAGTTCGCTGTCCGTTCTTTCCGGATGAATTCACATGTTTTTCCGGATGTAATATCTTCAAGGTCATACCCGATCCTGTCATCATTTTCATGAATGCCCCTGGCAATGAAACCGGCTAGGTGCAGTTGCCCGGATTTTAATAATTCTATTAATTCAAGCAGAAAGGAGGTCTTGCCCTGTCCCACATTCCCTGTGATGATAATGACCGGGCTGTAGCTTGCAATCTCCTTCTCCAGTGCAGGAAATACATCCGACGCCTGTTCAACAATGCTGCCAAGTGTTTTAACAGGTGATGCCAGTAGTTTTTTTACGCCCGGGATGGAATCGATAATACCGGGCAATACAGAAAATGCAAGTCCCACGGCATGGTAAAGATTTGCAAAGCCATGATGATACAGAACCGTACGGATGATGGGATTGCGCAGTTCTGTACTCAACGATGCAAAGCCGGTAAGTATTACCATCGCTCTCAGGTTCATTTTCAAGCCTACAAGCAGGCCTTCCTTATTCCAAATCTCTCCGGAGGAAAAACCATTCCAGAATATAGCTGCCAGCATTGTTATGGCCATGAACCATATCCAGAAAGAAGGTTTACGGAACGATCGCATGCTTCCCTTGTAGCGGTATAGACAGAAAGATGCATACAACAACGAAGGGATGAACGCATATTGCAAAGGATATACATTGAGCAGGTAGAGGCTCGCCACAATGGCAAAAAGGTGAAAGATCAGCAGCCAGGGTGATGTTTTACGGGCAGCGTTCTCTTTGAAAAACCTTGATTCCCTGTCTGGTGTAATCTCTCGAATATTTCTTGCCTGGCCGGCCAGGGCCATTTTGCCACCATAGTATCCAAGCAACGCTCCAAACATACCTGCCAGAAAATAGGCTGCCATCACACTTCCGACCAGGATCTCCGGGTTTCCTTCTGTCATGCCAAGCTGCCTGATCAAATACCGGTACAACTGTTCAACGATTATGATGAGATCAAAACCATAGGTAACCAGGAGGCTGACGATCTTATGAAAAAGGGCGCTGAGAACCGCCATTCCTCCGGCAAACATATATGCAGGCAGGTTTCGTCCGAAAACCAGCAGACAAAATTCGATGATCACTGCCTCACTGAAGATCCCGATCATCGGGCCCAGGATGATGGCGGAAGGCGACATGGATTTCAACAATGCAGCGATCAGGCCTGCCCGCCAAACAAGTCCCCTGTCCTTCCACACCTGTATAAATGCAATGATCAACCCAACGCTGGAAAACGCCAGTATGGTCCCCGCAAAAGGAAAGCGCATATTGTGCAGGAAGCTGCCGATGATGATCTCGAACGATGCCCATAGGCTGCCGACAATAGCGGCCTTTAACCAGATCTTGTTTATTCGCGCACTGAATATCCTGGGCATTGGCTTTGAAATGATCAGCGAATTTATTCTTTTTTATGGTACCCGCTCCGGGTTCCACGGTCAGAAATTAGATAAATCTTTGATAATTTGTAATTACATTTGCTATAAGCAGTTTTGAATTATGCAAATAAATCTACCTGGAAAAATCCTGGTCCTTGGACTGGCCATAATGGCTTTTTCGATACCTTTTACCGTGCTTTCCCAAATTACCGTTAAAGGAAAAGTTAAGGAAGCGGGTTCAGATGAACCCCTTACAGGGGTAAATATCAGCATACAAAATACGACAGAGGGTGCCGTTAGTGATGTTGAGGGAAATTTTGAATTGAAAACAAATACACCACCTCCTTTTTCCCTGGTATTTTCCTTTATCGGCTTCGACAAGCAGGAAATAGAGGTATCGGAGTCGATGTCCGGCCTCCTCATCGAGATGTTGGAACGCCCTATCCTCGGACAGGAAGTGGTGATCTCCGCTTCCCGGGTGGAAGAGAACATAATGGCTTCGCCGGTGACCATTGAAAAAATGAGCAGCCGTGATGTGACACAGATCCCCACGGCTAATTTTTACGACGGGCTGTATTCCATCAAGGGTATCGACATGAACGTACACAGCCTGACCTTCCGCTTTCCGAATGCCAGGGGATTTACAGGTGAGACCAACGTCAGGATGAATCAGCTCGTGGATGGTGTAGACAACAGTTCGCCGGGATTAAGTTTTTCGGCGGGAAATATCTTCGGGCTTTCCAATATCGACGTTGAGGGTATTGAACTTCTTGTAGGTGCATCATCAGCCCTGTATGGACCTGGTGGGATGAACGGCGTACTGCTGATGAAGAGCAAAAACCCTTTCGAATACGAAGGTTTAACCGTCTCCCTGCAGGGTGGCCTGATGCACATCGGGGATGAGCATACCGAGGGGCCCGAGCCCATGGTCAACATGGACTTCCGCTACGCGAAAAACATCAACGACAAGTTTGCTTTCAAGATCACAGGGACCTACCTGGATGCTACGGACTGGTTTGCCGTGGACTACCGCGACAAATACCGGCTGGACGACCCGAATTCGACCCGGAAAAGCAACGAAGGGTATGACGGGGTTAATGTATACGGCGATGATATTGTTGTGCCGGTCAACCTGCAGGAAGTGGCACCGGATGTATTGGCCGGAGTTGCTGAAGCCAGGGGCCTGCATCCCGGTACACCCGAATATGATGCATTCATCGAAGACAACCTCCACCTCTTCCCCGACCAGATCATCACCCGGACCGGCTGGGAGGAAAAAGACCTCGTTGATTACAATACACAGATCATGAGATTCAATGCAGCATTGCATTACAGGTTCGGGGAAAATAATGAGGCTATCCTCCGGGGGGGGACCGGTAGCGGTACGAGTGTGTATACCGCCCAGAACCGTTTTTCCTTCCAGAACTTCAGGATGTCGAATATCCAGGCAGAAGTGAACAATCCCGACTTTTATGTACGCGCTTATTATGTGTGGGAAAATTCCGGCGACACTTATAATGCCGGTGGCGCCGGGGCACAGATCAATGAGTCATGGAAGCCAAGCGAAGAATGGTATACCGACTACATTGGTTCTTATACCCAACAGATCCTGCTCGGGGCCTCAGAAGAAGAAGCGCTGAAGTTTGCCCGCCTGGTCGCGGAGAACAGGGATGAACACGGCAACATATTCAACCCTTCCGAAAATGCGTTCCCTTACGCCGGAACGGAAGAGTTCAACACTTACTTCAACAGGGTGATCAGTACGTCCATTGCCGACGGTGGGGCAAAAGTGCTTGATAAGAGCAAAATGTTCCACTCGGAAGCCATGTATAACTTCAGCAAGTATATTCCCTGGTTTGATCTGCAGGCCGGTGTCAGCTACAGGAACTACAATATCAACAGCGAAGGAACCGTTTTCGCCGATACCCCCGGAAACCCGATACATATTAACCAGTATGGTGGATTTGTACAGTTGAACAGGGAGTTGCTGAACGATCATCTCAGGCTTACCCTGGCAGCACGATATGATAAGAATGAGTATTTTAAGGGAAAGGCTACTCCGAGGTTTTCGGTTGTTTACTCGGTCGATGATGATCTCGACCATACCATCAGGGCATCCGTACAGACCGCCTATCGGTTCCCTTCCATTGCCGATCAGTGGGTGAACCTCGATGTGGGTGCCTACAGGGTG
Source organism: Bacteroidales bacterium (assembly GCA_036351275.1). GTDB lineage: Bacteria > Bacteroidota > Bacteroidia > Bacteroidales > B18-G4 > B18-G4. The sequence continues at coordinate 18,784 of JAZBOU010000038.1, forward strand.
ATCGGCGGGCTGCCCCAGGTACACGACCTGTATGATTTCAACAATAATCCCGTTTATCCCCTGACCAGCGCCAATCCGGTAACAGGTGAGCCGGTGACCGAAGACGGGCCTTACGAGATGCCCGAATTCGAACCGGAAACTGTTACGGCCTATGAAATAGGTTACAAGGGCCTTTTTCTGAATAAACTCCTGTTCCTCGACTCCTATGTATTTGTGAACAGGTATAATGGTTTCCTGGCTACCCAGGTACTGGTACAAAATCCGTATGAAGAAGATGAGATGAGATTTCAAACCACCATCAGCACGGATGAGCCGGTTACGGCATGGGGTTGGGCGCTCGGGCTGGATATGCTGCTTCCGAGGGGTTATTTCGCCAGTGGAAATGTAGCCTACAATGCCCTGGAATCGATCAAAGACAAGCCTCCCGGTTTCCAGTCGCGCTTTAACACCCCGCGCTATCGTTTCAATCTCAGTGTGGGCAAAAGGCAATTCCTTGACCAGATCGGATTCAAGGTCAGCTATCGCTGGCAGGATACATTTTTATGGGAGTCGGCTTTTGGTATAGCACAAATACCGGCATTTGCCACACTGGATGCACAGGTAAGTTATACTTTTGAATCCTTATACACTACTGTGAAAGTAGGCGGATCGAATGTGCTGAACGACTGGTACAATACCAGCTTCGGGAGTGCCAGTGTCGGTGGTTTGTACTATATGACACTGGTGTTTGACGGATTGAAATAGGGTTGGATTCCTTTTTTTCTGCTAAAAGCATGGTAATTAATATATTACCTTTTCAACCCTGTGGGTTGCCAACCTTAATAAGGTTGGCAACCCTATAGATATTTCAAAAACTCTTGCCTGCTTTTGGTATCCTTGAACTTACCAGAATAGGAAGCGGTTAGCGTAGTACTGCTTTCATCCTGTATGCCCCGGCAGGAAACACACATGTGTTTGGCATCGATCACAACGGCTACGTCTTCCGTGTTGAGCACCTTCTTTAATTCTTCCGCAATTTGTACCGTAAGGCGTTCCTGTACCTGCGGCCTGCGGGCAAAATGGTCTACAATGCGGTTGATCTTCGATAAACCGATAACCTTCCCTGTAGATATATACGCTACATGCGCCTTGCCAAAGATGGGCAGGAAATGATGCTCGCAGGTTGAGTTCAGTGAAATGTCTTTTTCTACCAGCATCTCTTTATACTGAAACTTATTATCGAAAACCGACATCTTGGGCATGTTTGCCGGGTTTAATCCGCTGAAGATCTCCTTCACATACATTTTTGCGACCCGGCGAGGTGTTCCGCGCAGGCTATCGTCCGTAAGATCAAGGCCCATGGTTTGCATGATCTTTTCAAAATGACCTTCGATGATCTCCATCTTTTCATCTTCACTCAAATCAAATGCATCTTCCCTCATCGGGGTGTCGACAGAAGTGGCAACGTGATCGTCACCGATCATTTCAAAGAGGTCCTGGTCCGGTTCACCGGTAAATACATCTTTGCCGTTTAAATGCAATGTTTCGTCTGACTTTATTAATTCTTCGTATTTCATGATTGTATTTTTTGTTTTGTCTCAAGGCAAGCTGATCATATACATAATTATCCTTGCCTCAAATCATAAACAATCAAGAGCAGTCTTTGTTTAAAACAATTCTAAATAAGTTGAACAGACTTAGAGGTTACTGTCAATGAAGAACAGGGAAACTACGGATAATATAAGGAGGATCGCTGAAACTGACAACAATATTTTTTGGAATAGAGGAAGCTTCATATCAGCTGTAAATACGCACTCAAAAGCAATACCGATACTAAGGCTGAATGATAATCCAAGCAGTATCCCGAAAAAACTCAGTCCGATCACTGTTGAGAACACGGTCATAATGGCAAGGCCAAAAACAAGCCCCAGGACATAGCCCAGTCCGGCAGGTATATGCTTTGATTTACTTTTCTTCATCACAAAAAGGGGCCGGTAAGACCCGGCCCCCGATAACCCTGATTAACAACCTGAGAAAATCTACAGGATGTGTTTTCTAATTTTAACTCCCAGCAGGCTCACCTTGCCTGCACCATATATACATAAAAAACTGTGCCACAAATCACATACATCTAATTATCAAGCACTTACTAAGATTTTTGTACTCTGGCAGCACCTGCAGTGTGTTTCCAATCGAACAATAATTGCACGCTCCCGAACAGGAAGGCAGGGTTGTCCCACTTTAACATATTGAATTTTGAAAATAAGGTGGGCAACCCTATCTTTGAACCAAAATGACCACCATGAAAAAAAACTTTCTCCTTATTATCTTCCTGTTTGTATCGATAAGCACGTTCAGCCAGGTGAAGATCGGTTACGCCAATCTTGAGTTCATTCTGAAAAATCTGCCCGAAGCCCAGCAAATGAATGTTGAGGTAGAAAAATACCGCAGTACCCTGAACGAGCAGATCGTGGCAAAACAGGATTATTATCAGTCATTGCTTGAGGATTATTATACCAAACAGCAGGAGGGTTATGCCGAAAGCCTGTTAAACAGCATGCGGGAACAGATCATTGAACTGGAACAGGAAATTCAGTTTGATGCGAACCAGGCAGATATCAAACTGGCTGCCTTTACCAACGAAAAACTGCAACCGATCACTGACAAGATAATAGCAGCCGTTAACAGGGTTTATGAGGATATGGGCTATACGTATATTTTTAACAGTGCAGATGGTACCGGAAATTCCATTGTTCTGAAAGGCCCTGAAGCAGATAACCTGACCTA
>JAZBOU010000039.1:0-13713 GCA_036351275.1 Bacteroidales bacterium
CCTATGATCATGCTTTTAAGAAAATCCTGCAGATTAACCTCGAAAACCCCAACCGAAAGGCTTCCTGTAAGCAGTGGCATGCCCACGGCGGTATTTGATGTAGCCTTGGCAGCAAAATTACCGGTATGTGCATCATCCGTCCTGAATAATAATTGCGGATAAACAGCCGGGTTCAGGTCAACAACCTTGTTCGCCGAGGTCCATACACCATGCGGGGCAGGGCTTTCATAATTCGGATAATCGATCCACTCTTCCATATCCATATTCGGCAGCAGGTTTGCCGCCCTTGTGGTATATTCCTTTGCCACAGAGTTGCCGCTTGTGCCATTGGCATTGCCTGATCTCATCCTGACATAATAGGTGGACATCGGGTCAACGCCCTCAACGATAAACATCCCGTCAATCTCAACTTCCCTGTTATTATAATCGGGAAGAATGTTGGCAAAATCCTGATCGGTTGCCACGTCAGCATAATAAGCCGTGGCACCGGTTACTCCTATCCAGTTTACATAGAAATAGTCGCCATAAACATGCAGGGCATCTTTTACCAGCGGTGCATTGGGAGGATTGCCGGAATCGTCTTCATCATCTTTCTTGCACGAAGTGATGGCCATGGAGAAGGCCAGCACCATAATAATCACCAGGTGAAACTTTTTAAGTATCATAAGATTTAAGTTTGATTGTTATTTGCTGATCATGAACTGTCCTGAGCTTACCCGCTGGTTGTTCTCAACAAAGCTGTAGATGTAAGTTCCAGCAGAAAACAGGCTAACATCAATTTTGTGCGTATTTCCATTTACCGAGGCCGAGTAAACAAGCTGCCCTTCATTATTGAAGATACTCAGTTCGGCATTTACGTTCTCTACAAGTGAGAATGTAATGTTTTCTGATGCAGGGTTGGGGTATACGCTGGACTCGATTTTATTGTTGATCTCATTAACGCTTGCCTCGTATTCAAAAGCAAGATCATCAACGTATATTACTGAGCCCAATTGCAGGTTTTGCATATTCGATGATACCACATGCAGGTTCATTGTATCCGGATCTTCTGTTCCTATAAATTCAATTGGTATACTGAATTCCGTCCAGCTGTCAACGGTTTCTGTACCTATCATCTGGCCAATCCCGATCGTATCTGTCTGGCCTTTATCGGCAGAATATTTTGTAAAATATGCGATAATCATGGTGAAATCGCCGGCAACAGGATAGTTCTTCCAGCTTCCGGTAAGAGCCATTGGCCTATCTGTAAAAGGAATGCCTCCGGTGAGATACGCCGTGTTATTTATAAAATCAACCGTAAAGTCACCAAGTGTAATCACCCCGGGGGTTATAAAGCCCCCAACATCTTTTGCTTCCAATTTGGCTGCGTAGCTTCCTTCGGCAGCATCACTGACTTTTGTTGTGGTAAAAATACTCAACAGGGCGGTATATTGATTGGGGGTCTGCCAGTCGTCGGGATCCTCAAATCCCAGCAGGACATTTTCAGTCCAGTTCTCAAGATCTCCGTTTGGTATTTGCTGTGCCATTACGGAAAAACCAATAATGAATGATAAGATTCCAAAGAGTAATGTTTTTTTCATATTGCCAATGCTTTTTAGTTCATAATGGGGCTAAAGATAAAGAAATATTACAGTAGCCTATTGCGAAATTGATCGTTAAATTAACAATATGTTGTTAGTAGTGGGGGGAATTGGGTGTTGGAAGTTGTTTTCTTTTCAGGCTTTTGCTTATTGAAATAAATATTGACAATAACTCCTTTTTCAAAGATAAGTTAATCTAATTCAACTAATTGCAACTGCAATTCATTGAACTACCCCGCCGCAGAGCAATGGGGTATCAATGAGGTTTTATTCATTTTATCGCCCCAGGGGCTGAGAATATAAGCTCGGGATCGGTTCGACTTTAATTTTTCAGTTCGCATTTGCTCCTGAAAACCAAGTCTCACTGATTCAACCTATAAATACCCAAAACAAATTTTTTCGTTCTGGTTTTCAATAAAATATAAATTTCTTTATTATTCATGTCGGTATGGTAAATATCAACTCCAAACTCATATCCTTGTAAAAGCAACTGCTCCCAAACTCAACCTGACTCCCTCAACCTTTAGCAGGGCCTGCGCACAGGCTTCCATGGTGGCACCTGTTGTGATCACATCATCGATCAAAAGGATGTGCCTGTTTTTAATCATACCGGGATCCCTGAGATAGAAAATATGTTCAACATTTTCCCAGCGCTGGTATTTCGATTTGCGGGTTTGTGTAGCTGAAAAAGACCTGCGCAGCAAAATAGATGTGTTCAGTTCGGCATGGATGACAGCAGAGACCCCTTTACCGATGATCTCACTCTGGTTAAACCCCCTTTTTTTCTGTTTCTTTCGGTGAAGGGGCACAGGAATGATCAGGTCGATGTCTTTTGTGTATTGATTTTTCAGGAATTCTTTGCCCAGCTCTTCCCCAAGGAATAATCCGATCTCTTTCACCCCCCTGTATTTGAATTGATGTACCAGTTTCTGTACCGCATTACCTTTGTTATAGAGAAATGCAGTAATTACAACCCTGGCCGGCACCCTTCCCCAAAATACCTGTGCTGCAGGATTTCGTGGATCTTCGGAAAATCTGGCCCTGGGCAGGTGATGCATGCACTTCAGGCAGATGACACGCTCCCCCCTGAACAGGCTATTTCCGCATACCTTACAAGGATCAGGAAAGATAAGCGACAGAAAATCGGTTACCAGGCTCATAATAGCGCTCTTTATAATTAATACCCTTTTCGCGGATTTGTTCCTTCTAAAAAGACTAATTTTGAATATTAATCACCAATTATGACCCAATCTTCCCTGATCAGCATAGAGAACCTTTCGGTAGAATTCCGGACCGAGCAGGGTATTGTCAGGGCCGTCGACGGTATCAGCTTTGACCTTATGGCGGGATCAACAGTGGGTATTGTCGGAGAATCGGGATCCGGAAAATCAGTTACGGCATTATCCATTATGGGGCTCATCCCTTCTCCACCAGGAAGGATCAGCTCAGGAGTCATTTCATTTGAGCATCACGGGAACCTGATCAGCCTTCCAGAACGTGACATGCGTAATATCAGGGGAAATGAGATCGGGATGATCTTCCAGGAGCCCATGAGCTCGTTAAACCCTGTTTTTACATGTGGCAGCCAGGTAGCGGAAACCATCCGGCAACACCGCAAAATATCAAAGAAAGCTGCCAGGGATCTGACCCTGGAGCTGTTCGGGGAGGTGAGGCTGCCCAGGCCTAAAGAAATACTCCGGTCATATCCACACCAGTTGTCGGGCGGACAAAAGCAGCGGGTCATGATCGCCATGGCTATTTCGTGCCGGCCCAAACTGCTGATCGCAGATGAGCCTACCACTGCACTTGATGTTACGGTGCAAAAAGACATTTTACGCTTACTGCTCGACCTGCAGCAGGCCCATGGCATGAGTATCATGTTCATAACGCATGACCTGGGGGTAGTTAGTGATATTGCTGAAAAGATCGTGGTGATGTACAAAGGAAAGATCGTTGAAGCGGGTTCCACGTCCGGGGTATTTGATCATCCCCAGCACGCATATACCAAAGGTTTGCTGGCATGCCGGCCCCCGCTCGACAAGCGGCCGCCAAAGCTGCTGACGGTTCATGATTTCATGGATTCCGAACAGGAAGCTGCGGGAATGCTATCTGATCCTGTTATAAAAAATCATAGCAAGGAAAGATCTGCCCGACAACAAGAATTTTACGCCGGGCAACCTATTCTGAGTGTTGAAAAGTTATCGACATGGTTTCCCCTGAAAAAGAATATATTCGGAAAGCCATCCGGGCATGTAAAGGCTGTTGATGATGTCAGCCTGGACGTGTTTCCGGGTGAAACACTTGGGCTTGTAGGTGAATCCGGCTGCGGGAAAACCACCCTGGGAAGGACTATTTTAAGGCTTGTTGAACAGCGTTCCGGACAGATTTTATTCAAGAAAAAAAATATCAGCACCATAAAGGGGGCAAAGCTGCGACATGTCCGGAAAAACATACAGATCGTATTCCAGGACCCATATTCTTCACTGAATCCCCGTCTAACCATAGGTTCAGCCATTGAAGAGCCTCTAATCGTGCACGGGCTGATCAAAAGCAAGGAAGAACGAAAAGCCCTGGTCGCGGATCTCCTTGAACAGGTGGGGCTGGATGAAAGTTATGCTTACCGTTACCCGCATGAGCTTTCGGGGGGCCAGCGACAGCGGGCCTGTATTGCAAGGGCGCTTGCCGTTGACCCTGAATTTATTGTGTGTGATGAATCGGTATCGGCTCTCGATGTTTCGGTACAGGCCCAGGTGCTTAATTTACTGAACAGGCTGAAGAAGGAAAGGAATTTAACCTATATCTTCATTTCACATGACCTCTCAGTCGTAAAATACATGTCGGACAGGATGGCTGTGATGGAAAACGGGAAGATCGTTGAAATTGGCGATGCCGACCAGGTTTATGCCAATCCGGAAAAAGAATACACAAGAAAGCTGATCCGGGCAATTCCCGGAATAAAAAAATAATAATCCATATGGCGAAGAAAAGAAAGAAAATACATGGAGGGGGAGCAAAAAACCTGCTCAGAAACAATATAATAAGCATTTTTACTGCTGATCCGGTAAGGCTGCTCAATTATAAACAGGTTTCGTCCAAACTAACCATAAAAGACAAGGCCGGAAGAGATCTTGTCAATACCATTCTTGCCGAGTTGCTTCACGAAGAAGTGATTGAAGAGGTGCGGCCGGGAAAATTCAGATTGAATGCTGCCTGGGCCCGGGAACAACATGATTTTTCAAATACGATTACCGGTGTTGTAGATATGAAAAACACCGGAAAGGCATATGTGATCCCCGAGGATGATACTGACGATATTTTTATTGCTCCCAACAATACCTACCATGCCCTGCACGGTGATGTGGTCAGGGTGAGGCTTTTCCCGAAAAGGAAAGACAAAAAGCCCGAAGGCCAGATCGTTGAAATTGAAAAACGTGCCAGGGAACAATTCGTGGGTATCGTTGAAGTATCAAAGAAATTTGCTTTTCTCGTCCCCGACAGCCGCAATATGCCTGTGGATATCTTCATTCCCCTCGACAGCCTGAAGGGGGCTCGCAACGGTCAAAAGGCAGTCGCCCGCATTACGGATTGGCCCGAGCATTCCAAAAACCCGTTTGGAGAGATCACAGATGTGCTGGGCAACCCGGGAGAACATAATGTTGAAATGCAATCGATCCTGGCCGAGCATGATTTTCCCCTTGGCTTTCCCGGAAATGTCGAAAAAGAAGCAGAGAATATTCCCTGGAAGATCCCTTCTGAAGAATATAAAAAGCGCAGGGATTTTCGCGATATATGGACCATTACCATCGATCCGGAAGATGCAAAGGATTTTGATGATGCGCTGTCGCTGAAGAAGCTGAAATCGGGGAACTGGGAAATCGGGGTGCACATCGCCGATGTAAGTTATTATGTCAAACCCGGTTCAAAGCTGGATGAAGAAGGATACAAAAGAGCCACATCGGTTTACCTGGTCGACAGGGTGATCCCCATGTTGCCGGAAAAGCTTTCGAATTATGTTTGTTCACTCAAGGCCAATGAGGATAAGCTTTGTTTTTCGGCAGTTTTTGAAATGGATGAGAGCGGCGACGTGCACAAGCAATGGTTTGGGCGCACGGTGATCAATTCCGACAGGCGTTTCAATTATGAGGAGGTGCAGAAGATCATTGAAAAGGGCAAGGGGGAGTTTGCAGAGGAGATCGGTGTACTGCACCGCATTGCTTCAAAACTTCGTGATGATCGTTTCAAAAACGGATCGATCAATTTTTCCACACAGGAAGTCAAATTCAAACTCGATGAGGATGGCACACCTCTCAGTGTTTACATAAAAGAGCAAAAGGATTCCAACAGGCTGATCGAGGATTTTATGCTGCTGGCAAACAGAAAGGTGGCCGAACTGATCGGCAAGAAACAGGCAAAAGAAAAGCCAAAAACCTTCATATACAGGATCCACGATATGCCATCGCCTGAAAAGTTGAATACTTTTATCGAATTCCTTGGTAAGCTTGGCTATTCGCTGAAGATCAATTCCCAGGAAAGCCTTGCCAGGTCATTTAATAATCTCTTCAAACAAATTGCCGGCAAGGGCGAGGAGAATATGATCGAGACCATTGCCATACGCACCATGGCAAAAGCCGAATATTCGACAGACAATATAGGGCATTATGGGCTGGCATTCAAGTACTATACACACTTCACATCTCCTATCCGGCGTTATCCCGACCTCATGGTTCACCGCTTACTTGAACATTACCTGGAGGGAGGATCCTCTGTAAGCAAAGAAGTGTACGAAGACAAATGTGTGCATTGTTCTTTAATGGAGCGCAATGCTATTGAGGCGGAAAGGGATTCGGTTAAGTATAAACAGGCGGAATTTCTTCTTGACAAAGTGGGACAGGAATTTGACGGGTTGATCTCAGGTGTAAGCAAGTGGGGGATCTATGTCGAGATCGTCGGAAACAAATGTGAGGGCATGGTAAGGTTACAGGACCTGCAAGACGATTTTTATTACCTGGATGAAGATAATTATCAGGTGATCGGTTCACGTTACGGTCAGCAATACAAGCTTGGTGATCCGGTCAGGATACGCGTGAAGAAAATCGATCTGAGCCGCAAGCAGATGGATTTTGAACTTCTCTGAGGTACGAGGTTTGTGGAACGCGGTAAGGGGATGGTAACCGGCTACCGGATCTCATTCTGATACAAAATCTATCACCTGATTTAATTTATTACTATGAATGTTGGCAAGCAACTTTCTTTTTATTACTGTACTGAACGCTTATAATTCATCCAGGCAAACCAAAAGTGAATGAAATTAGTATTAGATATCAAAGCATGAACTTTAATAGCTACGTTTTCTAATTTTCAAATACGATTCGAATTCAATACGAAAAGCAAAAAAATACAATACAGCTATAAACCTTTAGCTAAGACACAAATAAAAATGGAACATTTAGAATTGTACATGCAGAATGGACAATGAATAGTCCTCGTACCTCGTCCCCCGAACCGCGACCCCTTACTTAGATTTTGTAGAAAACGCCAGGATGGCTCCAATAATTGGTGTAAGCATAAAACTGATGAAGAACGTCCATTCTTCGCCGAGGCGGCTTTTCTTACCAATGCGTTCAGACACAATTAATGCCCCGGCATACCAAACGGTAAAGACTATGAAAAAGATCAGTTCTTCCATCCTAATAAAAATAAATGAACAAATATATTAGCGGGATAAGTATTCCCAGTATGGTCAGCCAGGCTCCCCTGCCGGTAATACCCTTCTTTCCCCTTACCAGGAAAAGGCCGGTAATGGCCAGTGCTATCAAAGCACCCGCATACAGATCTGAAAACCAGGTCCAGTATTTTACCGGGTTGTAATGCAGGTAGTTCATTTCCCTGAACATCGGCCTTCGCCTGCTTTTTTCGATCAGTCCCTGTCCTGTATTCAGGTTTACATATACCACGCCGTCTTTGAGAAAGATCTTTAAGCCGTTATCGCTGGGATAATAATGGTTTTTGTAGTTTTTTTGTTCACCATGCTCCTCAAGCATAACGAGAATAGCGTTTTTATCTGAATTTCTGTCGAGGCTAGTATTGATCTCCTCAGCAGTGATCACATAGTTGGGGTTCCAGTCATCGAGGTGGTTAATGGCAATACCTGAGATCGCATAGACAAGGGTTACGCCGAAAAACAGGTAACCAAAATCCCTGTGGATCACCCTGAACCATTTTCTCCATTTGAGTTTTGCCATATGCGTACATTAATTTTGAAAAGGAGAAACCTGTATTATGAAACAGATTTCTCCTTTCGGTCAGAAATGACAGGTGCTTATAGTATTAGCTGTTTTTATTCAGCAGCAGGTTTTTCTTCCGCTTTTTCGGCATCTAAAACTTTATACTTGATGCACTTCAAAGAATACTGTGGTTTGTGGTAGTAATTATCATGATCGGCATCTTCTTCATGTTCACCTTCTTCAGCATTTTTACCTTCTCCTACTACTTCTGCTTCAATTTCTTCAACCACACCAACTACTTTCACATTCGAACCTTCAAGTTCAGGAACAAATGCGGCCATATCCTCACCGGTAGTGATCTTTATCCTTACATCCGGATCATCAGCAGTGATGAACATCTTTTGGCCGCCATGTTTGCAAACATGAATAACTGTGCCTTCAAGGATAACTTCTTGTCCTACAATATTTTCAGCTTGATCTTTAAATTCTGCAAGTGTGAGTGTCATTGGTGTTTCTTCAACAACGACCTCCTCATCAACAGTTTTCTCTTCCTGTTTTGCAGTTTGCTGGTTTCCGCATGACCACACAATTGCTGCAGCCACTAGGATCATTAAAATGTTTCTTAGCATATGTTTTGGTTTTAGTTTAGGATGGCAAATGTAATAATTATTCCTCTTCGACAATATTTTCAGGATTGATCTTTACCCCGTCATATTTCTTTTCTATCCCATTTTCATAGGTAATGACCAGGAAAGGAGAGCCATCGTAATTGTAAGTGATCCAATCACCATGTTTTCTCCCCATGATATAGTTTCCCCTGTCCTTTATCTTACCATTATCCCAGTACCATATGTGTTCGCCGTGAGGATTATCTTCAATGAATTTTCCTTCAAACTTAATGTTTCCGCTGGCATAATAGGACCTCCATTGCCCATCACGCATCCCTTCGATATATTCACCTTCCTCCCTGTGATCGCCAACTTCGTATATCCAGCTTCCATCTTCTAATCCTCTCCAGTAACTTCCCTGCAATATTACTTTACCCAGGCGGTCGTATTCTGTTAAAAGACCGTCGGAAAGGCCTTCCTTAAAATGTTCTTTACGCTGTAAAATACCTGAGGAATAATACCAGTTCCACTCACCCTCAGGACGGCCCAGGCTATCGTAAACACCTTTTTGTTCTATTTCCCCGTTTGGATGATAATATGTCCATGGCCCTACCCGCATATCCTTATCATAATACCCTTCTCCTTTCAGAATTCCATTGTCGAAATATTCTCTCCATTCCCCTACTTTTTCACCTTCTTCAGTTATGATGCCTTCTCCAATAACAATTCCATTCTTGTAGATAAATGACTTTTCAACTTCACCTTCCTCATTGTATTCACGCCATACCCCTTCCGGCTTGTTTTCTTCGTTATATGTTGCCTTGATCTTTACTTTTCCGTCAGGGTAATACTCTTTTTTAACTTCAAGTTTTGCCAGCTCGGCAACAAATTCCTGTTTTTCACCATCGACATATTTATAAGCAGCCAGTAAATTCCCTTCTTCATCATATTCTTTATAATACCCATTCATCAGGCCATGTTTGTATATGCATTCGAGCTTCAATACGCCATTGTCATAGAAATATTTCCAGTTTCCGTGCTTTTTGCCCTCGCTATCGTAGCGGTTAATACGTTCACGATTCGAAATGAAGCCTTTTTTATACGTTATTAATTGAATGATACGGCCATCTTCTGCATATTCTTTTGCTATTCCTTCTTCAAGACCATCGATATAATTAATGGTTTTTTTTAATTGTCCATCCGCATAATAATAGCTTGTGATCCCCTGTTTCAGGTCATCAACGAAATTTTCTTCGATTATCTCCTTTTCCCTGTATGTTGTCCTGATTCCATTTTTTTTGCCTTCCCTGTAATTGATCTCCATTTTCAGAACACCATTATCATCATAAAATTTCCAGGTGCTGTCGAGCAAGTGTTCTTTCCTGTTGCCTTCCGAAATCAATGTGCCTTCCTCGTTGTAGGTTTTCCAGTATCCTTCGGGTTTACCATCCTGAATAACTCCTTCACTGCTTTTTTGTCCATTGGCATGGTAAAATATCGTGAAACCGTCGGGTAAATCTTCCTGGCCATAGGAATATCCGGTGATCAGCGCAAAAAGAATAAAGAATATTTGAACGCGGACCTTCATTTATTTGATAAGATTGAGTTTACGGGAAATATCAAGCATCCTGTTAATGGGTTTCTTTGCCCTTTCAATAGTATCAGCATCGAGGATTATTTCAGGTTGTTCGTACAGCATGCATCTGTAAAGTTTTTCCATGGTATTTAGCTTCATATAAGGACAGTCATTGCACGCACATGTTTCATCCGTCGGGACGATAATAAACTCTTTCCCGGGTGAGTTCTTCTTCATCTGGTGCAATATACCGGTTTCTGTTGCCACGATATACTTTTGTGAATCGTCATTACCCGTAAAGTTAAGCATGGCAGTCGTAGATCCAATAAAATCAGCCAGTTCCAGTACCTGTCCCTTGCATTCAGGATGTGCAACAAGTTTTGCATCCGGATGTTCGGCCTTGAGCTTGATAATAGCCTCTGTGTTCAACACGTCATGCACTTCACAGGTTCCGTCCCATAAAACCATATCCCTTCCTGAAATACTGTTAATATAACCACCAAGGTTTTTATCCGGAGCAAATATGATCTTCTGATCTTCAGGAAAAGAATTCACGATCTCTTTAGCATTGCCCGAAGTGCAGATCACATCTGACATGGTTTTTATCGCCGCACTGCAATTAATGTATGAAATGACAATATGATCCGGATATTCTCTTTTGAATCTGGCGAAATCATCCGGTGGACAAGAATCAGCAAGAGAGCATCCGGCTTCCAGGTCAGGCAATACCACTTTTGAATCAGGACTCAATATTTTGGCTGTTTCAGCCATGAAATGCACACCTGCAAATACAATCAATTCAGCATTTGCATTAGCCGCTTGCTGGGATAATCCAAGGCTGTCGCCTACATAGTCAGCAATATCCTGTATTTCCGGTACCTGGTAGTAATGAGCCAATATCACGGCATTCTTTTCTTTCTTTAACTTTAAAATCTCTTCCCTGTAATCCATATCTGCTCAGTTTATCAACATTGATATATAATATATATCATTTTTAAAAAAATTGTTATAATGTATATATCCTGTTAATTGTATTAAAAACTTTCAATCATTTTATTTGGTAATATGACTTATTCATTATTATTAACAAATATCATACATTTTTAGTTTCATAAACTTCTTTATTTTAATACTTTAAGAAGTTATTGACAATGACGGGTGAGATATACCTGTTAATATTTTATACCGTTTTTATATCATTTACATGTTAACTACCCGATGAAATTATGCTAAGAAATAGTTGAAACTATTGCGAATTTATTATTTCTTAATGAAAATCTTTAAAATTCAGAATTCTATTCAAAAGAAAATAACATTGTATTGTCCTTATTAACACACCAATGTTAATAAGTGTAGAGCGCCTATATAATTAATGAACGAAACTAAAATTTGCGGCAAATAAAATCGCTAACTTTGTTTTAAATTAATATTGATGTTTGATAAACAACAAATAATACCCATCGCCTGTGATCATGGGGGATATGAAATGAAAGAGTTTTTGCGACTGAAACTCGGTAAACTTGGTTATCTGATCAAGGATATGGGAACATTTTCAGAGGAAAGCGTGGATTATCCCGATTTCATTCATCCACTGGCGAAAAGTATAAATGACGGGGAATATTTATTGGGTATTATTTTATGTGGAAGCGGAAATGGTGCCCAGATGACAGCAAATAAGTACAGCAATGTTAGGGCTGCATTATGCTGGAGTATTGAACAGGCACACCTGGCGAGAGAACATAATAATGCCAATATTATATCCTTACCGGGCAGATTTATAGATAAAGAGCTGGCCATGGAAATAGCACTTGAATTCATCCATACTGAGTTTGAAGGCGGCAGACATCAACGAAGAGTAGAAAAAATATCCAAGGTTTTGAAGTAAATACAGATGGGAGAGGCCAGGAAAAACTTTATGATTGAAGCAGGCAGGAAAGCTTTTAATGCTGACCACAGGAAAACGATCAAATACAATATTTCCAGGTATAACGAATCAGTATTAAAGGGAAAGGAACAGTTCCATGATATTGAACTTGCCAAAAACAGGGCTGCCCACCTGAAATACAAGGTCATAAATAACCTTGAAAAATATCTGATTGAATTCGAATCGAAATTTTCCCGTAAGGGCGGAAAAGTTATCTGGGCCCAGGATGCTGCAGAAGCCGTAAAGGAAATCCTTAAAATTGCAACAGCGCACAAGGCAGGAAAGGTAGTTAAGTCAAAATCGATGACTACCGAGGAGATCGAAATAAACGATTCTTTTGAGGCAAACGACATAAACTGCATCGAAACTGACCTGGGGGAATATATCGTTCAGCTGGCAGGAGAAAAACCCTACCACATAGTTACTCCTGTCATGCATAAATCGAAAGAGGATATAGCCGAGTTGTTCTATAACCTTTTTGACCTTGATAAGAATAGTAGTCCTGAAGAAATCACGGCTTTTGTAAGGGAAAAACTTAGAGGTGATTTTGTTTCAGCTGATATTGGTATTACGGGAGGTAATTTCCTCATTGCTGACACAGGATCGATAGCCCTGACTGAAAACGAAGGAAATGGTTTGCTTAGCATGTCTTTTCCCAGGGTACACATTGTAGTGGCGGGTATAGAAAAACTGATTCCTTCAATCAGCGACCTGGACCTGTTCTGGCCCCTGCTCAGCGCCTATGGAACAGGTCAGAATGTTACTGTTTATAATTCGATTATCAGCGGCCCCAAAAAAGGGAGTGAAATAGACGGACCTGACGAGATGTATGTTATTTTGCTTAACAATAAAAGAACCGAAATCCTCAAAAAGGAACGTCAGCGAATTGCACTTTCATGTATACGCTGCGGAGCATGCCTCAACGCCTGCCCCGTTTACCGGAATATTGGCGGACATACTTATAATACTACCTATACAGGCCCTATAGGATCCGTGATCAGTCCGTTCATGAAAGGGATGGGTTCATATAAACACCTGAGTTATGCCTCAACACTTTGCGGGGCATGTACGGAGGTTTGCCCGGTAAAGATCCCATTACACAACTTATTGTTATTGAATCGCAATGATTCTGTTAAAGAAGGCCATGCAACAGGCAATGAAAAATGGGGCATGAAAGCAATGAAAAAAATGATGCTCAAACGCACGTATATGGATATGGGTGGTTTTGGTGTCAGGAATTATACATTCAAAAAGACCATAGGAAACAACTGGGGACCAAGACGTAACCTGCCTTCCCTGGCAAAAAAATCATTTAACACGCTCTGGAAAGAAAAACTGTAAATTTACAATAGGCAGTATTCAATATTCTACATACAAAAGAGCATAATTAAATAATAATCAATACTTTATGCTGTATATTGCATATTGTATATTGTATATTGAATATTCAATTCTATTCTTCTGCGAAGATCTCTTCCAGCTTCGCTCTCAAATCTTCCCCCCTGAGATCTTTTGCTATAATCATTCCGTTCGGATCAAGCAGGATATTAGCAGGAATTGCGCGGATACCATACAGTTTTCCGGCCGCATTGTTCCAGCCTGACAGATCCGATACCTGGTGCCACAGCAAACCATCAGACCGGATAGCCTCGATCCACTTCTCCCTGTCATCGTCGAAACTTACACCCAGTACATCAAATCCTTTATCATGAAAGTCTTTGTAACAGGCTACAACATTTGGATTTTCCCTCCTGCAGGGGCCACACCAGGCAGCCCAAAAATCTACCAGCATATACTTTCC
>JAZBOU010000040.1:0-18836 GCA_036351275.1 Bacteroidales bacterium
CTCGGATGCCTGCGGCTCCCTGCCCGGTTTCGATGAGGATGGAAAACTTGTGAAGCTGGAAATGGGTTACCCCTTTTCGGTATTTTCAGAACTGAGGGATGCCATTCTTGTTGAAAAACTCTCAAAAGAAACCGTCATAAGCCTTGCAACATCAAATGTGGCTGATATCCTGAAACTTCCCGGCAAAGGCAGGATCGCCGAAGGCAATGACGCCGACCTGCTTGTACTGGATGAAAAACTGCATATGGTTCACCTGCTGGCAAACGGCCGGGTAATGGTGAAAAATGGCAAACTATTGAAAAAAGGTGCCTATGAGCATGATTAAGCATATTTTTTGGGGTGCCTGCCTGCTTTTATTGCTTGCCCCGGCAGCGCTGGCGCAACAGCAGCCGGGCTTTATCATGATCGCAGGCGGGGGCAGCGAACAGGCCGGTGGATGGAGCGATGCACCATATGGCTGGGTCGTTGAAAAGTCGCAGAATAAAAAAGTGGCCATCATTACTTTCGACAGCAACCCGACAACGTGGATACCGGATTATTTCGAGTCGCTGGGAGCCGTCAGGGCAAGGAATTTCATTATCAATACCACCCAGCTGGCAGATGATCAGGCGACATACGACAGCATCATTGGCTATGATGCCATATTCTTCAAGGGCGGCGACCAGTGGAACTATTACGATACTTATAAGGGAACCCTGCTTGAAGATGCCGTTGAATATGTGTTCAATAATGGAGGGGTCCTGTCCGGAACCTCGGCCGGCCTTCATATCTTATCGGAAGTGGTGTTCACGGCAGAAAACGGCACCGTGTATTCTGAAGAAGCCCTGGAAGACCCGTTTAACTTCTACATGACACTGGAAAATGATTTCATACCGGGCTTTTCGGGTGCTGTTTTCGACTCCCATTTTGCCGAAAGGGGCCGCCTGGGAAGGATCATCGGATTCCTCGGGAATCGGGATCTGTCTGAAGGAGACCAGCTCATCGGCATTGGCGTTGACGATAAAACGGCCTTTTGCATCGATACAAACAGGGTGGGAACCGCCCATGGAACGGGAGCGGTGAACCTGTACTATGCCGGAAGCAATAATACCTTCAGCATAAGCGAAACCAGGCTACTGGCTTCCGACATTGAAGTTAGCCAGCTGATCGATGCATGTACGGTCGATTTGAATACCATGGCGATCAACGGCTTTTCCGATTATACCGAACCTGCGTTCAGTGGAGAGGATTTTGCCGGCCATGTGTTCCTGAGTGCAACAAACGGCATTGATGACAACATGGCCTTTTTCCAGGCACTGGCCGCCTATACATCCAGTGCTATCGTCATCATAACGGGATATGAGCAGTCGCTCGCGCAGGCTGTACAAACGGCCCTGCAGCAAGAAGGAGTAAGCAGCGACATTTTATCGACCACACCCGATACGTATAACGATCCGCAATGGCTTGAAAAACTGCAGCAATCTTCCCTCTTTCTTTTTGTTGGAAATGAGTTGCAGGTTCTGAAGGATTTTCTGGAGTTCGGAAGCAATGGGCAATATTTATGGGAACAGGTCATAAGCGGATCCAGATCCTGTGCTTTCATGGGTGGTGACAGCCGGCATGCAGGGAAAATTTCTGTTGTGAACTATGCGCAGGATTATGCCTCTTACGATGGTGAGCTGGATCTTAAAGAGGGGTTATGCCTGTTGCAGAATACTATAGTGATGCCATATGTTTTCTCCTCTGATGTTGATGAAGAAAATACTGTTACAGCCGTGCCTTACGCGATGGCGATGCATGATCTTGCTTACGGGATGTGGATGCATGGGAATACCTTTGCGGAGGTAACACGCTCGGGGGACGATATCCTTATTGAGGTGTCGGGCGACTGCCCTGTGATCTTTCTTGAAAATAAGGGATCAGCGGGTGGTTTTGCCAATATGGTTGCATCATCTTCAGGGCTGCCACGCAATATAGCAGGATTTGAAAAATTTACACTCCGGCTGCTTGACCATACAACGCCGCTCACATTGCAGAACGTTTTCGGAATTCATGAGAAAGAAGTTCCCGGATTACGCTTTTTCCCCAATCCTGCTGCAGATAGGCTATATGTTGACGGAATGGATGAGGCACGGGCTGTGCTGAAGATACATGAGCTGTCGGGACGCCTGCTGAAATCAGCAGAATACCATGACGGGAACGGCATCCGTATCGACGACCTGCGGGAGGGTGTTTATCTGGTTTCTGTCTTCAGGCCCGGAGGGGAACACTTGTACACAGGCAGAATCGTAAAAACAAAATAAGTTATGCAACAAAAAAGTGTCAGCAGATGGGTGCTTTTGGCCTTTGTTCTGCTAATTATTTCAGCATGTGAAGAAACGAATAAGGAGGCCGTCAGGGGCCCGGAGGGAAAGCTCTTCATCATCGGTGGCGGTAAGCGACCGGCAAATATGGTACAGGAGATGATACGCCTGTCGGGAACGGATACTTCCGGTTACATTATCGTCCTGCCCATGGCAAGCGGTGAGCCCGATACCAGCGGCTGGTATGGGAAAAAGCAGTTCACCGAACAGGGCGTCCGGGATGTGGTGGTGATGAACATTCCCGATCCGGGTCTTTGCCCGGAAGACTGCATCGACAGCATCCGGCATGCTTCCATGATCTATATCACCGGCGGCGACCAGTCGAGGTTTATGGATATCGTTCTCAATACCCGCATACATGAAGCAATAAAGACGGCTTATAATGAGGGGGCGGTGATCGCCGGCACGAGTGCAGGCGCTGCTGTCATGAGCAGGAAAATGATCACGGGGAACGAATTCAAGCATCCCGAATATACAGGCGATTTCCAAACCATAGAGGCTGAAAACATGGAGATCAGGGAGGGGCTGGGGCTTCTCGAAAAGGCAATTGTCGACCAGCACTTTGTATGGCGGATGCGCATGAACAGGCTGATCAGTGTGGCATTGGAAAACCCCGGAGACCATTGCTTTGGTATCGACGAGTCGACGGCCCTGCTTGTTGATGGAAATATCCTGAGCGTATTTGGCGAAAGCCAGGTCGTGCGGATATTATATCGTGGAACTGCCCGTACAAATGACAAAGGCCTCATCGGTGGACGAGGCCTTGAACTTGATATCTTATTGCCAGGGGATACGCTTGATATTAGTCATCCCCGCTAGTTCATCATTCCGAGAAAAAAATAGTCATGGCATAAGGATCAACCTCGGTAAGCCAGTCTGTAGCTGCACTTCCATCGAGTCCGGAACGGATGATCTTGTCGTTGCCTTTATCGGCGATATACAGGAATCCGTCTTCCGGATCAACTGTTATACCCCATGAAAAGTTCTGGTCCATGGATGAATTGATGTTGGCAATATTGCTACCGTCGAGATCGGCACTGAATACGCCTCCTATCCAATCGATGTAATATAATTTCCCATTGGTAAGATCAAGCGTGATGGCACCTGCATCCACGCTTGGGATGATCTCTGTGAGCCCTGTTCCGTCGATATTGATCGTCCATACCCCGCCGCTGAAATCAAGCATATCGTTCACAAGGTATATCTTTTGCTGTATGCTGTCGTATGCCAGGCCAAGCGGAAATTCGGGCGCCCCGGAAAATTCTGCCAGTGCTTCCGGGTTGGATCCGTCGAGGCCGGCCATGAAGATTGCCCCTTCCCTGGCCCAGTAGATCTTTTCGTCGACCACGATAATACCGTAGGGCGAACCAACTTCCGGTACCTGGGCCGCGTCGAGGATCACCTGCTGGTTATCGCCATCCATGTCGTAACGGTAGATAAAACCATCGGTGTCGGTAACATATACTTTCTCATTCTTTCCGTCAAGTGCAATGCCATAAGGCTTGTAAAGGCCCCCTGTCGGGAAATCGAAAACAAGCGGCGCAAGTGTATCCAGGATAACATAATGGACCAGCCCGGTTGCCCTGCTGGTGTAATACAGGGTTTTGGGTTCAGTGGTGCCGGGTGCTTTAACAAGGAAGTTTACTTCTTTTACAAGCTGGTTGTAATGCAGGTTGGTCTCCGGTTCAACAGTGAGGCTGACCGTGTATATCCCCGCTTCCGTATAGGTCGCTGTGGGGTTTTGCTCCGTTGAGCTTTCTCCGTTCCCGAAGTCCCAGGACCAGGAAACGGCCCGGATGGATTGATCGGTAAAGCTTATCTGTGTGGGAGCCTGGAAATCGTTATCGGAAACATATGTAAAATCAGCAAGCGTGCTCGGGGCCGGAATTTCTTTTTCATCCTTCTTGCAGCTTCCACCAAATACAATGCTGCCCATCATAAGAAGCAGTAAAATTCTTTTTATTGTGTTTTTCATAGCAGTTTTTGTTTTATCAATAGCCTGGATTCTGGTACATGCCCGGGTTGGTGTTCGCCTGCAGTTCCGATAGCGGAATGGGCAGTAACAACTGATTTGTGCTGCTGATGCTTTCAATCAATACCTCAGCAAGATCGTACCGCAACAGGTCAAACCAGCGTTGTCCCTCGAACGCAAATTCAACTCTGCGCTCATGCAGTATAGCCAGCAGCAGATCGTCATAGGATTCAGCTTCTGTATCGCCAAGGCCAACACGATTACGCACCCTGTTGATATCAAACTGTATGGCACTGACAGAACCATTTTTTCTGGCTTCTGCCTCGGCCCTGACCAGGTATATCTCCGCAAGCCGGATGGCATACACATTGTTGGCCATTGTCGACAGGTTTGGATATTTTTTACAATAAGGGTCATCGCCTGCGATGGAGGCATTGAAACGTGTGGTATCATCGGTACCGAAAGCCTCTATCAGCTCGTCACCCGGGGCTACTTCATAGCGGCCGTTCAGGCTGGTCGGATAAAAGTACTCTGCCAGCCTGTTGCCATCAAGTTCATCAAAAAGGATCACAAATATGGCCTCGCTGCTGATCTGCTGGGTAAAAAGATCTGCATAAGCGGGCTCAAGTGAATAACCGTAATTGCTGATCACGCTGGTGGCATGGTTTACGGCTTCTGTATACTGGCCTAATTCCAGGTATACCTTCGCAAGCAGCGCATCTACTGCACCATTTGAGGCAAAGCCCGGATCCGTGTTCTGTATATTCCCTTCTGCTGCCAGCAGGTCCCCAACGATCTGTTCATATACCGCATCCACTCCATCCCTTGCAGGATTAAGATTGCTGTTCAGGTCTGTGGTAGGTTCGGTCTTGATCGGTACCGGTCCAAAAAGCCTGACCAGGTTAAAGTGGCAGAAGGCACGAAGGAAATAGAGTTGTCCGTTGAAGTCGGCGCGCTCAGCATCTGAAAGCTCGCTGATGTCAGGAAGCTTTGATAGCAGGTAATTGACCCTGTTGAGGGTTTCATAATGAGCATTCCAGATCGTTTCAACCAGTGCATTATCGGCCAGTATGCTGTTATTGTCGATCTGGCCGTATTCCAGGGTTGTTCCCTCCCAGCTGAGGTTATCGGCAATAAGGCCGGGGATGATCACCATGTGCCTGCCGTATATCCCGGTTTGCTGTAGCCCGTCATAGCAGCCTACGAGCAGCCTTTCGGCATCGGTCCTGGATGAGATGCTGCCTTCTTCAATATACGTAACAGGATCTACTTCCAGCACCTTTTCACAGGATACGACCGTCACTCCCAGCAGTATAAAGCATGTTATGATTAGTTTGTCCAGTTTCATATGTATTGTTTTTAAAGTCCTAAAGTGATTCCGAAAATAAATTTCCTTGCCTGCGGATAGGTAAAGAAGTCAGTCCCCAATCGCAGGTTATCATTCCCGGCATAATTTACTTCCGGGTCCATACCGCTATAATCGGTGAAGGTGAACAGGTTATAGGCTGTGGCAAAGATCTTGAAACTGCTCATATGCATTTTCTTCACCAGCCTGTCACTTAAAGAATAACTGAGCACCACTTCCTTTATCCTTAGGTAGGAACCATCCTCCACATACCGGGAAGAAGCCCTGTTGTTGTTATTGGGATCGGTCATGGTGGCCCTGGGGATATCGGTTTCGTCCCCAACATTCTGCCAGCGGTCGAGTATGGTCGTAAGCTGGTTGTCATCCCCTTTCAGGGACTCAATGTACACACGCGTACCATTGTAAATATCGTTTCCGTATGAGAATTGCAGGAAGATGTTCAGCGATATCTGTTTGTAGGTGAAAATATTGTTAAAACCGCCATAGAAATCCGGGTTGGGGTCGCCGATCTTTTTCCTGTCGTCAGAAGTGATCTTCCCGTCGCCGTTCACATCTTCAAAAACGATATCTCCCGTTGATGGGTCAACCCCGAGGGAATTATACCCGTAGAAAATACCGAATGCCTCGCCTTCACCTATGTAGTTATTTCCTCTTCCGATGAAATCGATGGGCTGTCCTTCATAAAGCTTCAGCACCTTGTTCCGGTTAGCCGTAATGTTCAGCGTGCTGCTCCAGCTGAAGTCTGGCGTGATGATATTATCGGTGTTCAGCCCGAACTCCACCCCTTTGTTTTCTATCTCGCCAATGTTATCGATCACACCGGTATATCCTGTGGTGGCTGAAAGCGGCCTGGATAAGAGCAGGTCTTTTGTTTGTGCATAATAGTAATCAAATACCAGGCGGATGCGGCTGTCAACAACTTCCAGGTCGAAACCGACATCGAATTGTGCGGTCGACTCCCAGCGTATGTCCGGATTCGGGATCTGTACGGGGTATATGCCCGCAAATCCGCCATAGTTCCCTCCCCCTCCGAATAAAGCGGGGCTTGAAAAGCGCGGTATCCTGTCGTTTCCGGTATACCCGTAACTAACCCTTAATTTGAGTTCATCAACAAAACTCACGGGGGAGAAAAATGGTTCCTCGGAGATGCGCCATCCTGCTGAAAAAGCAGGAAAGAAACCGTATTTGTTATTATATCCGAATCTCGAAGAGCCATCGTACCTGCCGCTGGCCGTAAACAGGTATTTATCTTTCAGGAAATACTTGAACCTTCCGAAGAAGGAATTCGTTCTGTCTTCCACCTGCGAAGCGGAGGCCGAACGTATATTGGCTGCCGAAGCGATATACTGGAAGTATTCGTTAGGAAAGTCGGTTGCTTCGATGATCGAGCTCCGGCGGACATATCTTTCATAGGAATAGCCCAGGGTTGCTTCGATCTCGTGAATATCCCTGACGCGCTTATTATAGGTAAAAAAGTTGTTGGTCGTGAAGTTGGTTGCGATGGAGTGCCCCTCTATTCCCAGTCCGTTGTATTTCGCGCCCTGTCTTGTCGTGGCCGGATCATAGCTGTGTTCGTTCAGGTTCAGGTAATCGATCCCCCACTTTGAATCGAACGACAGTCCCTTGATGATCCGGTAGCGCAGGTATACGTTACCCAGGGTGCGGAAATTCCGGGCCAGGTTGGTGGCTTCGTTCGCTATGGCGACAGGATTGGCGTAAGGGCCGTCTTCATTGTATGTTCCGTCCGAATTGTACACCGGGTAAATGGCCGGAAGCGATATGGCATTCGGCAGGGGGCCGTTGAGCGACTGGTCGCCTTCCACCCTGTTGTTCCAGCTGTTGCTGAGGCCAATGCTTGCCCCGATCTTGAACTTTTCATTGATATTATGGTCGAGATTGAGCCTTCCGCTTAATCGCTTATAATCCGTGCCGATCAGGATACCATTTTGCTGACTGTAGTTCCCCGATATGTAAAATGTTGTCTTTTCATTTCCTCCTGCCGCCGAAAGTTCATAGTTCATGACGGCTCCCGTCCGGAAAACTTCGTCCAGCCAGTCGGTATCAACGGATGGGTTATTGATCTCATCCTGGCTGTACACCGGAGGGGCTCCTTCGTTTACTTTAAGCTCATTCCGGTATATCATCCATTCGCTGGCATTCAGCATGTCAAGCTTTTTTTCAGCCATTTGAAATCCACCGTAGGCAGAAAATTTAATTGCCGTTTTTTGTCTTTTCCCGCGTTTCGTAGTGATCAGCACCACGCCGTTCGAGGCCCTGGCACCATAAATGCTGGTAGCCGACGCATCCTTCAGTATCGTTATCGTTTCGATATCACTGGGATTGATATCGTTGACGGCATTCAGGGTTTGTCCGCTGAAACCGATCTGTCCGAAATCGCCGGTAAGCATGGGAATTCCGTCAATTACATACAGGGGTTCATTTCCCGCATTGATGGAATTGTTTCCCCTGATCCTCACGCTTACGCCACCGCCGGGAGTACCGGAGTTTTGTATCACCTGAACACCGGATGCTTTTCCCTGAAGCACTGCATCGATATTGTCGACCGGGATCTCCTCGATCTTTTCCGGTTTGAAATCTGAAACAGATGAGGTAAGCAGTTTACGGCTTTCGGTACCATAACCGATCACCACAACTTCTTCAAGCGATTCCACAGACGGGTCCATGACGATATTGATGAGGATCCTGTTATTTACGGCTTCTTCCCTGGTTTCCATTCCAATGAATGAAAATACCAGCGTGGCATCGGAACTGGTTTTTATGCTGTAAAAACCATTGATATCTGTTGTTGTCCCCTGCTGTGTGCCCTTGATACTTACACTAACACCCGGAAGGGTAGAACCGTCCTCCGAAGCGGTAACAGTACCTGTTACAGTGATGTTCTGTGCAATAGAAGCGGTAAACAGTAGCCCGATAAGTACAATTGAGAGGAGTATCTTTTTTCTCATAGGCAATGGCTTAAATTGTTGAATTTAATATAAATAAAGAGCAATGTATAATGAGAGATTCAGCTAAATCCGATATAAAGCTACTAAAGCTATACATTTATTACAAGAAATCCATACACAAAAAAAGACACTCATTTGAGTGCCTTTTCATCGTTTGATCTGAAGTAAGGTTTAGTATTTAATTTTAACCACCACCTCGTTTCGTCTGTTTGCCATTTGATACGGAGGGTTATAGCCCAGGTAAATAAATGGCTCGGTGTAGGAAATGTCATTGGATTCAAGGTATTCCCGAAGTTCTGTCTTATGCTTTTCAATTTTTTCATCACTGGCGAAACCACCAAAACGGATACTTGCCATATGGGCGGGACTCGATTCATGCAAGCGTACCTGACCATTATCGGGAACGGGCAGGTTGTCCATGTTGTATCCCGAAGGCATAACAAAGCTCATAAAGTATCCTGATGAATCCTGTTGCATATGTACAGGTGCCGTCATCGGGATCTTCATATCCTCACTGTTTGATCCGAATATATAGCCTGCCAGTATGCGGAATCCCGTACCGGAGGAATTACTGTAGTTCCCGTCGACTGAAACACTCGCCATGACCGCAGATGGATAGTACCTGATCTCAAAGTTTCCATTGCTCTCGATAACTTCATAATCCTGCTGTTCTGTATCGGAAGTGGTCTTTGCAATATATGCCTGTACAAAGAGGAAGATTGCCACGAATGCCAGAAGTATGATTATTGCTGTTTTCATAACATTTTAATTAAAAAAGCCCCATCCGCCAGAGCAGATGGGGCCGGGTTTATCAATCTAAACTTAGGGGAGAATTACTGCATCGATTACATGGATCACACCATTGGTGCCCTGTACATCGGTTGCAATTACGTTTGAGGTTCCATTAAGCTTCACTCCTGTATCCGAAACCATGATGTCTATCTGCGCATCCGGGTTCAGCGTGGGTACCATTCCTGAGCTTACGTCAGCAGCGCGTACATTTCCGCTTACAACATGATAAAGCAGGATGGGGGTGAGCTGGTCGGCAGTGAGGTCAGCAATTCCACTTACGCCCAGGGTTGTGAACAACGCTTCGAATGCTGCGTTGGTCGGGGCAAAAACGGTAAACGGACCTTCAGCTTTAAGTGCGTCTACAAGACCTGCCTTAACCACTGCCTCAACCAGTATACTGAAATTACTGTTGTTGATTGCAATATCCACTACATCAGTAGGAAGCAATACCTGGTCAATGACATGAATTACTCCATTGGAGGCCTCTACGTCAGTTGCAGTTACATTGGTTGTACCGTTAAGTTTCACACCGTTACCTACTTCGGCGAAAAGCAATACGCTGTTGTCACCAGGAGCAGTGGTATTCAATGTTGATACATAACCGGTTGCTACATCAGCGGCCATTACTTTGGCTCCGACCACATGATAAAGCAGGATCGGGGTGAGCTGGTCGGCAGTGAGGTCATCAACGCCATTTACTCCGAGCTGGTTAAAAAGTGCATTAAATGCATCGTTGGTCGGTGCAAAGACGGTGAAAGGACCATCGGCACTGAGCGCATCTACTAATCCGGCTTTCACAACGGCATCAACGAGGATGCTGAACTGTGGAAGTGACTGTGCGGTTTCAACTATGTTTTTCTCCTGTGGCACTGGTGTTGGAGTCATATCATCTGTTTCGTCCTTATCACATGCTGCCAGTACAATTGCTGCTGTCATGATCAATGCGATCGACTTCAGCCTTAAATTAAATTTTTGTGTTTTCATGATTTATCGTTTTACGTGTTTATTACTTGTTTAAAAATTGTTTTGATGATTCTGTTTGTTGTTGTTTGCTTGATCCGTTGATTATGTTTGTTTGATTCGAAAATACCGGGGCAATCATGAAAACACGATGCCCCGGCTTTTGATATGCTGACTAGTTGCAGCCACTTGAAGACTTTGCAGTCTTTGTTTCAGGGATAAGAACCTTGTCTATCACATGGATTACGCCGTTGGTAGCTACAATATCGGTTATAACTACGTCAGAGCCCTTATCTATGGTGACACCCTCGCTGCTGGCTTCAATGTTCATCCAGGCATCTTTGTTGAGTGTAGACACTTTTCCTGATTTTACATCTGCAGCCATGATTTTACCACTCACTACGTGGTACAGCAGGATGGGGGTAAGTTGTTCTGCGGTGAGATCTTCAACACCGTTAATTCCAAGATCTTTGAAAAGCATTTCGAATGCTTCGTTTGTAGGAGCAAATACAGTATAGGGACCTTCAGCGCTGAGCGCATCAACAAGTCCTGCTTTGCTAACTGCTTCTACCAGGATACTGAAACGTTCGTCCGCGATTGCAATTTCAACCACGTTCATTTCAGGAGCCTTATCTTTCATATCTTTAGCGGTAGCTGTGTTGAAAAAAGACATACTTGTAAATATTGCAAGTACGAATAAGCTGATGGATAATC
Organism: Bacteroidales bacterium; assembly: GCA_036351275.1. Taxonomy (GTDB): domain Bacteria; phylum Bacteroidota; class Bacteroidia; order Bacteroidales; family B18-G4; genus B18-G4. The sequence goes on from JAZBOU010000040.1 coordinate 11,113, forward strand.
TTTTTGTTGTTTTCATGATTTGTCGTTTTAGAGTTAGCGATTTTGTTTAACTACACAACTAACAACATTAAACAACAAAATGTTTAACAAAAAGACAAAAAAAATGAACAAAAATAACAAAAAGATTACTTAGGCGCTGATATACAGGAGATAAGAAGCTTAAAATTTTATGAGTTTTTTTAGGTCATCCTGCAAGATGTGCTGTATTTCATCCAACTTATCCGCTCCGGTCTGGATAAAAAGTATACCGAATATTGGATATTTTCTGTAATCGACCGGCCGAAGCTCCAGCACTTTGCTGAACATGCCCACGGCTTTTTTGTAATTGAATGACCTTATCCTGTTTCCGGGTATTCCCGTTGAATTATCCAGGATGATGATTCCGAAAAGATCTTCGGATGTATTTTCCCTGATATGGTCCCAGTCAGGTATAATATTATTAATGTACAGATGATACGGATTTATTCCGAATGCATAATGCATCAGGTCGGCTGAAGTGCACCATGCCCCGAAACGAAGGGGGTTGATTTCTATGGGGACCAGCCTTCCCTGCTCATCGATTCGGACCTCTGCATGCAATGAAAAGTTTTTCAAACCGGCCCTTTGTCCGATCTTTTCCAGGAAATCCATAAAAATCTCCTTATGCCGGTTAATGATGCCGGATGAGGTGAGATAAACCCTGTCGCTTACGTCGTTTTCACCCCCGAACAGATGATGCATGACGCCGACCAGCACCGGTTCTCCCTGCGCTCCGTAATATGCATCAATAGCGTATTCTTCACCATGGATTACTTCTTCAATGATAAATTCGGCTGTATCAAGTACGGCTTTGGGATAAATGCTTCGGATGTGATCGATTTCGGCCTGTATTTTTAAGCATGTCGGCTCCCATTTATCACGATGGTTAAGCTTATGAACTCCCATGCTGAAGAACCCGACGTTGGGTTTAAGAATATGTGGAAAGGGTATTTCTGCAATATCCAGGTTTCGAAGCTGATCAACACCGACCTTTCTGTAGAATAAACCGGGATAAAGATCTGCTGTCAGATCCCTGAAAGCGCATTTGTCTTTGAACAGCCTGATCTTCTCTTTCAGCCTTTCATTGCCATCCTGGCTTTCGATCCATGAAATAGAGTTCTCGGAGATGGTATGTATGCGTTCACCGGTTTTGCCTGTAAGCCGGGCTATCGCATCCTCTTCGCCGAGCAGATCAAGTTCACCTTCCGGAACGATGCAGCCGGTATCAAATGCCGGGAACAATCCCCGGCGGATACTATTCATTACGAATTGCGAAACAAGGGGCTTATCGAGAAGCAACATACAATTGGATTTTTGCTGTGCAGCAAAATTAAACTTTCCGGGACAACTGGCGAATAGGCCGGGGGCTCAGCAGGGTGAGAAAGTTATGCCTGTACCTGTCAGAACTCCCCGTCTCCTTCAGCAGCCTGTACATTCCTGCCGTTTGCCGACTTATAGTTGTTGAATCGGTATGAGAGGGTTGCAATAAAAACCGGGGCCTTTGGTTCATAAATGCTGTACTGGTAAAAGCCTTCTCCTTCGGATGTGTATTCCCGTTTGGACGTTCCGAGGATATCACTCAGCTGAAGGTTAACGCTAAGCCTTTTCTGGAGGAAATTCACTTTTGCTGCCGCATCAACGGTGTAATAACCGCTGCGGCTACCCTGGGCCGATACAGAACCGCTGTTGTAACGGCTGTTCAGCTGAAAGATCACGTTTCTTGTAATGGTGAAGGTGTTGTTGAACCTGGAATTCCAGTTGTTGGAGGTGCGGTTAAAGTCCTGCTCCTCCAGAGTTCCTTCTATCCTGTAGTTATAATAATTTCCGCTCAGATTCATATCCCACCAGCGAAAAATACTGACGTTCAGCATGGCTTCAAACCCCAGGGAATAATCTTCTCCCACATTCTCGAAAGTGGTCAGCATGACATCCTTTTCATAAACGGAGCGGATCCGTTCGATCTTATTGTGCGTTATCCTGTAATATCCTTCAACTGAAAGGAAATTGTCCCCGAAATTTTTCAAATACGACAGGTCGTATGAATCGATATACTCTGGTTTAAGGGCCGGGTTACCCTGCCTTACATTAAATTCATCCTGCCAGGTAAGGAATGGTTCGAGATACCATCCCCGAGGCCTGTCGATCCTGCGGGAATAGCTGGCCATGATCTGTTGGTCCAGGGGCAGGTTGTAGGAAAGGTGCACGGTCGGGAAATAATCCCACCTGTCGATTATTGCATCCTCTACACCCGTTGATGAAATAACACGATAAGTATATTCACCCCTGAGTCCCATCTGGTAACCGAAATCGTGAATCATTCCCGCATACAGTGCGTAGGCTGCAAGGATGTTACGATTGAAATCTGTACTATTGGAATAGGCTTCGTTGATGATATAATCGTTGGTCAGCGGGTCAAGATCGTAAAGTTCCGTGATATCGGTACCTCGGCTAAAACGGGTTTGTAAACCACTTTCAAACTTGCTGTCGGGGCCAAGGGGCAGTACATAATCGAGTTTAACCCCCAATCTCCTGGAAGGTCCTTTCTCAACATTTTTTCTGCCACTGGTAATGGAATCCGAGAGTGTTCTCAGCTCATTTACCGTACTTTCATCGTTGTTCCTGTAGCGGTAGCTGGCCTCCAGTTTAATGTTGTGGATATCTGTGCTTGTCTTGTCGTTGGGCGAAACGCCCTTATTTCCGATACCGGCATTGCCATTTCCGTCGTTTGTTTTAAAAGTATGCTGGTAAACTGCATCTGTGCTGTAGTAACCCCCACCCCTGGTAGTCATATCATCGCTGAAATAATTGTAATAGTTCCCGCCCGGCTGGTTAAAGGTTTCATAACGAAGGCTGGCTTCCTGGTCCATATCCCAGTTTCCAAATCGGCCCGACACCGATAGATAATCATATTTTGTAGGATTGTATTCAACACCTGCCCTCAGGGATGAACTGGTATATTGTCTTCCGGCTTCGCCTGAAGAATTCACGAAGAAGAGCGTGTCGTTTGCCAGGGTTTTCCGTTCACTGGCTTCTTCTCCCGGCCGGGAACGCTTATAATAATTGGCCCCCAGGATAAAATTGAATTTATTTGTCCGGTAACTCAGTTGAAAATCGCCGCCGTATTGTTCATGTGTGCCCGCATTTGCGTTTACGATACCGCTGAGTCCGTCGAGGTGGTTCTTTTTGGTTATGACATTGATAATGCCGGTTGCTCCGTCCGGTTCATATTTAACCGAGGGGTTGGTAATGATCTCTATATTCTCAATGGAGCTTGCCGGGATCTGACGCAAAACGTCGGAAGGCTCAAGTATGGTCGGCTTGCCGTCGATCAGAACAGTAAAACCCGTGCTGCCCCGCAGAGAAACGTTCCCCTCAACATCGACCTGGACCGAAGGGATGTTTTCAAGCACATTTATGGCTGTTCCGCCTGCAGCCGTGATCTGTTTATCGACGTTTATCACTTTTTTATCGATCTTGTATTCCACGGGAGCGCTCTTACTTACGATCTCTATTTCCCTGAGCATGCTTGATGATGGTTTCAGGGCCAGGTTTCCCAGATTGATATTATGTTCATCAAGCGCGACATTGAACACTTCAGACCTTAGTTTTTCATATCCGATGAATGTAATTTCAACATAATAATCTCCGTTTTCCGGGATATCGATCTTGAAATGGCCAAGGAAATCAGTAACCGTCCCTGTCAGCAATGAATCATTGTTTGCCTTATACAATGCTACCGTAGCATATTCAAGGGGCTGGTTTTGCATATCATCCACAACGGTTCCTTTGATCTTGCCCTTGGGTGGCGTATCGTTCGCACCCATAATCCCGTTAAGCGCAAAAAATGCAATTACAAATAGCAGGTATTTAAGCCACTTTTGCTGAAAAGATATCCTGTATGTACTATTCATATTGCCTATTAGAACATTCAATTGCGGTAAAGGTTTAAGCAGGATGAAAAAAAGGTGTATTAACCCAGGTCACAGATGCGTTGCAGGGCCTCCATATCTTTCAGGTCGATGTTTTTGCCTTTGAGCTCGATCAGCCCGTCATCCTGGAACTTCTTAAGGATGCGGATCACATTTTCCGTTGACATGCCGGCCAGCTCTGCAAGTTCTTTGCGGGTGAGGTCGAGTTCGAACTTATCGGATTTGAATACGCGCCCGGCCAGGCATAGCAAAAGATCGGCCAGCCGGCCGTACGACTGACGGTTGGTAAGGCAGAAGAAGCGGTTGTTGATCTGGTTGCTGTTTTCTCCCAGTATGCTGATGACCTTTGATGCGAAATGACCGTTTTCACGGATAAGATGTTTGAAGGTGGTAATGTCGATCAGCTTGGCGACCGATTTCTGGTAAGCGGCAGCAGAATACTGGAAGGTATTCTCTCCCTCTGACAGGGATGACAGGCCGACGAGGTTTCCGGGGCTGATGATCTTCAGGATCAGGGTTTGATTGCCATGTTCCATGTAGACCTTAACAAGTCCCTCACACAGAAAAACCACATGGGATGCAAATGCCCCATGCTTGGCAATGATCTCCCCCTTGTTGTATTGAACAGTGACCTGCTTTTTTTCAAGCAGAGCCAATTGCTCTTCCGTGAGGGCATCAAAACATTTGCAATGATCATCTGCTACTGTACAGCTTGTTCGAACGGCAACCATTTTGCTTCTTGATTATTTTAACCTCGACAAAGATATGACAAATCAGCGTTGGTACAAACAGCGCTAAGCAAAAACATTGATCTATATCAATATTTAGATAGACCTGTATCATTGCAGGAATGTCTGAGCGATCTGTCCCATTGTTAATTTTGTAACAACTGTAAAATCTACCAAAACAACTAAACCCGTAAAAATGAGGAAAATTTCTTTAATCGCGTTCATCCTGTTCCTGCCACTGCTGTTGCTTGCGGTAATACAGCTGAACGATTCATTGAATGATCCCGGGGTGAAAGTAGTGAACTATGTCAGAAAAGCAGACAGGAACATGACCCCCTCGGTTGATCACACACAGTTTGACATCCTGAACCAGCCATTCGAGGATGCCCATGCTGTAACAGCCGCATGTCTTTCATGCCATACGAACAGGCATGAAGAGATCATGCAGACATCCCACTGGTTGTGGCAGCGTAACGAAGAACTGGAAGGCCGGGGAGAAGTTCCGCTCGGGAAACGGAACATACTGAATAACTTTTGTACCGGCGTATCGGCCAGCGAAGGGACCTGTACACGTTGCCATATCGGGTACGGTTATGCCGACCTGACCTTCGATTTCAATGAGCCGACCAATATCGACTGCCTGGTATGCCACGACAAAACCGGTTCTTACAAGAAAGCAAAAGGCGGGGCGGGATACCCTGACCCCAGTGTTGACCTGAACTATGTTTCAACACATGTTGGAAGCCCCGGTCGCGATAATTGCGGTGTATGCCATTTCTGGGGCGGCGGCGGGAACAACGTCAAACATGGCGACCTGGAGAATGCCCTGCTGGACTGCTCCCGCGAAGTAGATGTTCATATGACCACAGAGGGAGAAAATATGAGTTGCGTTGACTGCCATGTTACCGAAAAACACCAGATGGCCGGTAAGTTGTATGCCCTCTCATCAGAGAATAAGAACAGGGCAACCTGTGAACAATGCCATACGGAGACTCCCCATAACGACCAGATCCTGGATGATCACAATATCAGGGTGGCCTGCCAGACCTGTCATATTCCTGTTTATGCAAAGGTGAACGGCACAAAGATGTACTGGGACTGGTCTACAACAGGAGAGCTGGACGAGGAAGGGCACGCATATCATACACCCGATGTTGACGGGAACCACAAGTACATGTCGATCAAGGGAACTTTTGTATGGGACGACAACGTGATCCCTGAATATTACTGGTTTAACGGTATTGCCGACCACCACCTGATCAGCGATCAGATCGACACCATTCCCATTCAGATGAATACCCTGGATGGGTCGTACAGGGATAAGGGGCAATACCAGAAATCGAGCAAACCATCCAAGATATGGCCTGTAAAGGTCCATCGCGGACGCCAGGTGTATGATGTGAAGAACAACACCCTTGTACAGCCCAAGTTGTGGGATAAAGAAGCCGGTAAAGGTGCCATGTGGACCGATTTCAACTGGGATGAGTCGATCAAGGCCGGCATGGCCTACCTGCAGTTACCATACAGCGGAGAGTATGGCTTTGTGGAAACAGAGATGTACTGGCCACTGAACCATATGGTCTCGCCCGCCGAGCATTCGCTGAAATGCATTGACTGCCACAGCAGGAACAACAGCAGGCTTGCCGGGCTGAATGATTTTTACCTGCCCGGAAGGGATAAGAACATGAAGATAGAAGCATCGGGGATCACCCTGATATTCCTGTCGGTCATTGGCGTTATCGTTCATGTGATCTGCCGGATCATTTACCGAAAACGCTGTCCGTTGAACCAAAAACTGCAGGGAGGGGAATAAGATGAAAAAAGTATATTTATATAAAGGATATGAACGATTCTGGCACTGGACACAGGCCGTACTGGTCCTGTTCCTGATCCTGACCGGATTTGAGATCCACGGAAGCTATTCCTTATTCGGATATGAGAATGCCGTAAGGTGGCACGACAATGCAGCCTGGGCATTTCTGATCCTGATCGTGTTTACCATGTTCTGGCACATCACCTCCGGTGAATGGAAACAATATGTTCCCACAGCCAAAAACCTGCGTGCGCAGTTACGGTACTACCTAACCGGGATCTTTAACAATGCTCCTCACCCAACGGGAAAAAGGCTGCTCAGCAAACTGAATCCACTCCAACGGCTTACTTATTTTGCGTTGAATATCCTGATCATACCGCTTATGGTAATCTCTGGCTTTCTTTACCTGTATTTCAATTATCCCATGCAGGCAATTGAGCTCGACAGCCTTGAACCGGTTGCCCTGATCCATACCATCGGTGCATATATCATGATCACTTTCCTGGTGATCCACCTGTACCTGATCACTACCGGGCGCACCATCTTTTCCAACCTCAAGGCCATAATCACCGGCTGGGAAGAAATGGATGAGCATGAAGCTGAACTGACCGTTAAAGATGTTATGGATACGGCGAAACAGTATGTGAAAGAATCAAATAACGGAAAGAAAAAGAAAAAGTAGTATTCAAGATATAGTGTACAACATAAAAAAACGATAGTCATGAACAAACGAATATTATATACAATTATAGTCAGCCTGGTGACAGCCATGCTCATTTCATCATGCAGCTGCACCTGCAACAAGGAGGTTTCCGGACCGGATGAGATCGTGGCGGAAATGCAGGAAGGCCTCGATATGATCACCAGCAATGACCTGCATGTGATGATGGACAGCCTGGAAATATTTTACCTGATCGACGTCAGGGAGATGACGGAATATGCCTACGGATACATCCCCGGAGCGATTAACATACCGCTTGGCGTCCTGATCTTCAAGATGGGCAATGAGGCCTTCTGGGATGAGGAGATGATGTATCCCCCGGAGAAAACCGACAAAATGATCGTTTATTGCAAAAAAGGAAAACGCTCTGTAATGGCGGCACATTACCTGGAAAGGCTGGGCTATCCGAATGTATATTTCATCGATGGTGGGTGGAAGGCCTGGGAAATGGCTTACCCGCTCGAATATGAGGAGAACCTCGATGCACTTGGCGGCCATGCCGACGAGCATGCCGA
>JAZBOU010000041.1:0-6672 GCA_036351275.1 Bacteroidales bacterium
ATCCACAGCCCATTCGGTACCGGGGGTTTCAAAATGCTGGAAGTTATAATAACCAACATTGCCGGAAGGAACATACATCATCCAGGTCACTTCATAAAAACCGGCTGTTTTATCGCCAAGTTTGAGTATAAGGTCGGTCGTACCGGCCACTTCGAATGAATTTGTGCCGCTGAAGGCCTGGTCAGTTGTGAAAGGAGCATCTTCTGCTGATCCGGGAAGGTTGCTCCAGGTGGTAAACCATTCCGGAATTTCTTCCGCTACGAATTCACCTGCATTATAGGCTTCAAAATCATCTTCGTAAAGTGCAGAGAAGATCTGGGTGTAGGAAATATCATCCAGGTAAAACAGGGGATCGTCCGTACCCAGGGCTGAAGCATACACATTAAGCGCACCCAGCTGATTTGCACCCTGGCCTCCGTCGGCTTTCGTACTCCAAACCCAGGTATGAACAAGGTTTCCGTCGATCCAGATCTCGGCCTCGTCCTCATCCAGGTTGATCATATGAACGATATCCGTCCAGGCGCCATTGGTGAATGTAAATGGTGTTGGCGTATTGTCGGTCATGATCTCACCGGTTCCGCCTGAACCGAAAAATACTTCAATGGCCCATTCGGTACCAACCAGCTCAAAATGCTGGAAGTTGTAATATGCGCCATAACCATTATCTACATAGAGGGAAAAGGCAACTTCAAACACACCGGCTGTTTTATCCCCAAGGGGAAGCACCAGGTCGGTGGTGGCACCTTCAACTTTAACTGATTTAACCGGGCTCAGGGCCTGGTCTTCACTGATCATTGCATCCTCTGCTGATCCGGGATCATTACTCCAGGTTGTCCATTCGGGTGATTGGACAGCAAGATATTCGCCTGTGTTGTAAGCTTCGAAATCATCCTCATAGATCACTGACTGGGCTATGATGTTCGATCCCATGAATGCCAGTGTGAGGAGAAAGAGAAAAATTCTTTTCATTACTGTAAAGATTAAGTTAGAAATTAGGATTATCGGCGCAAATATAATAAATAATGGCACCAAACAGTATTAACGGATTGTTAAAGTTGCTTAAAAGATAGCGGGCGTCGGGCATCGGGCGTCGGGCGTCGGGCATCGGGCGTCGGGCATCGGGCGTCGGGCGTCGGGCATCGGGCGTCGGGCGTCGGGTATCGGGCGTCGGGCCTTGGATTGCCCTCCCATACCCCTTCTCTGCAAACACGGATGGGAATGATTTCAGAAATCGGCACTCGGAACTCGGCACTCGGAACTCTTGGTGGATTTATTACTTTTGCTCCGCAATGAACACCAAGAATTCATATGTTCCCTGGCTGATCCTTTTCGTACTGGCCCTGACCTGGGGCAGTTCGTTTATCCTGATCAAGCACGGATTGATGGGTTTTGGTGGTGATAGCAGCATCGTGGGTGCATTGCGGATCGTGATAAGTTTCCTGGTCCTTTTACCCCTTGCCATTGCTAAACTGGGCAAAGTCAAACGCAGGCACTGGATGGTGCTTGCCATTGTGGGGGTCATCAGCAATGCAGCACCTTCTTTCTTATTTGCGCAAGCCCAGACCCACCTCGACAGCAACACTGCGGGCATACTGAACTCCCTGACGACCCTGTTCACCCTGATCATCGGGCTGGCTTTCTTTAAGCTAAAACCCAGATGGGTTAACATTGGAGGGGTTTTCATCGGGCTGATCGGTGCCATCGGGCTAATACACTTCAGCGGGGATGGCGGGTTCGTATTCAACATCAAATATGCTGTTTACGTGCTCATGGCTACGCTTTGCTATGCTACGGCAGTTAATCTTATCAAGGAATATCTTGCCGACCTGGATGCGCTGTCAATTACATCGGTCAGTTTTCTGCTCATAGGTCTCCCGCTAACGGTTTACCTGCTGTTTTTCACTGATTTTGTCCACGATCTTTCAACCACTGAAGAAGCCTGGGCGGGGCTTGGGTATATCAGCATACTGGGTATAGTGGGGACTGCCCTTGCACTGATCTTTTTCAACAACCTCATTAAGATGACCAGTGCGCTCTTTGCAGCCTCGGTCACCTACATGATACCCATCGTCGCCATTGCATGGGGCCTGATCGACGGAGAAAGCTTCAAATGGAATTACCTGCTGTGGATCATGATGATCCTGCTGGGGGTATACCTGGTTAACGCAAAGCATTTATTCTCAAAAAAAAGCGCTAAATCCTTTGTACAATAATTTTTTTTACTAATTTTGCACTCCATTTTTGACAGATAAGAAAACGAAATATAAATGTACGCGATCGTAGAAATAGCCGGGCAACAGTTCAAAGTTGAGAAGAAACAAGAGATATTTGTTCACAGGCTGGAAGGAAAAGAAGGCTCAAAAGTTGAGTTCTCAGATGTTTTGTTGATCGACAATAACGGCAACATAAATGTTGGGACCCCCGTGATCAAGGGCGCTCTTGTAAGTGCCAAGATCCTTGAGCATATGAAAGGTGATAAAGTTCTTGTTTTTAAGAAGAAAAGAAGGAAGGGCTACCAGAAGCTGAACGGACACAGGCAGTATATGTCAAGGATCGTGATTGAGAATATCCTTGAAAAAGCGCCTAAAGCTGCTGCTAAAAAAGAAGAAGAGCCCGCCTCCGCTAAAGCTGTGGCTGACAAGGGAGAAGCAAAACCGAAGGCTGCTGCAAAGAAGCCCGCTGCAAAGAAGCCCGCCACAAAGAAGCCCGCTTCCGTTAAAGCTCCAGCGGACAAGCCTGCTGCAAAAAAACCAGCGGCAAAGAAAACAGCACCTAAAGCAGCCGCTAAGAAAACTGCGACGAAAAAAGATGACAAGCCAGCCTCCGCTAAAGCTACGGCTGAAAAGCCTGCTGATAACACAACAGGAAAAAAAGAAAAGTAAACCGATAACATTAAAAACGAAATAAAATGGCTCATAAAAAAGGTGCCGGTAGTTCGAACAACGGTCGTGAATCAGAAAGTAAACGACTGGGCGTAAAAATATATGGCGGTCAATTTGCCAAAGCCGGCAATATCATCATTCGCCAGAGAGGAACAACGCATTACCCGGGCCTCAATGTAGGCATGGGAAAAGACCACACATTATTTGCACTGGTTGACGGTAAGGTGGAGTTCAGGAAAAGAAGGAACAACAGGTCATACGTAAACGTGGTGGTCGAAGAAAACGACAGTGAAAAGTAAACGATGACATCATAAGGAATTGAGATCCTCTCCGGCGATGCCGGAGAGGATTTTTTATACCTGTACCCTGCTTGCATGACTCTGTTTTATATTTTTACAAAAAATATCACATGCTCCAACTAAATACAATAAAGAACGATCCCGAAAGGGTAATTCAATTGCTGAAGATCAAGAATTTTGAAGCAGAAGCTCTGGTCGCCGACATTATTGAGCTTGACCGCAGGCGCAGGGAAACCCAGAAGATAATGGATGATGGCCTTGCAGAAGCGAACAAATTAGCGAAGGAGATCGGGTTCCTTTTCAAAAATGGCCGCGGGGATGAAGCCACTGCCCTGAAAGAAAGATCGGCAGAGCTGAAAAAGGAAACGCAGGCCCTGGGAAACACCCTGGATGAAACCAGGAAGGAGCTGGATGAAAAGCTGGTCCTGCTGCCAAACCTCCCCCACCCCGGCGTTCCGGCAGGCAATAGCGAAGAGGATAATGAGCTTGTTGAAAGCAGGGATATTGAAATAGCTCTTGAACAAACGGCCCTGCCCCACTGGGAACTGGCTGAAAAGTATGATATCATCGACTTTGAGCTGGGATCGAAGGTAACGGGTGCCGGATTCCCTTTTTATAAAGGCAAAGGTGCCAGGTTACAGCGGGCCCTGATCAACTTCTTTCTTGAAGAAGGAATTAAAGCCGGTTATGCCGAAATACAGCCACCACTGTTTGTAAATGAAGATTCGGCATACGGAACCGGCCAGCTTCCCGACAAGGACGGGCAGATGTACCATATCGGTGAAGATAACTTCTATACCATCCCAACCGCAGAAGTACCCGTAACCAATATTTACCGGGATGTGATCCTCGATCTTGCTGACCTTCCCGTTAAGAATGTTGCATATTCGAGCTGTTTCCGGCGCGAGGCGGGTTCCTATGGCAAGGATGTAAGGGGCCTGAACAGGCTGCACCAGTTCGACAAGGTAGAGATCGTTCAGATCAGCCATCCCGACAACTCGTATAGTGTGCTGGAAGAAATGCGCAGCTATGTGGCTTCCCTGCTGGAAAAACTTGAGCTCCCTTACAGGATCCTGAAGCTCTGCGGCGGTGATATCAGCTTTACCTCGGCCCTGACCTATGATTTCGAGGTTTATTCCGCTGCCCAGAAACGCTGGCTGGAAGTAAGCTCAGTATCCAATTTCGAAGCATTCCAGTCGAACAGGATGAAGCTTCGCTTCCGCGATGAGAACGGTAAAACAAGGCTGGCCCATACACTAAACGGAAGTGCCCTTGCGTTACCAAGGATAGTTGCCGCATTGCTTGAAAACAAACAAACGGACGATGGCATCGTTATCCCCGAAGCCATCAGGCCGTTTACGGGCTTTGATCTGATCAATTAGTTAAGCACGGTTAATAAATCGATAGACCTTCATGTTTACACTGAGGCATATGGTTTTTGTGTTCCTGCTGCTGGCAGGCGTGTCGTCATTGTATGCGCAGGTCATCTCTCCTGCAGGCCGGCAGGACCAGGACCAGGAACTCAGGCGGCTTGGAATACAGTATTACCAGAACAATGCTTATACAAAAAGCCTTGAGATCTTCTCCGGTTTATATGATAAGGATCCCAATCACACGAATTATACCTATGTATATTATTGCCTGCTCGAGTTACGGGAATACAGGGAAGCAGAAAAGTTCACCAGGAAGCATGCGAAACGCCATCCGGGTCAGATGCGGTATAAGATCGACCTGGGCTATGTTCATATACGCATGGCCGAGACGGAGAAAGCGACAGGGATCTTTGATGAAGTGATCGAGGAACTGCCCGCCAACACGAATGAGATCAAACAGATCGCAAGTGCCTTTTACATGCGGGGACTGGTAGAATACGCTATCAAAACCTATCACAGGGGAAAGGAACTGATGAAGGGTGAATACACCTTCGATATGGAACTGGCCGGTATGTATGAAAGGAACGGCAATTACCAGGAAATGGTTGACACCTACCTTGACCATCTCGACCGATTTCCCGAGGCCACGGAGGATGTACAGAACAGGCTGCAGAGTGCCATGGCAAAAGATATTGAAGACCGCCTGCCTGGCATACTGCATGAAAGCCTGCTAATCAGGTACCAGGAAGAACCGGACGCGGTTTACCTGAATGAATTGCTGCTCTGGCTTTCGTTACAACAGAAAAACTTTGGTTTTGCTTTTGTCCAGGCGCGTTCGCTCGATAAACGTTTCCGTGAAGAGGGATACCGGGTGCTGGATGTGGCTGAACTCGCCCTGATCAACAAAGATTTTGATGCGGCCCTTGAGGCATACGAATATATACTCGAGAAGGGAAAAGATGCCCCGCTGTACCTCAATGGACTGATCGGCTTCCTTGAAACACGTTACCAGCAGATCGCGAACAATTATGCCATCGATAATGATGCCCTGCTTGAACTCGAAGCAGCCTATACAGAGGCCATTGATGAATTCGGTGTACACCCCGGTACCATGCAGTTGCTGCGCGATCTGGCTCATATTCAGGCATTTCATCTTGGACAGGAAAACGATGCCGTTTATAACCTCGACATGGCCATCGCCATACCCGGGCCCAAAAGTGTGACCAGGGCCAGCTGCAAGATCGAACTGGCCGATATTTATCTTTTCATGGGAGAGATCTGGGAGTCGACACTGCTATACTCACAGGTTGAAAAATCCTTCAAGAATGAACCCATTGGTCACAAAGCGAAACTGAAAAACGCCAAATTAACCTACTATATCGGGGAGTTTGCCTGGGCAAAAGCCCAGCTGGATGTGCTGAAGGCAGCCACTTCCAAGCTCATTGCCAACGATGCCCTTGAACTTTCCCTGCATATAGCCGATAATATGGATTCCGACAGCAGTTACAACGGCCTGCGGTATTATGCCAGGGCTGACCTGCTGTATTACCAGAATAAACTGGATGAAGCGATCATCACAATGGATTCGGTGAGGATGTTATATGCATGGCATCCCCTCTTCGACGACATCCTGCTGCGCAGTGCTGAGATCAGGATCAAGCAGGGACGGTTTGCAGAAGCCGACAGCCTGCTGCAAGAACTGCTTACTGAATTTCCGGGAGATATACTGGCAGATGACGCCCTTTTTCGCATGGCAAAGCTGCATGATGAAGTCCTTGATGATCCGGACACCGCCATGGAACTGTATCAACGATTGCTCCTGCAATATCCCGGCAGCATATACACCATTGAAGCCAGGAAGCGGTTCAGGTTGCTGAGAGGGGACGGGGTCTGATATCAGATATCAGATATCAGAAATCAGAAATCATTGCTGTCCGGGATGATTTATTGTAATGCGATATAGTCTTTTATTGGAAGGACTTTGGTGAAGAGGAAAATTGGGGGGCTTGCAAAGGAGTTTCATGCCGGCAATGCCTCGACTACCGCTCGGCATGACAAGGCATTGTTTTTTTAGGGGATAAGGGCGCGGCACTCAATAACTTGATTTTATTGGTGTGC
>JAZBOU010000042.1:0-7200 GCA_036351275.1 Bacteroidales bacterium
TTCCTGTCCTCTATCGAGGATGTGATCCCCATGAAAATAGGTGTGTTGGCGATGGGATTCATGATGGCAAAAAAGCCCATGATCACGGTTCCCATAAATAAGATCATATCATGCATATGTCAGGAATTGGATTACTTGATAAAGATAAGAGAAATCAGAAATCAGAATTTGAAATCAGAAATCAGAATTTGAAGCGAAGCGAAGCTCGGCGAAGCCAAATCAAAAATCAGAATAGACTCTAAGTGCTAATGAGAATTAATAATATATAGATGCAGGTTTGGAAAAACACTTTCATTTTTTGTAAAATTTTATGTTACTCCCAAATATTAACTTGTTTTTTGTAATTCTGGCGGTAATACTATCCATATCACCATAGTCCCACAGATAGTGCTCATAAAACAGAAAGAGATTAAATTTATTTGTTGTTCGGGATAATACAAAATACTCCTCATACATTAACATTATGTTTAATGGAGCATGTTGGTAATGCAATGGATCAGGAATAACAATACCAACTCTTAGGGATTCAATATCGGTGCGGTTTTTATCAATGCAAAACTCATTATTGGTTATATCATATATTGTATCCAAGCCGTTTAGTACTACTATATATTTTTTGTTGTATAAATCAATTTTCTCACCATTAATATCCCGAATCGAAATATAGTATTTAGCAGCTGAATCATTAACGATATTCTCTTTAACGACGATTGGCAATTTATCTGAATTGTATTTGCTTTGGAATGTGATGGTGTTCTTATCCTGCATAAACCAGCTTCCATATGAAGTATCCGGTGGGTAAACCTGTGAATAATTATAAAGAAAATTTGGATATAAGATTATTTGTATGCCAATTTCTCTATTTTGATATTTTGTTTCCACTTGTAAATTCTTCATTGGTGTACAAGCACTAGTAACAAATACCAAGGTTAAAACAGTTAAGTATATATTCCTCATAATAATATAATGTTGTGCTTACTAACGACGAATCCTAAGTTTTCTTGATTCCCTATATAGTGGATTTCCATATTGATCAACCATATCATAGATTGTTTGCTCATTGATATTTAAAATACTTCTATTCCCCTTGTAATTGTATGGAAGTGGTAAGCCAAGTCCCATTGCAAGCTGTCTTTTATACGGAACGATTTCAAATTCATAATCAGATCTAGTGGGGTCCTTTAAGTACTCTATGAACTTCAGGTACTCTAAGTACTCTAGGCACTTTAAGTACTTTAGGCACTTTTTAAACCATTCCCGCGAATCCCATAAAGGCCATGGCCAGGATACCGGCGGCTACCAGGGCGATGGGTACGCCACGCATGCCTTTGGGTACCTGCATAAGGTTCATGTGTTCGCGCAGTCCGGCAAAAAGTACCATGGCCAGGGCAAAGCCAATGGCGTTGGCGATGGCAAAAACCAGCGACTGCAAAAGGTCGAGGTCTTGCGATTGTGCAAGCAGGGCTACACCAAGCACGGCACAGTTTGTGGTGATGAGGGGGAGGAAGATCCCCAGCGCCTGGTATAAAGGAGGACTGATCTTCTTCAATATGATCTCTACCATTTGCACCAGCGAAGCGATCACCAGGATAAAGCTGATGGTTTGGAGGAAGGTGATCCCAAATGGTACCAGGACATAAACATATATGAGCCAGGTGACCAGCGTGGCGAGGGTCATCACAAAGAGCACGGCCCCGCTCATACCGATGGAAGTGGATACTTTTCCGCTCACCCCGAGGAAGGGGCAGATACCGAGGAATTGTGCGAGGACAATATTTGAAACAAATATGGCACCGATGATTATGCTGAAATATTCCATGGTCTGTATGTTAAGCTGTTTTTTTCAATCTGTTAATTAACGCAATGAGGTATCCCAGCACGATAAAGGCACCCGGTTGCAGGATAAATATCAGGATGGCATCCCCTGTTGCAAATTTAACATCGAAGATGGAACCGTTCCCCAGCATCTCCCTTACACCACCGAGGAGGGTAAGTGCGAAAGTGAATCCGAGGCCCATGCCCAGTCCGTCCACGGCTGAAGAGATAAATCCCTGTTTTGAGGCAAAACCTTCGGCACGTCCGAGCACAAGGCAGTTCACCACGATCAGCGGGATGAAGATACCGAGGGTGTCGAACAATGCCGGCACATAGGCCTGCATGGTCAGCTCCACGATGGTTACGAAGGAGGCGATGATCACAATAAACGACGGTATTCTCACCTTGTCGGGGATAAAGTTCTTGATCATCGTCACCACGATATTCGAACATAACAGTACGAAAGTGGTTGCCAACCCCATCCCCATGCCGTTGATGGCCGACGAGGTCACCGCCAGTGTCGGACAGAGCCCCAGCAGGAGTACAAATACCGGGTTGTCTTTGATAAATCCCTTGGAAAAATTAGTCCACTGGTTCATTATTCGTTCCCTCCTTTAGTTTTATATGATTCGAATGTCTCGTAGGCCCTTCGCAGTGCTTCGCAAACAGCCCTTGAACTGATGGTAGATGCCGTAATGGCATCAACCTGTCCACCGTCCTTGGTCACATACAAATTGAACGTTGCAGGGTTCTGTCCCGCAAACTGTCCGTTGAATTTCGGGTCAGCCATCTTGGTTCCCAGTCCCGGGGTTTCCTTTTGCTGGGTCACCACCGTGCTGTCGATCACACCATCCGGCAGGAACCCCACCATGATCTGGATCTGCGTGGGGTCATATCCCTTGTTGGAGAATGTCGATACAGCCATGCCAACATATTTGCCCTTTTCAAAAGCCTGGTGGAATTCAAGGGAATCCTCACCGCCATTTGCTGCCATGATGGCGGCATCGGCGGAGATCGGGACCTTAAAGCTGTTCAGCGAATCAAAGCCTGGCAATACCAGTTTGATGGCCCGTTCGCGAGCGGCTTTTTTTGCTGCCGCGATAGGCTCCAGGGTAAGGTTATATACAGAACCCAGAGCCAGTGAGGCCACTACGGTGATGACCATGAGCGTCAGCACCATGTTGATAAAGGATGATTTAACTTTCTTGGCCATTTATTTAAAATTATCTATTCAACAAATTAAGCTGCCTTTATGGTTTCGCCAAAGCGTTTTGGCTTCATCCAGCGGTTTAGCAAGGGTGTAAAGGCGTTCATGATCAGTATCGCAAAGGCCACCCCTTCCGGGTAGGAGCCCCAGATCCTGATCAGTATGGTGATCAGCCCGCAACCGATCCCAAAGATAATCTGTGCACGGGTGCTGACCGGCGATGATACCATGTCGGTAGCCATATAAAAGGCACCGAGTATCAATCCTCCTGATAATATATGGAAGACCGGATCGGCATATACATTTGGATCGACAAGCCACAGTATTCCCGTAAATATCACTACTGTACCGATATAGGAAAATGGGATATGCCATGTGATCACTTTTTTATAGAGCATGTATATCGCACCCAGCAGCAGGGCTGCAGCCGATATCTCTCCTCCGGCATACCCAATGAAATCCAGTATCATGTCAGGCATTTTTGTCATCAATTCAGGTACTGTACTTGATTTTATCCCTTCCTTGATAAAAGCCAGCGGTGTGGCACCTCCCATGGCGTCGGGATATGCGGGCAGGCTGCCGAAGAGTGCCCTGGGCTCCGGCCAGGTAGTCATCTGCACCGGGAAGGAGATGAGCAGGAATATACGTCCGACAAGTGCCGGGTTGAACGGGTTCTTGCCCAGGCCGCCAAACGACATTTTAGCCATGCCAATAGCGATAAAGGCACCGATGATGAGGATCCAGGTCGGAATATTGCTGGGCACATTGAATGCCAGCAGTACTCCCGTTACCAGTGCCGATCCATCGGTAATGGTGATGGGGCCCCTGATCAGGTATTTCTGGATCAGCCACTCAAAGAACATGCATGCCAGGGAGGAGATCAGGATCACCCGCAGGGCATCGAGTCCGAAGAAGTAGACCCAGGCCAGCATGGCGGGTACCATGGCGATCACCACCTGGTACATGATTTTCTTAACGGATGAGTCTCCATGAACATGGGGAGACCCGGAAACTGTTAACATGCTCATATCTTATTTTTTTCCTCTGTTTCTGATTATTTGTCCTACCCGGTTCTTGCCAAGCCTGATGTAATCAAGCAGGGGCCTTCCCGAGGGGCAGGTGTAGTGGCACGAACCGCATTCGATACAGTCCATCACCCTTTCCTGTTCTTCCTCATCCCACATTTCCATCTCCGCCAGCTGCGCAAGCAGTATGGGTTCCAGTCCCATGGGGCAAACCGATATACAGCGTCCGCAACGGATGCAGTTCTTCATTTCAACGCGCTTCGACTCGTTCTCCCTGAGGATGAGAATGCCTGAGGATCCTTTCACAACAGGGGTATCCGTTGAAAGCAGGGCTTTCCCCATCATGGGGCCGCCACCGATGATCTTGCCCGTATCCTCGGGCAGGCCACCGGCTTTTTCAATAAGTTCGCCTATGGGGGTTCCTATCCTGACCATGAAGTTGCCGGGATTCGATACCGATTTCCCGGTAACGGTAACGACTCTTTCGATCAGGGGTTTATTCTTCTGTACAGCTTCATAAACAGCGAAAGCGGTACCGACATTATTCACCACCGCGCCTACTTCGATCGGCAATTTGCCGGAAGGTACCTCACGCCTGATGGTAGCCTTGATGAGCTGCTTTTCACCACCCTGCGGGTATTTCACCTTCAGCGGGCAAACTTCGATGCCGGCATAATTCTTGGCCAGTTCCGTCATATTGCGGATCGCATCGGGTTTGTTATTCTCTATGCCGATGATGGCACGTTCCACGCCCAGGCCTTTCATCAGGATGCTGGTCCCGACCAGGATCTCCTCCCCTTTTTCGAGCATCAGCCTGTGGTCGGCTGTGAGGTAGGGCTCACATTCAACTCCGTTTATGATCAGTACTTCGGCTTTCTTGCCTTGCGGAACCATCAGTTTAACGTGAGAGGGGAAGGTAGCCCCTCCCAGCCCGACGATCCCCATTTCGTGGATCTTGTCGACGATCTCTTTCTGGCTGAGCCTGATATCTTTCACCAGCCCTTCTGAACGGTCAATGCCATCGATCCATTCATCGCCATCCACATTGATCACGATGGCCGGGCGTTTATAGCCGGATGGATCCTGCACATTATCGATCTTAAGCACTTTGCCTGAAACTGGAGAATGTACGTTAGATGAAATGAAGGCTTCGCCTTTGGCAAGCAGTTGTCCTACCTTAACCTCATCACCCTTCGCTACCTGGGCCACGCCCGGTGCTCCGAGGTTCTGGTTCAGTGGAATAAATGCCTGCTTGGGCAGCGCCAGGGGCTCAATGGCCTTATCAGCGGAGAGTTTGTTCTCCGGGGGATGGACACCGCCTAATGAAAAAGTCCTTAAAATACCCATTCGTATGCAGATATATGTTAAATACTACGCTTCATTGTTGTTTTCCGGTTTGGCTTCTTTCTTCGGAGCCGCAGCAGCCTCATTTTCTGTCTTTGCCGCCGGTGCCGGTTTCTCCGCTTCAGCAGTTTCTTCTGCCATTGCCGGTTTTTCCTTTTTCGGGGGGAAGTTAAGCTCGTGGATCGCCCCGGTAGGACATACCGGGAAGCACTTGCGGCAGAGCTTGCACTTCTCGAAGTCGATATATGCCAGGTTGTTCTCGATGGTGATGGCGTCGAACTTGCATTCCTTTTCGCATTTACCGCAACCGATGCACGCCACTGCACAGTTCTTTTTGGCCGGTCCGCCGCGTTCCTCGTTCACACAGCTCACAAAGATCCTTCTGTCTTTAGGCCCTTTGAAACGCAGTTCAATAATGTTACGCGGGCAAGCCTTGACACAGGCACCGCATGCAACGCATTTGTCGTTTACCACAGGCAACCCGGTCTCGGGATCCATATGGATGGCATCGAAGAGGCAGGATTCCACACAATCGCCCAGGCCGAGGCATCCGTAAGGACATCCGCCTTCACCTGAATACAGGTTGTGGGCAAATGCACAGGTGGCCGGGCCGTCGTATTTCACTTTCTGAGGTGAGTTCTCCCTCGTGCCATTGCACCTTACCACAGCGATCATGGGTTTGGTCTCCTCCACCTCAAGGCCCAGGATAGCTGCTACCTTTGCCATAACATCATTCCCGCCCACGGGACAGTTCAATCCTTCGATATGCTTATGTTCATTTGCTGATTTCACGGTGGCTTCGGCAAAACCACGGCAACCGGGATACCCGCAACCGCCACAGTTGGCTGCAGGCAGGGCTTCCTCCACCTCATCGATCTTGGGATCTTCTATCACTTTGAACCGCCGGGCGACAAAATAAAGGACAACGGCTGCTGCAATTCCAATCGAACCTATTGAAATCACCGAATAGATCATTACTTCGTTCACGTTATGCTCCTTTTTGATGGCTTAGAACAAGCCGGTTGTTTTTTAATTCACAAAGGGCAAAAATAAAAACAATAGCAGAAAGGATAAGTGATTTTGGGCAAAAACAAAGACATTACAATGGCCTGTTTTACAGCCTGTTGTAAATCCAAAAAAACGAACCGCCGTCCAAAACATTCCGAAAGCCTTAACTATCAATATATTGGAATGTTGTTTAGAATACCTCTAAATTGATAATCAGGGAGTTATTTAGAATGGGTTCGGGGTGCGGGGTGCGGGGGGCGGGGGATGCAGGGTGGGAATACGGGAATTCGAGAAGACGGGAATACGAGAATACGAGAATACGAGACAGAGACGACAATGATGACAATGATGACAATGATGACAATGTTTACAATGTTGACAATGCAACAGCAGGCAGTACGCAGTAGGCAGTCATCTATATGTGCTATTTTGTATGTGTTATGTTTTATGTGCTGCATAAATCAAATGAAAAACAACACATAGCACATAACAAATACCACATTCATCCAGGGTCCACGATCCAATATCCAGTATCTTGTAACGAGAAACCAGTAACGCAACTTCGCTAAAGCTTCGTCGAGCAAGGCCAGAAGCCAGTATCCAGCAGCCTGAAATCCCAATCCCCTGCATCCCTAAATATCAACCTCTTTCAAAAAAAAAAAAAGACTAACTACTTGACAAAACATGTAGGATATCAGTATATTTGAATACTCAATTCTGATGCGAACAGAAGAGAATTAAAAGTCAGACCGTTTACGGTAATTCAATAATACGTGCGTAATTTATTCGGAGATTAAAAAA
>JAZBOU010000043.1:0-6864 GCA_036351275.1 Bacteroidales bacterium
GATCACGCTTATCGCGTATGCACAGGAAACAGATTGCGACTTTGAATACCGCCATTATGAAGGGATGGTAGATCATGACACTGCCTTAATGGAATTAATGATCCTGAACGATGAGATCAAAGGAAGTATCGTATACCCGGAGCGGAGTAGTTTATATAATGGTTATACCACATTATACGCAGAGCGGCTTGAGGGAGTGCTTGACCATTATGATGTTGCAACCCTTGAATCTTATCCCGTTAAAGGCGAGACCGGAGAGTATTCAGGTACGTTTGAAAAAATATTCCGGGGAACATACAGAGTTTCGAGGGAAAACACGGCAAAAACCTTCCATCTGGCCGAGAATTACGAGGGAAGCGTTGCATTCAAGGGTTATTGCATCAACAGGGATACGGTGCTTTTCGATACTATTGATACACCGGGGGCTCAGTTGAAACTCGCCATACTCCTCCCCGAGGGTGATTCGGCAGAGTACATCAGGAACGCTATACTAAGGGTGTATTTTCGGAATCAAAACCTCTTTGAAGCTACTGACAATGAAATACTTCCATTATATTGCAAGGAATACTTTACAAAATATATCGAGGCAAACATTGACATATACGACGGAGGGCACGCCTTTAACTGGGAAATGTCGGGGATCACATCAATTAGCATGAATAGGAATGGCTTGCTGGTTTACAGGGCGGATAATTACGCCTATACAGGCGGGGCACATGGCATGGGTGTATCCCGTTTTCTGGTTTTCGATACGCAGGAGCACAGGAAACTGGAGATCAGCCAACTGTTCCCTGATGAGGCGATAGCGGAATTGAGTAAAAGACTGGAAAATAAATACAGGGAGATGCATTACCTCGATGATGATGAGCCCCTGAGTGAGACAGGCTTGTTCGATGATCATATTGTACCATCGCCAAACTACTGGATCACAGAAAGCAGCATCAGTTTCTTCTATAACCCATACGAACTTGCACCCTACGCCATGGGGTCCATAACCATCAGTTTGCATTCTGATCAGGTCAAGGATCTTCTCCGCGAAGATGCGCCCGTAAAACGCCTCGGATGGTAAAACTATCATGGTTTAAATGACTTCTTCACCCGGAATCCGGCACCCTGCACTCGGAACTCATAGAGCTTTTTCCTATCTTTGCCTTACTATCATTAACAAATGAGCTTCCCCGATATCATATTAACCATCCTGACCATCATTGGTTCCCTCGGGATCTTTCTGTACGGGATGATCCTGATGAGCGAAGCACTGCAGAAAGTTGCGGGGAAGCGCATGCGCAGAGTATTGTCGTCCGTAACATCCAACGATTTCAAAGGAGTTCTTACGGGCCTGACCATCACGGGTGCCATTCAATCATCTTCGGCCACAACCGTGATGATCGTCAGCTTTGTAAATGCCGGATTGATCTCGCTGCGCCGTTCCTTCAGCCTGATCATGGGGGCCAATATAGGGACCACGGTAACAGCATGGATCATCGTGCTGCTGGGCTTCGGAAACACCTTTAATATTTCGGTTATTATCCTGCCGCTCGTCGCACTGAGCCTCCCCATGCTTTTCTCAGGCAAGAGCCACCTGCGGTCATGGGCCGAGTTCATCATAGGGTTTTCTATCCTTTTTCTCGGATTGCAATTCCTGAAAACCAGCATCCCGGTTTTTGATGAAAGCCATGTATTCATCCAGGGATTCGAACACCTGGTGCACTACGGTTTCTTTTCCGTTTTATTGTTCGTCGGTATCGGCATCATCCTGACTGTGATCTTCCAATCGTCCAGTGCCGTAATGGCCCTGACCTTTGTGATCGCTGTTGATGGCTGGATCCCATTCGACATGGCAGCTGCCATGGTACTGGGTGAGAACCTGGGAACCACCATCACAGCTAATATGGCAGCCCTGGTGGCCAACAGGCCGGCAAAACGATCGGCCCTTTTCCATGTCTTATTCAATCTTGCTGGAGCAGTCTGGGTGCTGGTGCTCTTTCATCCCGTTATACTCGGGACGGACTACCTCGGCAATTTGCTCACCGGTTCTTCACCTGCGGCTGATCTTTCAGCTGTACCCTTTGGTCTTGCCATTTTTCATACTTTGTTTAACATCGTGAACACAGTCATCTTCTTTGCCCTGCTGCCTTTCTCCGAGAGGCTGTTGAACGAGATCCTGCCGCAGGCAAAGAAGCGCGACCGGGAGAGATCCAAACTGATCCACCTTGGGTCGACTTACCTCTCCACATCTGAATTGTCGATCGTGCAGGCAAGGGACCAGATCAAAATAATGAGCAACCTGGTTGTCAGGATGTTTGACATGATACCTGCGCTTATGATGGAACGGGAAAAAGAAGAGTATGAGAAAATATTCAAGAAGATCCGCAAATATGAAAAGATAACCGACCGGATAGATGCGGAGATCACGAAATATCTGATCAGGGTATCAGAAAGCAAGCTCAGTCACGAGGGGACCGAGCAGGTCCGCCATATGCTGAAGATCGTCGACAACCTCGAGAGCATTGGTGATGCGGTCAGGAAAATGTCGATAAACATTTATACGAAGAATCTGGACGGCATCTATTTCATACAGGAAATCCGCAACAACCTGCACACCATGTTCGATTTGATCAGGAATGCCCTGTTGATCATGGCAGCCAATATTGATAGTGAAGAGCCTGAAATAGAATATGCCCTCGATATGGAAAAACAGATCAACGAACTCAGGAACAACCTGCGGAAAGAGCATATCGAAAACATCAGGATAGGGAAATACAATCATCCAACCGGCATTGTTTACACTGACCTCATTCATCTGTGTGAGAATATCGGCGACAATGCGATCAATATCTCAGAAGCACTTTGCCATTAATCAAGGATATACCCGGCTTCATATAGAAGCGTCCATCCGGATATCCATGAGTAGGTGTAAAAAGCGCCTTTGTATGATACCTCGTCGAACCAGGGGTCGGGATAGGGAGCTAACATATCAAACACATTATCATCCGGGATCAGTACATATCGGTCATTATCCCTGGTAATACCCGGGTCAGCCACTTTGTTTTCGGTGTCGGTGAAATAGGAGGCAAACATTTCATTTTGCTGGGAAACGTCTGTACCTTCTGCGGCAAATACTTTAAAGATCCCTTCCGGCATCTGGTTCCCGACATTAAAGAACACATTATTGATCACGTTCAGATTACCTGTTTCAAACTGTTTGTATGAATCCTGGCTTCCTTCCACATACTCTGTAAAAACTCCTTTATCCTGCAGTACCATTATTGAATTGGCAAATGTTCCTCCCCCGTTGAGAGAAAACTCTATCATTTTCTTTCCCGCACCAGGTCCGCGTCCGATAAAAGTAGCATTATACAACTGTGGCAAAGTATAAGGCTGCCCGGTAACAGGGTCCGACCCTCCATTACATTCCACGATTTTATCCCCCTCACCGGGATCTTGTATTGCTAACCAGAACTGCCCTTTCCCCTGGTATCCCAGGTCGAAATCAAAGGCATCGTCGCCACAAAAAGAAGCAAGCAGGTATTTGCAGTTCACCGTTCCGCCAAAAAATTCAAACCCGTCATCGGAGCAGGAGATGACCTCCACGTGATTTACGGTTGTGTTTCGTCCCACAGCACCCAGCGTCAAGCCATTGATCTCATTTCCTTCACCGATGTTGGTTCCGGCATGCCGGATGGAAATATATTCCAATATACCTGAATCATCATCAGGGAATTGCCCGCCATATACTCCCCTGGGTTCGGTCAGGGGAATTCCTTCTATATGTGCCTCTCCATTGGACAGGTTAAGCGGAGCTCTTCCAAGGATGATCAATCCTCCCCACAATCCCTGTGCATCAACCGGAACTGAACCCTCAAGGTCATCATCCTCAACGGTAAAAATTATGGGTTCGCCGGAGGTTCCCCTGGCAATAATTTTACCGCCCCGGGCAACGATCAAGGCGCTGGCTGCGGAACCCTGACCCGTCTTTGCCCTGATCACGGTACCACTTTCAATGGTAAGCACCTGGCCATCATTTACAAAAACAAAGCCTTCAAGGATGTAACTTTTATCCTTTGTCCAGGTTACCGTCCCGGTCCCCTCACCAAGGTCACGGATCGTAACACTGCCATTCGCTACTTCATAGTCGCTTTTGCGGCATGCAGAAAGCAGCAACACCATGATCAATGGCACTACTATCGTGTAAGTAATTGTATTATTGCGAGATCTCATCATAGCGTATTGCTGCATTATATTTTATATTCAAAATTAAGGAATATGAATGCCTGGTTTTTAAGGTTACTGGCATAAGGAACCCAGTCCTGGTAGTTCAGCGCAATCTTTACCTGGCGAATAGGAGAATATTCCACTCCGCCGGTCAGGCTGCTTCCATCACTGGCAAGATCCCAGGGTTCATCAAAAGAACCCGGCATATTTGAATACACCTGGTCGAAGCGTACAAACACCTGCCATTTCGGGATAAAGTAATACGATCCGTACAGCGAATACCCGTACTTGTCCTGTCCTTCAACATAGTTAAAATTAAACTGGTAGTTGTACTCTGCACCTCCGATAAACTTATCCTCAAATCGGTAGCCGATAAAACCTGCAAGGGTTTGCTGATAAACGCCTTTTTTTATCATATCCCCGTAGATCCTGACGATCAATCCTTTTAACGGGAAAACTGAAATTCCGAGTCCTCCCTTGAATGCATTATCTGCCTGAAGCTTGGTATAGCCCTCTCCATTGTAAATCCCAAAATCGGCATGGATGAAATCATTGAACCTATATGAAATATTCCACCCGAGGTCTGCTTTGGGCCCGAACCTGTATTCATCCATGAAGGATTTGCTGATGTAGCGGTGCGCCCAGTATACTTCCTGCACAGAAAACTGAAAAACATCAATAATTCCGAATTGCGTAGTGATGTTTTTCCACCTGTACTTCAGGTATGCATTCTTAAAGTAGGCAAAACGCCTGAGCAATGAGTATTCTGAAGCATCATTCGGGCTCCCGATATCCAGCTTCAGTGCCACCTCAAAATGCCTTGAAATGTTATACATGTAGCCAAAGTAGGCCCGTTTGATCTCAAATCCTGCATTTTCATTTTCTTCCGAAATCCCGGCATGAAAATTCGTATAAATTTTCAGGATCGGATTACCGTGAGGCTTAAACTGCTCATTATTTGCATCTTGAGAATATGACTGGAACGATATCAACAATATCAAAAATATTGTGGATAAGAAATGATGACGTTTCAACATACCGAATACTTATGTTTTTATATATTTACCGTTGTCAAAAATGGATATAATTTCAATTGTTATCTAAGCAACAGAACAATAAAAGTTAACAATAAATTAACATTTATGTAAGGAAGGTATGTAACTGACTATCTATTTTTGCTAACCCAATCACAACCTGATGGAAACATTTTACCTGGTACTTGTTATTGTTCTTTTTGCGCTGGCTATTTCTGACCTTATTGTTGGTGTGAGCAACGATGCAGTGAACTTCCTGAATTCTGCCATTGGAGCCAAAGCTGCACCTTTCAAGATCATCATGATCGTAGCTGCCCTCGGAGTGCTTGTAGGAGCAACCTTTTCGAGTGGATTGATGGAAGTAGCCAGGAAAGGTATCTTCCATCCCGGACAGTTCTATTTTTCCGAGATCATGATCATCTTTCTTGCGGTCATGATCACTGATGTTATCCTTCTGGATACCTTTAATACTTTTGGCCTGCCCACCTCCACAACTGTCTCCATCGTCTTCGAACTGCTCGGGGGCGCTGTTGCCATCTCCCTGATCAAGATCTACGGATCGATGGATACATTGTCAGATATGGGGAAATACATTAACTCCTCGAACGCTCTCATGATCATATTTGGGATATTGCTATCGGTGGCCGTGGCGTTCACGGTCGGTGCCGTTGTGCAATACTTAGCGAGGCTGATGTTCACTTTCAATTACAAGAAAAACCTTAAATACTTTGGTTCATTGTGGGGCGGCATAGCACTTACGGCCATCACTTATTTCATGATCATAAAAGGAGCAAAAGGAGCTTCGTTCATGAACGATGATGTAAAAAACTTTATTGAGGTCAACCAGTGGACGATCGTTGCTTTCAGCTTTGTCTTCTGGACTATATTGTTCCAGGTTTTAAGCATGATATCAAAGCGTATCAATGTACTGAAGATCATTGTACTTGTAGGGACCTTTGCACTCGCCATGGCCTTTGCCGGGAATGACCTTGTGAATTTTATCGGCGTACCGCTGGCAGGATATGAGTCTTTTCTTGCATTTCTGAAATCTCCAGGTACCGATCCAAACGCCATGTTCATGACAGCCCTGTCGGGCAAAATAAAAACAGATACGTGGATGCTGCTTGTTGCAGGGCTTATCATGGTTGCAACGCTTTATAAATCGAAAAAGGCCCGTTCGGTTGTTACGACCTCCCTGGATTTGAGCCGGCAAAATGAAGGAAGTGAACGTTTTAATTCTACTCTATTCTCCAGGGTACTGGTCAGACATACCATGAACGTTGCCAAAGGCATCAATTATATGATCCCGGCTGGTGTTCGCAATGCGATCAATAATCGTTTCGATATCGAAAAGGTTAAAGAAAGTAATATAGAGCAGCAGAAAAAAGACGCGGTTTCCTTTGATATGATCCGGGCCTCGGTCAATCTTGTAGTTGCCAGTATCCTGATTGCTTTCGGAACTTCCATGAAACTGCCCCTTTCGACCACATATGTGACTTTCATGGTTGTTATGGGAACATCGCTTGCCGATGGTGCCTGGGGACGAGAAAGCGCTGTCTACAGGGTTACAGGTGTGATCTCCGTCATCGGGGGCTGGTTCCTCACTGCCCTGTCA
>JAZBOU010000044.1:0-7917 GCA_036351275.1 Bacteroidales bacterium
CAACATCCTCCGGACCGGTTTCCATCATCACCTCGGCGGTGATGGTATTCACGGAATTCATCAGGCCCCCCGCCATGCTGTAATATCCATTGTAAATGCCATTCGAATTACCGGGCGACCAGTTATCGTAGTCTTCATATACCCTCTGGCTGTTGGAAATAAAACGACAGGGAGACATGCCCTGTTCCAGTGCGGCAGCGTATACGAAAGGCTTGAAGGTGGACCCGGCCTGCCTCTTTGAAAGTACATGATCGTATGGCAGATACTGGTAGTCGATGCCCCCGGCCCATGCCAGAATGGCCCCGGTCCCGGGATCGAGCGCCAGGAAACCGGTATTCAGCAAACGCATATAATGCCTCAGGGAATCGATGGTGCTGATCTCCATTTCCCGTATTCCGTCCGCTGTGAGGATCTTACGATTATGTTTCCTGGAAAGTTCGCTGAGGATCTGCTCATGTGATAGGCTTCTGCCGGATAATTTCCGGTATGCTCCCGTTTCCTCAAGTGCCTTGCGGAAGATGCCCGGATCAGCGTCCCACGGGTCCCTGTTCTTCCAGTGTGCATCGAATTCTTCCTGAAGCTTTCGCATTTGCCTGTCGATGGCCTCCTCGGCATACGCCTGTATACGGCTGTTTATTGTGGTAAATATCTTCAATCCGGAGGTTTCCAGTTCGATGCTGTCGCCTGTGAGGTCGATGACCTGTTTCCTGATATATTCCCTGAAATAGGGCGCAACCCCCCGGCTATGGTCCATGATGCGATACCTGAGCATGATGGGTTCACTGCTTGTTTTCTTCAGTTGTTCTTCCGATATAAACCCCTGTGTATGCATCCGGCCAAGTACAATGTTCCTTCTCTTCAAGGCATTTTCGGGGTTGATGCGTGGGTTATAAGCTGTATTTGCCGCAAGCATGCCTATCAGGGTGGCCGATTCGGGGATGCTTAATTCAGCGGATGACTTGCTGAAGAAACGCCGGGCAGCAGCCTCTATCCCAAAAACATTTTCCCCGAAACTCACGGTATTCAGGTACATGGTAAGGATCTCTTCCTTGCTGTAAATATCCTCTATCTCGGAGGCGATGAACATCTCCCTCACTTTGCTCACCGGGATAGTGAGGAACCCATGGCTTTTTCTTGGAAAAAGATTTTTGGCCAGTTGCTGGCTGATCGTACTTCCGCCACCCTGGTCCAGGTCACCCATGAGTATGGATTTTATCATCACCCTGCCGAGGCTTATCAGATCAATGCCATGATGTTCAAAGAAACGGTTGTCTTCGGTAGCGATGAGGGCATGACGGACATGAGGAGAGATGTTTTCGTTTTCGATGCTCTCGCGGTTCACAATAAAATATTTCCCCATGAGTGAACCGTCGGAGGCATAAACGAGTGAAGCATTGTCCTGCCGGATGCTCATGATCGCTTCTTTGTCAGGGAGCTTTCCATATGCACCCAGGTAGACCAGCAGGATCAGGGAAGAAATGAGGAGTAGCCCCAGTGCAAATAGCCCGAGGAAATAGCGGACCAGCTTCTTTTTCCAGCTAGTCGTCTTTTTTTGCTTTGTTTTTTTCTTATTTTTCCCGGCCATGCAGCGCAGATAACTTCTTATGAACGGCGAGCAATTGAATTTCGTATTTTTATGTTTCATAATTAACCCTAAATCGGCATGTCAGTTGTTTTAAATACCATGGCTCATCAGGGAGCGCCTGAACACCTGCATAAAAATGCACGTGAAAATTTATTGCTCAGGTTTGGGATTGAATCGGAAGCAGGCGATAAAGCCCGTATCCTGATGTTCCTCACCGGTGGATCGGAAGCGGAAGCCATCCGGCATCTTGTCCGGGATCAGTTCCAGGTGCTGCTGGCATCAGGCAGAGACAATGCCTATGCATCGGCCACCGAAGTCAAAGCTTATGCGAACCAGCACGGTTTCAGAAATGTATTGCTGAACCTTGATGATGATAATGATAAACGCCTGCTGGAAAAATACACATCCGTTTTTCAGGCGCTTGATGGCATGAGAGGGAAAAGGCTGGGCCTGCTGGGAGAGGTGTCCGACTGGCTTGTGGCCAGTAATGTTTCGGATCGGCTGATGAAAGAGAAACTGGGTGTTGAACTTGTGCGGATCCCATGGAAAGATGCCGGTGATTACGGGAAATTTGCTCCGGACGCTGATTTTGTTGAGCATTTCCATGGGTGTAAACGCTATAATACCGAGGATGCATCCAGGGTAAACAGCCTGCTTAAAAAGCTGATCGATGAGCATCAACTGGATGCCATTACGGTAGAGTGTTTTTCGCTGGTGCAGGAAAATGAGGTCACGGCCTGCCTGGGGCTCTCATTTCTTAACGACCTGGGTATTCCTTCCGGCTGTGAGGGTGACCTGTGCAGCATACTGGGCATGATGCTGATGAAAGACATCAGCGGAGAAATGCCGTGGATGGCGAATGTGGCATCTGTCAGGGGCAATAAAGTGCTTTTTGCCCACTGCACCGCACCCACCTCACTACTGTCGGAATACCACGTAAATACGCATTTTGAAACCGGCAAAGGCACTGCTGTGAACGGACGCTTCAATACATCTGAGGTTACCGTTTTCCGGCTGAACAATACACTCGACAGGCTTTTCTATGCCCATGCTAAAGCGGTAGAGGGCATGTACGAAAAGCATGCCTGCCGCACACAGCTGCATGTGGAATTTGAGCCTGATATCATACAGGAATTGAAAGAAAACCCGCTTGGGAATCATCATTTGATCCTGCCCGGGGATTGGAGCTTGGAATTGTCAATCATGGCCAGGATCCTCGGCCAATAAGTGCAAGTTGTCCTCCTGACGAACGAAGTGAGGAAGGAAGGGTTTCGATTTATGAGCAATCAAAGAATGCACCTGCCGGCGTTATGCAGCAGGTAAACAGGATGCATCCATTGACGGAGTGCAGTCAGAAACACATTCTTCGTCGTCCCCTTATGCGGGACTCCTCTGGATGACAATTTTCCTAATATACCTTTGATTTTCTAGGAAACAATCCCCAACGGTTCCGTCGTTTCCCAAACTCCCCTCGTAAAGTCAGGCACCTTTACCGAGTTACTTTTGTCGCGGGTAGAGATCTCGCTGAGTTCAACGATGCTCGACCATGCTGCGGCATCGTAGACGTCCTGGTCGAGTGGCAGGCCTTCGCGCAGGCATTGTATCAGCCGCCAGTCCATGATGA
This sequence comes from Bacteroidales bacterium, assembly GCA_036351275.1. Lineage (GTDB taxonomy): Bacteria > Bacteroidota > Bacteroidia > Bacteroidales > B18-G4 > B18-G4. The sequence continues at coordinate 3,210 of JAZBOU010000044.1, forward strand.
AGTCCATGCCACCGTGGCCACCCACTTCGCGCGCTTTTTCACCCACTTTCTTTGCCAGCGGGTGCTCATATTCATGGAGCAGTTCATCATATTTTTCCGTTTCCAGCCAGTGGTGCGCATCCGGCTCCAGCGCGATCCTTCTGTCGGGCCATTTCTGTGCAATGCCTCTGGTGCCGCTGATAAGGTGTATACGGCTGTAGGGCCTCGGACTGGTGGTGTCGTGCTGCACCATAATGGTCTTGCCCCTGTTCGTCTTAATGAGTGTGGTGCTCATGTCTCCCAGGAGGTACTCTTCCATCGCCTCCGGCGAGCCTTTGCCAAACTTGTTTTCGGCATACAGCGACATGCCCGCCTGTTTGGTTGACATGGAGCTGAGGTAATCGAACTTATCTCCGCGGTTGATCCCGAGTATCTGTGCTACCGGCCCGAGTCCGTGAGTAGGGTAGAGGTTGCCGGTATGGTCCTTGCTCCACTTAAGGCGCCACATGTCCTGGTATCCATTCTCCTGTGCAAACTTGAGCCAGCGCAGGTCATGGATATAGGCGCATTCGGCATGCATGATCTCCCCGAATATGCCGTTCCGCGCCATATTCAGTGTCGCCAGCTCGAAAAAATCGTAACAACAATTCTCAAGCATCATGCAGTGGCGTTGTGTTTGTTCGGCCGTGTCAACCAGCTGCCAGCATTCCTCGAGGGTCATGGCCGCAGGCACTTCAACAGCGGCATGTTTGCCCTGTTTCATGGCATATACCGCGTTGGGTGTGTGGTATCGCCATGGGGTGCAGCAATACACCAGGTCGACATCGTCCCGTTCACAAAGCTTTTCCCAGTGTTCTTCCGTATCACCGTATCCGGCCGGCTCTTTTCTGCCTTTATCAATAACGATCTGCTGTGCTTTTTTCACCCTTGCCGGGATGATGTCGCACACGGCCGTGATCTCAACGCCTTCTACGTTAAGCAGGCGGCTGATGGCCGGCATGCCGCGCATGCCCAGCCCGATAACTCCTATTCGCACGGTTTCCAATGGATCTGTGCGCAAGCCCATTACGCTTTTTTGTCCGCGCAGGGGCAGAGGCGTATTCAGATGGTTTTCGATCTCTTTTCCAATGCTGGCTATCCCGGGCAGGGCAATGCCAAGGCCCGCAAGACCGGCGGCAGTGTTCTTGAGGAAGTTTCTTCTGGTAGTCATCATGGTGTATTTTGTCTGGTAAAGATAGGAAAAAGAAGTAGGGTTGCCAACCTTATTAAGGTTGGCAACCCTATGCTCAATCTTACACTTTCTTCAGCTTCCACTTCCCGCGCCGGAAGAGGATGACGGCCAGGATGGTCATCACCGTTTCGGCGCTCAGGATGGCATAGAATACACCGTATTCGCCAAAACCCATGACCAGCGCAAGACTGTAAGCCAGCGGGATCTCGATCAGCCAGAAACAGAAAAAGTTGATCCATGTCGGGGTGCTGGTGTCACCGGCACCGTTGAACGACTGTATCATTACCATGCCCAGGCCATAGGCCAGGAAGCCAAAGGAAATGACCCTGAGGGCTTCGGCACCATGATGTATAACTACACTTTCCCCGGTGAACAGCCCCATGAAGGCAGAAGGGAACAGCACGAAAAATGTACCTATGGATCCCAGCAGGACCACATTCACCAGTGCGGTGAACCATACCGCTTTCTCGGCCCGTTCCGGTTTATCTGCACCCAGGTTTTGTCCGACAAGGGTAGCTGCTGCATTGCTGATCCCCCATGAGGGCAGCAGTGCAAAGATGACGATGCGGATGGCAATGGTATAACCGGCAAGCACTTCATTGCCATAAACCGACAATATGCGGAACAACCCGATCCAGCTAGATGTGGCGATCAGGTTTTGCATGAAGCCCCCGGCAGAGATCCGCAAGAGCTCCCTGATCGTCCTGAGCTTTATTTTGAGGTGGTCCACCCTGAGCTTGATCCGGTGCTTTCCTCCGAACAGCAGGTAAAGCTGGAACAATACGGCGATACCGCGACCTGTATTGGTGGCAACGGCAGCACCTGTTATACCCAGTTCAGGAAAGGGGCCTATCCCAAAGATAAACAGCGGGTCGAGCACGATGTTAAGGCCGTTTGCCAGTATCAGCACCCGCATGGAGATCGCTGCATCGCCGGCACTCCTGAATACGGCATTGATGATGAACAGCAGCATGATCACGGCATTGCCGCCGATCATCCAGGCAGTATAACCCGACATTTCAGCGGCTACTTCGTCGGCAATGCCCATCAATCCAAGCAATTCAGGCGCATAGAACCATCCCAGCCATGCTACCATAAAGGATATGCCCAGCCCGGTGATCATGGCCTGGAAGGCCACCTCGGCAGCCTTCTCGGGCTTTTTCTCACCTATCCGCCTGCTTACCAGCGCTGTAGTTGCCATGCTCAGCCCCACGGCTATCGCATACACGATGGTGATCATCGATTCGGTGATACCAACGGTGGCGACAGCATCAGGCCCCAGTCGGGAAACAAAAAAAATGTCGACAACGGCAAAAATGGATTCCATGATCATTTCCAGCACCATAGGTACGGATAGCAGCAATATGGCCCTGCCCAGGCTTCCGGCGGTAAAATCCTGTTCAGTACCGCTGATGGCTTCCCATATATCGCGAAAGATCTGTTTCAACTGTTGTTTCTTCGAAACGCCACGCGAAGATAGGACAGTTGAAGAATATAAAAGTTTACTCATCTTGTTTTCGTTTAAAGTGTTGTGGTCTCAAATGGTTTTTCTTTCCTTTCAGTGTTCCGATAAACGGAAAACAGGCGGCAATCATCGTCACCGCTTCAATTCGTGTGTTGGTAAAAGTTTTCATAATGTTTTGTTTTGGTGAATAAAATGGAAATATAGCGCACAGGTATAGCACCTGTTGGCATCTGTCAAAGGGAAAGAAATTCACGGATCAGGAAGACACGCGCTTGCTTACCCCTGGCAGGGCGGCACTGTGTAAATGAAGAGTGTTGTTGCGTTCATAAGGCTCTTCCTGTTTTTGAATCCATGCAAATATATTTATTTTTTGTAAAATTGCAGCAGTTTAGAACTTTATTGTTGAATATTTGTTAGATATTCAATTATGTAATAAATGGATAATGACTGAAGAACAACATATTGCGTTTTTTAGAAAGTGGTGGATCAGTCTCCGCCCATTTTCCTTTCCGGCTTCCACAATGCCTGTGGTCTTCGGGACTGTGCTGGCCTATGTTTATGGCGGTGGTGTTTTCAATGTGGGGTACTTCCTGCTGGCATTTTTCGGCATGGTTTTCCTGCACTCAGGTGCGAATGTACTGAACGATATCATCGACTATAACAAAGGCCTCGATAAAGTGCCCGCCCCGGTGAGTGGCGGGGTAGTGCGCAGGATCATCACCATCAAAGAAGCAAGAGTAGCAAGTATCATTCTTTTCTCAATAGGAGCATTGATGGGTGTTGCACTGGCTTACATGACCAGCTGGTGGCTTTTGCTGATCGGCGTTCCCGGTATCATGATCGGGGTATTCTATTCCCTGGGCGGGAAGGTCGCCCTGAAATATCATGCACTTGGCGACCTGGCAGTATTCCTGAACTTTGGCACGCTCGGAGCCCTGGGTGCATATTTCGTTCAGACAGGAGTTTTTTCATGGGTTCCGGTGCTCTGGGCATTGCCCATGTCGATGCTCGTGATCGGTATTCTCCATGCCAACAACTGGCGCGATATCAAATCCGACAGGGAAGGGAATATTCATACCATCGCTTCCATGCTTGGCGACAGGGCCTCACTGAGGTATTATGGTTACCTGATCTTCGGGCCGTTCTTCGTTGTGCTTGCACTTATCCTGATACCCTATTTTCTCTTTCCGAATGTTCCCTTTATGCCTTTCACCTTCGGGATCGTGATACTGTCGCTTCCCATGGCGCTTAAATTATGGCATAAGGCATTACGCAGGAAAGAACCCAGGAATCCGATCGATTTTGTCGCCCTGGACGGGGCCACAGCCCAGTTTAACCTCGTATTCGGACTGTTGTGTACCGTTGCGCTGGTGCTTGAAGCTGTACTCAGGATCTGGATCTAAAATGAATACATCAAAAGATATTACAAGGGGTAGCCAGCTGTGGTTGATTACCCTTTTTGCTGCCGTCCTCTTTGTAGTGATGTTCATCTTCAAACAGATTGGCGGTTTTGATTTCTGGTACTGGATGAGCAGCAACCTGTTGATTCTGCTCTCTCTTGTTTTTGTGCTTGATAAAAGCAATGTGGATGAGATCAGGAGGGACCTGGGAGAGCGGGTTTCTCATAAGATCCTTACAGGGATAATTGCTGCCCTGGCGCTCTTTGCAGTGTTTTATGTGGGTAACATCCTGATCCGCATGATCTTTGAACGGGCAGGAGAGGGGATACAAAATGTTTATGCCTTCAAGCAGGAAGCTGCACCCATCCGCATCGGCCTCCTCATGCTCCTTGTCATCGGACCGGGAGAGGAACTTTTTTGGAGAGGCTACCTGCAGCGCAGAATAGGTTTGAAGTTCGGGGGAATGACAGGCTTTATTCTTGCAACAGCTTTATACACAGCCGTTCACATCGCTACCGGTAACATGGTCCTCGTTTTGGCTGCTTTCATATGTGGTGTATTCTGGGGATGGCTTTATATGCGATACAAAAGCATGATCATCAACGTAGTGAGCCATACGGTGTGGGATATAGG
>JAZBOU010000045.1:0-30707 GCA_036351275.1 Bacteroidales bacterium
AAAACTGACCCATCCCAGGCACGGGATCAGGAAGATCTACCATGTGGTGCTCAACAAAGCACTCACCAAAGCGGATTACGAAAGGATCAGCGAGGGAATTGAGCTGGACGACGGCCCTATAAAAGCAGATAAGATCTCCTGGCTCGAGGAGGGCAAGATCAAAAAGGAGGTGGGGCTTGAATTGCATTCGGGAAGGAACCGCATTGTTCGGCGGATCTTTGAATCACTGGGATATAAAGTGGTTCGGCTCGACAGGGTGGTCTTTGCCGGAATTACAAAAAAAGATACCCCGCGCGGACGGTGGCGCATGCTTACAGAAGCCGAAGTAAATATGCTGAAACGCTTGCCGAAATAGAACAATGGGATTGGATGGCTTGTCACCGGTTGAAGCGTGTTTTTATTCCGAGAATAAACACCGTGGCAGTGATGCAAAACTGCCTTACATACTGGTCGATAATTTCCCTAAACTCGGGCTGCTTACCGCCTTGCGCTTCCTGGAGTGGGTTTCAGCCAATCCGCATGGGGTGATCAGCCTTCCGACAGGAAAAACACCGGAATATTTCATTAAATGGGTGCAATACCTGCTCGAACACTGGGATGATGAAAAGGGTGTCCGGATCAGGGAAAAGTATGGGCTTGCAGGACTGGAAAAACCATCGATGGGAGCATTGCATTTTGTGCAGATCGACGAGTTTTACCCTATCGATCCTACCCAGCACAACAGCTTCAATTTCTATGTAAAGAAGTTCTATATCGAAGGCCTTGGCCTGGACCCCGCCAGGGCCCTGCTGATCAACAGTGCCGACATACCGCTTTATGAAGGCCGCAAGTATACCGAAGTCTTTCCGGATCACCGGGTCGATCTCTCGTTGCGCTACCGGGAAGCAATCAGTACATTTGAAGAGATACAAAAGCAGTCCATTTTTTTGATCGACAAGTGGTGTGCCGAATACGAGAACAGGATAAGGGAACTTGGAGGCATAGGATTCTTTCTTGGCGGCATCGGCCCCGATGGGCATATCGCTTTCAATATACGGGGTTCGGACCATTATTCAACCACCCGCTTATCAGAAACCAATTTTGAAACACAGGCTGTGGCTGCAGGTGACCTGGGCGGAATTGAGATCTCGAGGAACCGGCTGGTGATCACCATCGGACTTAGCACCATTACCATTAATCCCAAAGCCACTGCCATTATTATTGCTGCCGGTGAGGCTAAAGCCGGTGTTGTGCGGGATGCCCTGGAGGAAGAACCATCGAACATATACCCTGCTACAGCCCTACAGGCGCTCGATAATGCCCGCTTTTACATCACAAAGGGGGCTGCCATTAAATTAAAAGGAGTACGGGATGCCTATTTCCGGGAAGGCAAATGGACACAGGAAAAGACCGACCGTGCTGTGCTGGACCTGGTTAAAAATCTCGACAGGTACGGCCATCACCTCACTCTCAACGACCTGAAGTACGATGAATACTGCAGGCTGATCCCCGATCTTGATGAACATACGGTAGAACGGGTCATTCAGCGATATAAAGACAAGATCATGCGCGGAATGATTAAAGAAAAAGAACAGCGCTTCTTGCATACCGGCCCGCATCACGATGATATCATGCTGGGGATCCTGCCTTCAGTGATACAGCATCTCCGCCAGGCTTCTAACAGCTTTGATTTTACCATACTTACCTCAGGATTCACAGCTGTGACCAATAATTTTATCATACACGCCCTGAACGATGTATTGCAATTCATGGGTGAGGGCAAGATTCAAATGCTCTATTATCCCGATTTCTTTGAGCAGGGTTACAAGATAAAGTGGGACAAGGACGTGTACCATTTTCTCGACAAAGTAGCTTCGGGGGAACCACATGAACGGCGGCGCGGCCTCAGCCACAGAATGGTCCGGGCATTGGTCGATATCTATAAATTAGGCGATATAGCCTCACTCCGGAATAAAGTAAAAGAGGTTATCAGGGAACTGAAACATTCCTATGATGGGAAAAAGAACAGCGAGGAGATACAACGGCTTAAAGGCATGTTGCGGGAGTTTGAAGAAGAACTGGTCTGGGCTCATTTCGGCGTGCAGGTCAAGAATGTACATCATCTCAGGCTGGGGTTCTATACAGGTGACATCTTTACCGAGCAACCCAAAATAGAAAGAGATGTCAGCCCCGTACTCGACATGCTTCGCAAGATCAGGCCAACGGTTATCAGCGTAGCGCTCGATCCGGAGGGAAGCGGGCCGGAAACCCACTACAAAGTGTTGCAGGTGATGGCAGAAGCCATCAGGGCATGGCAACAGGAAGAAGACCTTCATGACCTCCGTATCATTGGTTACCGCAATGTGTGGTACCAGTTTCATCCGGCCGAGGCCGATGTGATCGTCCCGGTATCCTTAAACTCCCTTGCTATACTGGATGATGCTTTTACCGATTGTTACCTTAGCCAGGTCGATGCTTCGTTCCCCAGCTACAGGCACGATGGGAAATTCAGTACACTGGCCCAGAAGATCTGGATCGAACAAATGAAGCATATCCAGCTGCTGCTCGGCAAGAACTATTTTTACGAGAACGACATGCCAAAACTGCGAGCAGCTCACGGGCTGGTATTCTACAAGGAAATGAATTTAACAACATTCCTGTCGTACGCCAGGCAACTTGAAAAATCCGTTGAAGGGATCATTTAGAGAACGTACTATCCCGCCTGGCTGATCTTATGCAAAAGATCCATTTTGAGCAGGGAAATTGATTTCCCGTCCACCTGGATGATACCATCCTCCTGGAAATCATGGATGATGCGTGTAACCGTTTCACGTGACGTACCTATATAATCTCCCAGTTCGGTTCGAGTGAGCGGGATCTCGATGGTGTCGCTTTCATAAATATGCCTGGAAAAATAGATCAGGGCATCTGCAAAGCGGGCATTCAATTGCTTGTTTATCTTATCGACAAATATGCGGTAGTGTTCCACGATATCAGAGCTGAGCGTTTTCATGACCTCCAGGGCAAAACTTCCGTTATTCCGTATGAGGTTTTCATAGCCATCATAAGCGATGAAACAGCTAGTAGTATCACTCAGTGCGGTTACGGCATAGCTGTGGATCTTGTTAGCAAAAACATCCGACACCCCGACAAAAAGCGGTCCCTTGTCGATCTTCAGTATCTCATCTTTACCATGTGTTCCCGTCAGGTGGATCTTGAATATCCCTGATTTGATAAAAACAACATTCTGGGTAAATGAGCCCTGCTTAATGATGTTCTCATCCTCCCTGAAAGATATCTCCGTGCTGTTCCTGCAAAGCATCTCCAGTTCCTGCTCGTTCAGGTTGAAGACCGTGCTGGATTTCACGGCACAATCCTTACAGGTATTGGGCTTGTTGTTGAACCTGTTGCTCATTGGTCGCAGGTTTTCTTTTATATTGCTAATATATAAATTTATTTCATGTATCACACAAATATGTAAGAAATACCACACGGGGCAGTAGTACATCAAACAGACGGATTCTTGCCTTCAGCACATAAATGTTGTTACTTACAGGCGACCAAAACAATCTATGATATGGAAACTGAAAAAAAGATACGCAGGTTTGGTTGCTGTGGCATGTACATCATCTACGGATGCATCAGTTGCATGATCCTTGCATCATTAGGATGCCTTGTAGCACTGGCGGTACTGATCATTTAGCCTCTTCACAAACAAGGCAGAATTATTTCCCCCGGGAGTTTTCCCAAAGAAAACCTTTCTTAAAATTCCTATTCGGTAATTTTTGTAAATTGCATTGCCTTTAATTGCTGTTGGTAAACTTAATTATTCTGTTTTTTATGAAACAAGTATTAATTGCATTTTACATCTCATCTTTCGTTATTTTTTCAACATCAGCCCAATCCAATTATTTAATAATCTATCCTGATTTTCTTGTAGAAGAAGCTGAACAATTCGGAGCATACAGAACGACTACCGGATGTACAGTGGATCTGGTTGATCTCACAAGCATTGCAAACGGGAGTGCAATTACAAATGATATCATTGACGATTGGATTGAAGATTATGTGTCACAAAACACTGAGCTTGAGTATATCGTTTTATTTGGCAACACACACCTGATCCCCACCTTTCATTCTTTTTATGATGGAGATCTTTTCGACAGCGACCTCTGGTATGCAGTTATGAATGATTCACTTAATCCCAACTATTTGCCAACAATTAAACTTGGAAGATTACCGGTTGGAAATGCATCTCAGGCACTAAGATGTTTAGAGAAGATCCAGCGATTCGAGGAAGTTTCTGATTCTTTAAATACTTTTTTGTTTTTCGGTATGGCAGCAGAAATGCAATATGCCAGAAACAGGGATATGCAAATAGCCTATGATGCAGGATATGACACAATATCTTTGATAAGTCCGAGTGAAACAGAGCTTTATAATGTGTTAAATACCTTACCCATAAAAGCCGTTTTTTATTATGGTCATGGTGGACTTATTAATAACCCACCCCTTGATATTTATAATATGCACGAATGGACTAATTTTGATCGTCCTGTACTGTATTTTTCGGGAGGATGTGATTTCAGTTTCAACTATCCGGGTACTGTCGGGTATTTCCCTCCGCTTGGAGATACCCTCATGACAAGCACATTTGGTTCAATTACTTCAGTGGGAGCCTCAATAAATGGTGGCTATGGCTATGATTACAAATTTATACAGGGGATTATGCGTGAGATAGATGAATATGACAGAATGGGAGGACTTTACAACAGGGCCCTGGAATACCATCATAATGTTTCAGGATCAAATGCTATCGGATCATGGGTATACTATTTTACAAGAAGAATGAACTTTGTAGGAGATCCATACCTGAAAATTGGTTCACCTATTACTTATTTGCCTGATATAAAGGATGATCGATATGTGAAAATATTCCCGAACCCGACCAGGGGCAATGTTGTGGTCGATCTTGAAACCGCAAGGTTCACTGAAGTTAAAACTAATTTATACACCATTGGGGGTGTGCTTATTCAGAGTGGTTTTCATACTTCAGAAAAGTTCACAGTGGAAATGACAAAGCTTGAGGCCGGGATATATGTATTGCATCTTCAAGACCGGAATGGCAAGCTGATCAGCATTCAAAAAATTATAAAAAAATAATATCTCATCAGTACCTGGCACAAGTTATTAAGAGTGCTATTATGTCGCGTGTTTCAAATGTGCAGCCTTTCAGAACGTGCATGGAAACCGCACTATCAGGGTTATGACAATCATGGAACTGCATTTAAAATTTGATTTTTTTCTGATATTGCCAACAGCCGTAAATGCTTGCTGCCGGTACCCGCAAAATAATTAACTTTACCCGTATATTCTGAAGCAGGCTAAGCATGAATGTTGATCCGACAAGGGAAAAGATTATAAAAGTAGCATCCGGTATCTTTGGGAAATACGGTTTCCAGAAGACCACCATGGATGAAATTGCCAGGGCTGGATCACCATGCTAAAAATGATGGGGATGGCTACAGTATGATTTTTCGTATCCCGCTGTTTTTTATAGTCAATTATACTTAATAAGCATTTATCTCAACGAGAACATATTTCGCTGCACAGTTAGTATAGTTTTTAATGAGTGATTGATCCAGAGGGAGCATTTAATTTCGTTCATTCGATCAACACGCTGATGACAAATTGCCCTGCATTATCAGATTCATTCCCACAGCCACCCCAGTCATTCACTGAAAGCTCCAGGTTCCCCGACTTGGTAAACGTATTTTGATAGTATGTGCCAACCAGAAAGAATTGGTCATCAAATTTTCCAATAAGTGCCATGAATGCAATGCCATGCAGGTCTGGATTCTGATCAACGTAGTGACAATCCGCAATACCATTGGCATCGGTCCAATAATCACAATCCTCCACCATTCCGTTAATATTGGTAATCACGCTATCAGTTGTTGTAATGGTTACCTTTTGGTTTGCCTTAACTGAAATGATAATCGGGTCGCACCATGACCGCACGGCATCATAAACATATACCGTGGGCTGAGGTGTGTCCGGATCGTCCGACTCATCTTTTTTACAGGCGGATAAAATGGAGGCAGTCACTAAAATAATTACCACGGCAAGTCCCAGGAATAATCCTAAAAGTTTTTTTATAAAATCAGATTTTGGGTTAAAATTCAAGATTAAATATATAAACAAATTGGCTAAAAGTCAACATAAAGCCCTTTAAGACCGGGTTAATCACGTATAAAGATGTTGTTTATTCCTGAAATACAGGCATTAATGCCTATATGCCTTTGACAATCATACAAATAAGTGGCATTTAAGTGATTATTTTACTATATTTGATAAAAGAGAAAAACATTTATCTCTTTTCAATCATGAAAAGCCTGGCCAACTTCATTCTCATTATACTATTGTCGTTTTCTTCCATTGCACAGCAAGATTTTGATTCACTTTGGGGAGTCTGGAATGATGAAAGTGCGGCCGGCAAGGAACGGATAAAGGCTTTGCAATATATTACGACGTATGGCTATTTGTATTCCCGGCCTGACAGTGCTTACTATTTCGCCCAGCTCATGCTGGAACTGGCACAGGAATATGAGCTTGAGAAAGAAGTGACCATGGCCCTCAACATACAGGGTGGATCATACCTGGTGAGGGGCCAGTTTGAAAAGGCCCTGGGCTACTACAAGCGCAGTCTGGCAATCTCGGAAAAGATCTCTGACAAAAAGGGTATGTCGAAAACCCTGAATAATATGGGAGTTTCTTATTCCAATCTGGGGAATTATCCCAAGGCCCTTGATTATCACCTGAGGAGCCTGATCATAAAAGAGGAGCTGAATGATAAAAGCGGTATGGCAGGCTCAATGAACAATATCGGGCTGATCTATATGAACCAGGGGAATTATCCCCGGGCCCTGGATTACTTCCAGCGCAGCCTGAATATCATGGAAGACTTCGCCGACAAGCGTGGCATTGCACAAACCCTCAACAACATTGGCCTTATTTATATGCGCCAGGAAGATTACGCCAATGCCCTGGATTGTTTTCGCAGGAGCTTACAGATCTGTGAAGAGATCACTGACCAGAAAGCATCGGCAGGAATCCTGTCAAATATTGGGCTCATCTATACCAAGCAGGAAGAATATGCAAAGGCACTTGATCACTATCAGAGAAGCCTGGAGATCCAGGAAGTTCTCACTGACAGAAAAGGAATAGCAAGCAACTATAATAACATCGGAGAAATATATTCAATTCAGGGTAACCTTGATGAATCCCTTCAATACTTCGAAAAAAGTATTGCGATATATGAAGAGATCTCTGATAAGCAGGGTGTAGCCAATGTCTCGATCAATATAGGTAGCGTTAAAAATGGGCTGGGCAACTACGGGCAGGCCCTGCAATGGTGCTCCAGGGGCCTGAAACTGGCAGAAGAGATCAATGTCCTGAACGAACAGAAGAATGCTTGCCAGTGTCTGTATGATGCCTATAAAGCTGCCGGGGATAATAATAAGGCCCTAAAATATCATGAGCGGATCGCTTTACTGAATGACAGTCTCCAGGCCGAGGAAACAGCCAAGAAGTTGCAGCAAATGGAGTTTAGCAGGCAGATGGTAGCCGACAGTCTTATCCGTGAGAAAGAAAAACTCAGGGTACAGATGGCCCATGATGCTGAAGTCAGGAAAAAGAGCCGGGCAAGGAATATCTTTATTATTTCTGCCATATTCTTATTCCTTGGTGCTATCGCCCTATACTGGCGCGTCAGGTATATCAGAAAGGCTAAAAAAGCCGTTGAAAAAGAAAAGGACAGGTCGGATAACCTTTTACTCAATATCCTCCCTGCCGAGATCGCCCAGGAACTCAAGGAAAAAGGGAAAGCCGATGCCAGGAAATTTGAAAATGTCTCTATACTGTTTACCGATTTCAAGGAATTCACCAAAATAGCCGAACAACTCAGTGCTGAAGAACTGGTTGGAGAGATCAACAGTTGTTTTGAATCTTTCGATAACATCTGCAAAAAGTATGGCATTGAAAAAATCAAGACCATCGGTGATTCATATATGGCAGCAGGCGGACTGCCGATACTCTCCGAGGATTCGGTTAAAAACACCGTGCTGGCCGGATTGGAAATGATGGCATGCATGATTAATAAAAAACAAGAAAAGAAAGCACCAAAAGGAACTGTTTTTGAGATGCGTGTTGGCATCCATACAGGTGATGTGATTGCCGGCATTGTAGGGGTGACCAAATTCCAGTACGATATCTGGGGAGATACGGTCAATACGGCGTCCCGGGTTGAAAATGCAGGGGAAGCCGGAAAGGTAAACATCTCTCAATCCACATATAAGCTGATTAAAAACGATCCCCAGTTCAAATTCCACTACAGGGGCAAGATCAGTACCAAGGGCAAAGGGGAAATGGAGATGTGGTTTGTGGAGAAAATATCTTAAACCTGATCAAATATGTGTTTTTCGGCTTCGGTAAGTTTTGGTGCCAGTGCCGTTATCACAGGCGTTGGCGTTGCTGCGATCAAAAACAGTACGGATAAAAAACAGCTGTTCTTTGCCATGATCCCTTTATTGTTCGGCATCCAGCAATTCTTTGAAGGATGGCTCTGGATCGCATTGCAATATCCGGGTTACGAGAGCATAGGCCATTTCTCGAAATATGGCTTCCTTGTATTTGCGGAGTTGATCTGGCCGATCTGGATCCCTTTGTCGATCTGGCTCATTGAAAAGGATAAACGCAGGAAACGGCTAATAGCAGGATTCTTTCTACTGGGATTGATCGTTGGTGGGTTACTGGCATATAAAATGATCGTTTACGAAGTTACCGCTTATATCGATCAACATCATATTTATTACCAGGTTGGTCCCTTTACGAGTTTGCACTGGTCGAGTGGATTGCTCTATTTATTGCCGGCAGTCATCCCCTTCCTGCTGTCAGGGAACAGGCATATCAACTATCTGGGAGTCATGATCCTGCTATTCTTTATCATATCCAAACTATTCACCCTGAATTATTTAATATCGGTATGGTGTTTCTTTGCCGCGGTATTGAGTATTTACATTTATTTCATTTTAAAGATGCAGAAAAGAAAAAATGCGGTATAAATAGCAGAGGGCTAGTTGGGATAGTTTCGAAACGGTAATACTTAACCGGTATAATAGATTACTACAAAAATCAGACATCAGAATTCAGAAATCAAATAAGCGGTACCCGCAAAATAATTAACTTTACCCGTATATTCTGAAGCAGGGTAAGCATGAATGTTGATCCGACAAGGGAAAAGATTATAAAAGTAGCATCCGGTATCTTTGGGAAATACGGTTTCCAGAAGACCACCATGGATGAAATTGCCAGGACAGCTCGCAAAGCCAAAGGATCACTTTATTATTACTTCAACAGCAAGGAAGATCTTTTCCTTGCCGTGGTGAGCCGCGAGATGGACACACTCAAAGAGGCCCTGCTCGGGGTTGTTGAAAAGCAGGACGATTCGTCTGCAATGATCCGCAATTACATGCTCACCCGCATGAAAGTACTGAGAGGCGCCGTGAATTACCATGAAACCCTTAAAGCCGATTTCATCGGTACCTTTGAATTTCTTGATGAACTCCGCTCCCGATTTGATACTTTCGAGGTGGAACTGCTTTCAGGCATCCTGCAAAAAGGCGTGGATGAAAAGTCGATCGTGGTTGAAGACGTAAATAAAACTGCCCAGGTCATCATTCTGGCCATGAAAGCCATAGAGATCCCCTTCTACCTCCAGAATAAAATCTCAGAATACGAGAATACCATCGTAGAACTCCTCGACATCCTCATCCGTGGCCTGGAAGGAGGAGCCAATCCCGCCGAACATACTGCCTGACTTGTAATTGTCACACGCCCGGCAGGATAATCTTGCTAAAAACCTATTATTTTAATATATTTGCATAACAGATTTGACCAAAAAACGTTATTGGTCAAATAATTTTAATTGCCTGTTCCTAACAAATACTTGTCCTGGTGCAAAAAACAGCAAAAACAATCATACGGTATCGGAAAACGATCCTCGTCATCACACTGGTGATCACGGCAATATTTGGCTGGTTCATGAAAGACCTTGAGGTGGACCCCGACGTGTTCAACTACCTTCCGGATGATGATACCGCAGCCGCACTTTTCAATGAGATCGGCGGTACATACGGGGGAAATTATATCGCCATTATCGGGCTGGAAGCGGAAGATGTATTCAGCAGGGATGTACTTGAAGTAGTCCGTATGATGACCGATTCGCTTGAGATGCTTGAGGGAATCGGATCAGTGACCAGCCTGACAAACGTGATCGACATTACCGGATCCGATTGGGGGATAGAGATCAGCTCTCTTATCGACCCGTGGGACCTCCCTTCTTCCCGGCAGGAACTCGACAGCCTGCGAAACTATACGCTTTCGCAGGAAATGTACCGGGGTACCCTCGTCTCTGATGATGCAACCTTCACAGCCATCATGGTGAGGATAGCGGAAGGCACCGACAAGATTGCCGTGGCGCGGCAGATCAGGGATTTTGCGGAATCCTGCAATCCCGGTTACAAGATATATTACGGGGGCTTGCCTTTCACGTTACTGAGCCTTGCCGACATCATCCTGGGCGACCTGATCCTGCTGGCCCCGCTAACGGCCCTGGTCATTATCCTTGTGTTGTTCTTTGGTTTCCGATCATGGCGTGGCGTATTGCTTCCACTGGTTACAGTGGGTTTCAGTACGATCTGGACCATGGGCCTGATGGGAATGCTCAACATCCGGCTGTCGATCATTTCCGATGTGATCCCGGTGATCCTCCTGGCAGTGGGCAGCGCTTATACCATTCACGTGATCAACCGCATCAGGGAAACGCCGGGAGAAACACCTGGCGAAAGGATCACCGCTGCCCTTTCATACATTATCACGCCCGTGCTGATGGCGTCTGTAACAACCATGATCGGCTTCGTATCGTTCATTTTCGGGTCTTACCTGACCCTGATCAGCACTTTTGGCCTGTTTACTGCGGCAGGGATCTTTTTCGCTCTGCTGTTGTCGGTGACCTTCGCACCGGCATTCCTCGCTGTTTTTCCCGGCAGGGGAAAAGACCCCGTCTTTAATAATGAAAAAGGCCACAAATTGCAATTGACCGCCGGTCTTCTCAAACACACGGCCACAACGGTGCTCCGGCATCCCGGCAGGATCATTGCCGTATGGTCGATCATCATTGGGGCCGGCATTGCAGGTATCCTGATGATACAGCGCAATGTTGATATGATCGATTATTTTAAAAAGAGTGATCCTACCCATGTGGCAGAAGAAATATTCAGGGATAAGTTTGGCGGGTCCTTCCCTGTTTATATCGAAGTAAAGGGTGATATGCAGAGTCCCATCGTGCTGAAAAAAATGGATGCAGCGGCAGAATACATCAAAAAGCATGCGGCTGTTACACACACGCAAAGCGTTGCAGACCTGATCAAAGAAATGAACGACCTGATGGAGGAAGGAGAAAGCATTCCAGACGAAAAGCTTAAAGTCCAGCAGTTGTGGATCTTGCTTGACGGGCAGACGATCATGGATCAGCTGGTAAATTACGACCTGGATGCCGGCCTGGTTTCGGGCACGTTCAATACAGGTGACGTAAAGGTTATGGATCGCTTCGTGGATGACCTGGAAACATACCTGAAACGGGAAAGCACACCCGAATGCCAAATGCAGCTAACCGGCCTGCCCAGCCTTTACCTGAAGATCGATAAGAGTATCGTCAACAGCCAGTTCCAGTCGCTCGCTTATGCCCTGGTGCTGGTACTGCTGGTGGTCAGCCTCTTGCTGCGCTCATGGTCGAGCGGCCTGTACAGCATCATCCCCATACTGGCCACATTGCTGGTATTGTTCGGCTTCATGGGATTAACAGCCATTCCCCTGGATATAGCTACGGTACTGGTGGGCAGTGTGTCGATCGGCATAGGGGTTGATTATGCCATTCATATGATCTCGCACCTGAACCACGAACTAAACCAACATGGAAAACTTGAACATGCCATCAGCCATGCTACAAATATCACCGGCCGGTCGATCATCATCAACGTTATGGCCGTGGCGCTGGGTTTCCTGGTATTGCTGTTATCCAACCTGGTCCCCCTGCAACGATTCGGCCTGCTGGTGTCAGTGACCATGATCACATCCGCTGCCGCAGCCCTTACCTTGCTGCCGGCTGTGATGCTGATGATACACAACAGAAGAAAAACATGATAAAAAATCTTTAAATATCCATACCATGAAAAAAAATATCATTCTCAGTATGCTTTTCCTGGCCGCCGTGGCGATGCTCAACGGACAGGATGCCTTAACAATATTGGAAAAATGCGATTCGGTGACCTATGCGCCGAAAGACCAGGTAAACAAGATCAAAACCATACTGACCGACAGTAAGGGACGGACGCAGGAACGTGAAGCCATTGCTTCGCAAATGGGAAACCATTACCGGCTTTTCCGTTTTACGGCGCCTGCTTCCCAGGAAGGCATCGCCTTTTTATCCCTGCCCGATGACGTTATGTACCTCTATCTGCCGGCTTATAATAAGTCCAGGCGCATCGCCTCACATGTTAAGAACCAGAACTTCGCCGGAACCGATCTCAGCTATGATGACATGGAGTCGGTACCCATGGCCCAGAAGTATGATGGGCAACTCCTGGAAACCACAGATGAAGGATATTGGCTGGAATTGAAAAATAAGCCCGGTAAAAAGAGCGAATACTCGAAAATGCACACCCTCATCGATAAGCACAATTTCACCATTCTGAAAAGTGACTATTACGACATGGGCGGGAACAAGGTAAAAACACTGGTGAATAATAAAATTGAAAATATTGGAGGTTACTGGATCATCACTGATCTGCTGATGACCGACCTGAAGAAAAATCACTCCACCCGGATGATCTTCACTGAAACAATGGTCGATACCGGTCTTACCGAAGATGATTTTAGTTTAAGATTGTTGGAACGTCAATAAAAAACTGTCCCGATGAAATCCTTTACATACATCCCGCTCTGGTTTATGTCATTGATGCTTTTGCTTCCTGAGACACAGGCACAGTTCAGTGATGACAATAAACTGAAGCTCGGCGGATATATCTATATCGATAACAGGGTACGCACGGAAGACGGAGCATGGTCGTGGAACGAGAACCGCCTGAACCTGGAGTTAAAAAAGAACTTTAACAACAAGGGGGCTTTTTACAGTGATATCTGGTTACGCTCGTTCGGGTTTCCCTTTCTCACCGGCACTGACCAGCTCTTCAACACGGATGATGTTTCGCCCTATAACCTGCAGATCAGGGAGGCCTATATTGATATTTACGATTTCCTGCTGGAAGGCCTTGACCTGCGGGTGGGACGACAGCGCATTGCATGGGGGACCGGCGACCGCATCAATCCCACCGATAATCTCAACTCCGACGACCTGGAGGATATCTGGGATTTCGGCCGCCACCTGGGCAGCGATGGTTTCAAGTTTGATTATTATTTTTCCGACTATCATCTTGAAGCGGTTTATATTCCATTTTTCACCCCGGCGGTATTGCCCCGGGGCGACTGGTCGGATGCATTCATGCCCTTCCCCGACCTGCCCCCGATGGTAGAGCTGGGAACATTATCTGATTCGCTGGCAACACCGCAATATAAGATAGGCGAAAGCAGCAGTTACGGCCTGAAATTCGGCGGTTTCCTGCTGGGATATGATTTCTCGTTGAGTTATGTGTATAACCGCGATGATTTCCCCATACAGTATTATAATTTCATTACCCTGAATCCTCCGAATTTGATCGATATAAAGAGTGACCTGTTCTACCATCGACAGCATGTGTTCGGTGCGGACATCAGCGGTGCCATCGGCAGCGTGGGCATATGGGGGGAACTGGGCGTATTCCTGCCGGAGAAAGAAGTGGTCATGACGACTGACCTTTCCGCCCTCGGAATGCCGCCACAGGATTCGGTGGTCCTGAAAAAGCAAGCTTATGCCAGGTATGTGGTAGGGATGGACTACACCTTTATGGACGGATCATACTTCAATTTCCAGTTCTTCCACGGCTTCGTAACCGAGCGCGGGCAGGGCAACCTCAACGACTATTTCATGCTGGCCTGGGAAAAAAACCTCTTCAACGACAAGCTGAAGATCATTCCCCTGGCCGGGGCCTTCATTGTGTCCGACTGGGATGATATTGGCAATAATTATGCCTGGATCTACTCCCCGGCCATCAGTTATTATCCCAATATCAATACAGAGATCAACCTTGGTTGCAGGATCATAGATGGCGAAGGCGATAACACCTTTGCGCTGGTAAAAGATTATGACGAGATCTTTTTAAGCATTAAGTTTAACTTCTGATGCTGACATGGAAAACATAACTTTCGAGCCACTGTGCAGGGAACACGAAAAGGAAGTCATGCGCATTTTCAACTACTATGCAGAAAATTCCTTTGCCGCCTATCCGGAAAAAAAACTGCCGATGGAGTTCTTCGACCGCTTCCTGGAAATGTCGGAGGGATACCCGGCTTACGCCCTGAAATTTCATGAAAAGACCATAGGGTTCTGTTTTTTAAGGGCTTATCACCCTTTTCATGTCTTTCGGGAAACTGCCGAAATAAGCTACTTTATCGATGAAGAATACACAGGCAAAGGTCTCGGGAAAATGATATTGAAGAAATTAGAAGAAGAAGGCAAAGAAATGGGCATCAAAACCATCCTGGCAAGCATTTCCTCGAAAAACTCGGAGAGCATCGCTTTTCACCTTAAAAACGGGTTTACCGGATGCGGGCGCTTCCCCGGTATCGGGAAAAAATTCCAGAAAGCATTCGATGTGGTTTGGATGGTGAAAAAAATAAATTCATAAGAATAGCATCATTTGTCCAATAATAGTTGAGTTATGATTTCCGTTCGTGCAATTTGTGAAGCTATATCGTCAAAAAGTAAAAATCAACCTATCAACAACTCGTTTAGGTATTATATTTATGATCATGAAAAATATTTTCTTTTTGCTTTTGGTAACCCTGCTGGGAGCAGGTTTATCGAATGCCCAAAGCCAGTTCGAATTAAAAGGACCGTACCTTGGGCAAGAGTCGCCAGGTGATACCGGCGCTGTTTTTGCACCGGATTTCATATCGACCGATGCAGGCGAGCTAAATTCGGTATTTTGTTGTAACGGGAATGAATTTTACTTTTCGCGAAGGGGAATACCCGGAAAACCATCTGTCCTGATGGTATCACAGAGGACTAATGATATCTGGTCAGAACCACAACCACTCGAATTTTCCGGTATTTACAGCGACATTGACCTTTACATTGCACACGATGGAGGGTCGTTGATCTTCTGTTCAACAAGGCCACATCATAAAGGGGATGCTGAAAAAGCTGATCATGATCTCTGGATCGCAAAACGCTATGGGAATGCCTGGTCTGAACCTGAACCATTTGCCCCTGGGGCCATGTCGGAATACGAGGACTTTTATCCTGTGCTTGCTGCCAGTGGGAACCTGTATTTCAATTCCCAGCGGGGCGGCCGGGGAGGGAACAATATCTATTGCTCCCATTTTATCGATGGAAATTACTCAGAAGCAATAATGCTTCCTGCTCCCATAAATACTGAGCACTGGGAGTTTGATGCTTTCCTGACCCGGGATGAGAACACTATCGTGTTTTCTTCGACCAGGCCGGGAGGTTATGGTGGGGCCGATATATATGTCAGCAGAAAGGAACCGGATGGAAGCTGGTCTGATCCCAGGAACCTGGGTCCTGCAGTCAATTCTGCCAGTTATGAATACGGCGCGAGCATTTCCCCTGACGGGAAATACTTATTTTATACAAGTTCCAGAAATGGCAGTGAAGACATTTTCTGGGTTTCATCGGATGTTCTCAATAAAGATCCGGCTGATACTCCCCCACAGGAGGCAATAGATTACGGGGAGGTGTTCATGAACCATCTTAGAAAGAACTGGGAAGACATCCACGATGTGATCATGCGATATCACTATGAAGATCCATGGCTAGAAGGAAAGGTCTTGATCAACATGAGCTGGAAACAGGGAACGCTTGAAAGTGACGATATCCTTGAGAATACAACCGGGAATGAATTATTAGCTAATGACCTGGTCACCGTTTTAAAAAGCTGGGAGATCAATGAATTTGCAGGTACATGGTCGTCGGCATTACCCATACAGACGACCATCAAAGGCAGTGAAGATCCTGACTTTACTGAATACGGCATCCTCACGGGAAAGATACTCGACAAAGATGGGAAACCACTGTCGGGGGCAGGCCTGGTATTGGTGTCAACCGACAAAACGAGCAGAAAACCCAGAGCTGTGCATACCAACAGGGAGGGCATTTTTATAGAAACCCTTATCCCTCCCGGAAAATGGCAAATCTCCTGCAATATAGATGGGTATGTTCCGATTGTTTTGGAAGACATTCTGATAGAAAAAGGCAAGCATTGCAAGCAGGATATTATCGTGAAAGAAATTTACCCGGGAATAGAACAAGCAGATTCACCAGACAATAAGCTAAAAGATGCGGCAATGGAAATCATGACTTCTGCAAACACATGTGCCCTGATCTCTTTAGACCGGGAGGGTCGTCCCAGGGTGAGAGCAATGGATCCCTTTCCTCCTGAAGCAGATTTTACAATTTGGCTGGGGACCAACTCCAATAGCAGAAAAGTAGATCAGATCAAAAATGATCCCCGGGTAACATTATACTATTTGGAAGATGATGCTTCAGGATATGTCATGATACATGGAACTGCCTATTTAGTGAACGACCCGGGGGAAAAAGACAAGAGATGGAAAAAAGAATGGGAGGCCTTCTATCCGGAAAATCGCGAAACTTATCTTTTAATTAAAATCGTTCCTGAATGGATGGAGGTTGTAAGTTACCCTCATGGTATTACTGGCGATCCTGTAAGCTGGGAACCGGCTAAAATTATATTTAATCCTAAATAAGCTTCAAATATCAAATATCGAGTATCAAAAAGGAAGCCAGGTATGCCATTACAGGTCCATGAAACTATGAAATCATTTCTCATTCTTGAGATCAATCCTTGATGCAACGTACGCTAAAACCAACTCTCTTATTATTCCCATAGTCACGATCTACAATCGGATTATTATAACTGAAATAGCGATGAAAACAAAAATAGTTTTTTCATGAAATTTCGATTTAAGCTCACTTCTATCTAAAGTGTTGCAATGGATTAAATTTCACAAACTAAATTTAAGGCTTGAATATTCAATATCAACAGGGGTTTTACCATTGGGTACGAACAGATTACAGGCAGTTAATACTGAAAGATGGATGGGGCGAGGGTCGCGGGAATGGAGATTAGAAATTACCATAACTCAATTTTAACGAATCCCATTCAGGGCTAACACAAAAATCACCAATTATATTTTGTATCTTGGGATAGATATCACATTTATAACAATCGCTACTGTTGTTAACTTGTTTAGGTAAAACACGATATTTTATGCCATGAAATTTAAGCTTCTTTTGTATACATCTCTGATGACAATGGTTATGCTCAGCATTCCCGTATTTTCGAATGCCCAGGTATTTATTGATGCGGAGTCGGGGGCGGTCTTTACCGGGTACAACGATGTGCGCATTCCGGGAGATTCAGGAACAACATTTTCCTTAAAAGATGACCTGGAAGCAAAGCCGGCTGCTTTTATTCGACTGAAAGCCGGAATTACAATAAGGTCCCGGCATACAATATCTGTTTTATTTGCTCCTTTGAAAATAAAATCAGAAGGATTGTCAGAGATGGATATCGATTTTAACGGTGTGCGCTTCCCGAATAATACGCAGCTGAATGCAACATATAAGTTTAATTCATACAGGATCACTTATCGGTATGATATCGTAAAAAGGCCAAAATTTGAGTTTGGGCTGGGTTTTACGGCTAAAATAAGGGATGCGGAAATTTCACTCAGTGATGAGGGAACGTCTTCATCCAAAAAAAACGTAGGATTTGTTCCCATAATTAATTTCAGGTTATACTGGAAAATACATGAAAAATTTGGCCTCCTGCTTGAGGGGGACGCCTTAGCCGCCCCACAAGGCAGAGCAGAGGATGTTTTGCTTGCCGGAACCTATAAACTTTCAGATCATTTCCTGTTCCGGGCTGGTTATCGAATCCTGGAAGGGGGGGCCGATAATGATGAAGTGTACAATTTTGCTTTAATACATTACGCTTCATTTGGTATCACATTTACTTTCTAAAGCGCATATCCTCGCTATACAGCATTCTGGAGCTTCGTTTTCACAAGGAGTAACACCACAGTTACGTTCTGCCACTCCATCTGATGAAAGAGTTGTACTTTGAAATGAATAAGATTAACTTTACCTTTTCACTAATCTGTTGCAAACATGATATTTAAATCAATGATGATTTTGAGGTCTGTCCTGCTTATACTCCTTTTTTCTGTTTTGCATAGCACTTTCTCACAAACATATTCGGGAAAAGTTCTTGAGATGGGTAGTAAAGAACCTGTGGCGTATGCAAATATCGGGATTGTTGATAAGAACATCGGTACCGTATCAGATGCAAATGGTTACTTTGATATTGAACTGACCAGCCAGGATGATAAGGATACATTGCGGATATCTTGTATTGGATACATGGACAAATATTTCCTTATCCGTGATTTTAAAAATGAATTTAGTGCAGGGGATGAGATCAGGATTGAGTTAACGTCAATTGCGTATAACCTTGATGAAGTGCTTATACGGCCCCAAAAAACCAGGCCTTACATCCTGGGCTACCTTTGTGACTCAAATTCTGCATACGGCAATGCTTTCTATTCCAGTGAACTGGGCACTGAAATGGGTGTTGTTATGAAACTCCCCCGCAAAAAAGAGCAGGCATACCTGAAGAGTTTCAGGTTTTATGTGGGCGAATTTACATTTGATACATTTCCTGTGCGCTTGAATATTTATGATCTTAAAGACGGGATTCCTGATAAAAATATTCTGAAAGAACCTGTTTTCATAGAAATTGAATCTGCCGGTGAGTACGTTCTGGATTTAAACCGGCAAAATATTACGGTTTATGGCGATTTCTTTGTTTCCCTGGAATATTACAGGATCCCTGATAATGCGGAGGGTAAACTGGTTTTTTGCGCAGTCCATAGCAAGGGGAGGGAAAAAGGAAATAGCTATTTCAGGTGGACCAGCCAGGGGAACTGGCAAAAAGAAATGTTTGATCACGTCGGGTTTTCATGTGAGGTGGAATGCAAAAAATAAATACCTGCGAAGCCGTATATTTCGAATATCAGGTATACCGTATAATCACCGGAGTCCTTTCCAGAGAATGGATGTTCACACTTTGCAGTTAATAACTTATTGGAAGCTAATTTGATGAGCTGTAATTAAATGATTACATTGTGCTTCCAGAAGCGAATAATACTGGTTCGGTTTATCACCCGGACATATTTATAAATCATATTAAAACCCAAAAATCATGAGAAAATTACTTTATGCTTCAGGAGTACTATTACTCGCATTCGTTGTCATTATTTCTTGCCAAAAGCAAGCTGATCAGGATCCAGCTGGTGAATCAAGCATGAAAGCTAAGAATGATTGCGAAACTATTCAGAAAGGGAACATTCTGTATAGTTCCAGCCACTATTATGCCGGCAACCCGATAACAACCGGATTTGACGAATTTGGATATAATTATCAGGCTCATAAATTCCAGGGTTCGTATTTTAATTCATATGCTGGTGGTGCAGGTTATCCTCCATGGGATGGTGACGATGACGCATACCTTGCAGCTAATCCAGGAGCCGCTGGTCATTGGGCCTGGCCATACAGAGATGTAAACCTGATAATGAAATGGAATGATGGCTGGATTTCGAATACAGATTGTGACCTTGACGGATCACTCGACAGGCATTATGGTTTCGACACTTATATCGGTTCCGCGGCCTGGTTAACAAATCACCAATGGGGATCATATGAAGACGGGAATGGAAATATTTGCGAATGGGATTATTTTGTAAAAATTATTGCCGCCCCGGCGGATGCATATGCAGACGGTGGCATATGGTATGCATCTGATGGCACCGAGATAGGGCCTGTTATTTGGGGATCATTTGCTATTATCCAGCAGGTTGAAAATGACCCCTGCGCCGGTATACATGGCATGCAGTATGTCAGCCCTGACCATGCAGGCCTGGGAGGCTGGTAGGAACGTTTAAATCGCTCTTCGAATATCAAAAAAGGGCCTCGCGAATGCGAGGCCCTTTTTTGCTACTAACCTTTCATCCCGTATTACCTCATCAGCATAACCTTCTTCGATACAATACCATACTGGGTTCTCAGAACCAGCATATACATACCCGGCTTCATGCCTGCATCCGGGCTCAGCCTCGTCGTAATGGGTGTTCTTGCCATTACATCTCCCGTAAAGATGGTCCGGAATTTAACCCCTGTAAAATTATAAAGGTCAAGAGTAACAGAAGCATTCCGGGATAGACTGAACGCTATGGTCATATTCGTCTTGAACGGGTTAGGTATCGCATTAAAATACAATAGGATATCATCGGGTGATGCCATGCCGACATTCCCTCCTCCCGGATATAATGAATCGTTGATCTCGATCACCTGGCTGGCGGAATCAATGTTATGGCATGTATCTATCGCTATCCAGGTACGGGTCAGGATAAACATGTTTGGCCCGGTGCTGTCGCTGACCACCTCTGTAAAATCAACAGGAACCTGGCCATCACAATTGTCAATAGCAGTGACATCGGCCGGGGGTGGTATGGAATCGGGACAGCAATAGCCCGTATCAGCAGGCACATCATACAATACCGGTGCTATGCTGTCAAATACGGATATGAACTGCGTTGCCATGGAATAATTCCCACAGGTATCCATAGCCGTCCAGGTTCGCAACATGTTGAGCTTGTTGGGGCAGAGGGTGTCGTTATAAATAGAATCTGAGACCGTCACATAAAGATCTCCAGCGCAGTTATCCGTAACCGTAACAGAGTCGATCGAAGCCACGGGAACATCTGAAAGACAATCCACAAATAAAGAGTCAGGGACATTGCTTATGACTGGCGACAGTGTATCGGACATGACTACGTTTATTGAGCAGGTACTCGCACATCCATTCGTATCTATGATGTAAAGTTCAAGGATGAAGGTTGTGTCACAATACCCGGTACCCTGCACCTCAACCATCTGTCCGGCTGTGTCTCCAATGATCATGGCAGGCCCGTAAACAGTCCAGGCATACAAACTCATGGTATCGGGTCCTAAAAACTGTTCCATGCCAAGTGGGCAAATGGTATCCGGTCCGGTAATGAAACAATCAGGCAGAGGAAATACGGTCACCGTGCCGTATGCAGTATCCGACGGGCATCCGTCGCTTCCGGTAACAACTACACCATAGGTTGTGGTGGTATCGGGAGCTACATAAATGGTCTGGCTTGTGTCACCGGTGGTCCATAAATAGGTAAACGGTCCGTTCCCCGAAATCACAGTTGCTGTGAGCATTGCAGTGTCACCATAACAAACTGATGCGTTGTTTACGCTGACATCAGGTAAAGGCAATACCGTCACCATAGCGTAAGCAGTATCCGAAGGACATCCATTGGCCCCGGCAACCACAACCCAGTAAGTTGTTGTTGTATCAGGTGCTACATAAATGGTGGCAGTAGTATCGCCGGTGCTCCAGTTATAAGTAAACGGGCCTGTACCCGATAATGCAGTAGTAGTAAGCGCTGCGGTATCGCCTTCACATATGGTCGTATCGTTTACACTTACTTCCGGTTTTGAAAGGATATCCACCTGTACAGGACTGGCCAGGTCTTTTAATGCTGCATTATAGGACTGGGAAGCCTTGGTTTTTGCCAATACGGTTTTTATATCCAGGCAGGCATAATTACCTGCGACCACTTCGTTAATATTTACAGCAACTTCAGAGAAAGAAAATTCTTCATATGTATCCTTTCCAAAGGCCCCGTAAGGGACAACGACAGCACTGTCGCTGTTGGTTGAAAGGTAATATGTACCGGCTGCCGGAATTACTTCCTCATATCCAAAATTCCCGGGGCTTGTTTCGGTCCACTGGTAGACAATTAGCTGAGGGGACCATCCTCCATTTGTATATTCCACGGTTATGGCCAGGTCGCCAATTGTTCTTCCCCCATGCATTCCGAGGGATGTAAAAGTAAAATCGGTGTTTTGATAAAGCGGTTGCTGCAGCAATTCGAAATCAAGATATGTATTCCCATTGGTTTTTAAACGGTCACCGCTGCCGATGAACCAGATATTCCCCAGTGAATCGGCTGAAAAGTGGAATAAAACATGGTTTATATCGTCCTTACCCGGTGGTTTGCCTTCTTTCCATACCCAGGTGTTCGGATCATCATTGAACTTCGATCCCTGAGTGAATATCTCAGCATCTCCTGGACCATAGCCATCGAAAATGTGGAAAGAGGTAGTTGTGTCAACAGGATACCCGTCATTCGTAAAAACGTATCCCCCGGTTCCCGGAGCATTAAGATTGGGCAGGAAATCGCCGTTATCAGGTGAGAAATCGGTGGTTACGGGTGTCCTTGAAAGCAGGTTTCCGTCGATAGAAAACCCTCCATCCGGCAGATTGGTTGGGGCAACCCCCTGCTGGGCATGCAATGTCAACTGGGGCTGAATGACAAAAAGGAGGACGGTTAAAACAGTGATTACTGTTTTACAGCGCTTAGAAATTCGGAGATTGAATAGGGTAGAAAGTTTTTTCATTTTAATATTTTAATTGGTCGTACAACGAATAGAAACAACATTACACACCTAAAAGTTCAGGTGTATATTTGACTTATAAATTTTTGGTCCGTGTGTCTTTGGGGTGAGGGGCTTTAAGGCTCGTACCCAAGCAATATACAAAATAAACCTTCGTTTGTCAAATTAAAATTATCCTCAGTTTATTTGAACATGAATGGGGCCCGGACGGGCAAACAAGTGTAAATACCTGTACGCAATTACGCACCGGAAGGAACAATAAAAGCCAGTTGAAAAGTGTTTGATGTTAGATGTCGGATGGGGTGTACTAAACTAATATACTGCGCATCACCGGGAGGTACTTCCATGCTTTAATCCACCTTCGCTACAGCTTCGGTGGATTGCTATGTTTTGTAACCCTAAAATCTCCTCCTGCCCACGCTAAAGCTACGGCAGGCAATGCAGTATGACCGGCAGGTAGCAGTAAAGCAGAATCCCTGAATATTGTATCTTGTAAACTGCAAATTGCAATTCCCTGTTTGAATTAACAGCTGAACCTTACCATTACAAACGATCTGAAATGCGAGTGTACAATGCTTCCAAAAATCCTCAATGATATCATAGGGCCTGTAATGCGCGGGCCTTCAAGCTCCCATACCGCCGCTTCATGGCGGATTGCAAGGGTCTGCCTGGACCTTCTAAATGAGCCGCTTAAAAGCGCCCTTGTCGAATTTGATAAAGACGGGGCATGGGCTGCAAACTACCGGGAACAGGGAACTGCAATGGGCGTTAGCGGGGGATTGTCAGGGTTGGACATAACCGACTCCCGCATGAAGGACATTGAGCAGTTGACAGCAGAAAGAGATCTGTCGATTAAGTATAAAATTGCGTCCTACCCTACCCACCATGTGAACACGGTTCGCATTTCTTTAAGCGGGATAAATGGAAATAAGATTCAGGCTTATGCGGCTTCTCTTGGAGGAGGTTCGTTTAAGATCTACCAGCTTAATGATTTTAGTGTTGATCTTCGGGGAGATTATTATGAATTGCTGGTATTGACTCAAAAACCAGGGTTAATTCTTGAAAGCATCGAAGCTCTCATTCCACATATTACGAAAGCGGATCAATCAGCCGGGAAAAATGGTATTCTGCTTAATGTGAAGTCCTCAAACGTAATCCCGCCTGATATGATCAAGCGAATATCAAGATTACCTGATGTTGAAGACGTGATCCCTGTTCACCCGGTGCTTCCAATCCTATCAGGAAACGAATCAGAAGTTCCCTTCACGACAATAGCATCCCTTTTGAAGTATGCTGAGAAAGAAAGGTATAGCCTGGGAGATATAGGCTTGATTTATGAAAAGTGTCTCAGCGGACTCCCGAAAGCCGGGCTGATCACGAAGATGAAGGAGGTTATCAGCATTATTGATAACAGTATACGCACAGGACTTGATGGGACGGTATATGAGGACCGGATCTTACCCCATCAGTCACACTTGATAAAAAAGGCTGAAAAAAATAATAAGATCCCCCGGGATCCCATTGTGAACAGGATTATTGCATATGTTACCGCCATCATGGAAGTTAAAAGTGCCATGGAAGTATTTGTAGCGAATCCAACGGCAGGTTCCTGCGGAACTGTTGGTGGTGGTATAACGGCACTAGCCAAAGAATTGAAGTCAAGTGAAGAGGAGGTGATCAAATCCTATTTTGCTGCCGGCATAGTAGGGGCCTATTTTGCATCCGGGCCCGGGTTTTCCGCAGAAGAACACGGATGCCAGGTCGAGTGTGGAGCAGCTTCGGGTATGGCTGCAGCGGCCATTGTGCAGTTGCTGGGCGGAACGGCCGGTCAAGCGATCAATGCTGCCTCCATGGCTATTCAAAACATGATCGGACTGATATGCGATCCGGTTGCCGATCGCGTTGAAGTGCCCTGTTTGGGCAAAAATATCAATGCCGCAGTGAACGCATATGCATCGGCAAGCATGGCTTGTTCGGGTTACGACGCGGTCATCCCCCTTGACGAGGTCATACAAACCGTCTCACAGGTCAGCAAGCAAATGCCATCATGCGTTAAATGCACCGGCAAAGGCGGCCTTGCCATCACAAATACGGCTATAAATCTCAAAAGAAAGCTGGGAAATTGAGTTTCACCTCCCGGGGATTAGTTGTAAGTAATAAAGTTGTCGTTTCGGCAGAATAAGCAGAATGACCGGAAGCGCATAAGCATCGGGGCAGATACTTCAAATATCAAATATCTAATATCAGATATCTAATATCAAAAAAGGGAGCACGCTTTGTCCGCCATAGCCTTGGCGAAGGCGGATGCTCCCTTATTTGCCTTTTCTTTCCTGTTTAATTACCGCCATAGTTCGGATCTACGGCACTGCGGTAATAGTGGCGAAAACCGAGTACGACCTCGGCAAGTTCGGGAATGCCAAGCATGATGTCGCCCTCCGTATAGTAGTCGCGGGAGTAATAGGTTTGTGTCGTACCTTCAACAAACTTCACGATCGACATGCCTGGGGCGTTAAAAGAAGCTCCGTTAAATTCACCGGACATGGTCCAGGTCGCCATATAGATATCGTTTGCAACTGTCTCGTCCTCGACAATGGTATACAATTCAGACGATCCTTCAAACAGACGGCCCAGGAATATGGCCATGGTGTCGGGGGTATAAATATTAACGATAGGGTCGTGGTACTCATAATTGCTTGCAAAGTAGGGAATCACTTCTGTCCAGTTCCCGGCATTGATCTCAACCAGTTGACGTCCGACCGTAAGTTGATCTCCGTTCATCTGATCTTTCGAACGCAGTTGCTTACTTTCTGTACCTGGAGCGGAAGAGACAAATGGGCAGTCGAAGGTTGGATCTACAGCGCACCTGTAGAAGGTCCTGAATCCCCAGATGGCCTGATCCATGCCGGGTATGGTGGTCATGATGTCGCCCTCTGAATAGTAATCGCGCTGGTAATATACCTGCGTAGAGTTGGGTACAAACTTGAATATCGAGATCCCCTTGGCCTGATAAGGATTATCGAGGAAATCCCCGGACATGGTCCATGTTGCAGAGTAGATGTCGTTAACCAGGGTCTCGTCATGGACGATCGTGACTAGATTGGGCGAAGCAACCAGGATAAGATTATTGAGAAATGATGTCATATCCTGGATCCCTGAAATATCAACGATCGGATCGTGGTACTCTATACTGTCCGAATAAAATGGCAAAATTTCATCTACATTATCCGCCTGCACTTCGAGCAGTTCACGGCCGATCTTGAGTCGCTCCTGGTAGAGCTGGGCGGAACCGTCGTCTATATCGTTGTCAGGATCATCTTTTTTACAGGCCTGTGTATTCAGCATAATGGCGATACCGGCGAGTATTGCGAATATTTGGATAAACTTTTTCATTTATGAAGCTATTGTATGATTAATGAATATTTACAAAACACTGAAAGCTAAAACACTATAAAGTACTGTTTTGTTTAATCCGCCATAAAAATAACACCTTAATATACGTAATGTGGTGGCTGAAAGCAAGTTTTGGATTTTGGGTGTTGGGTTTTGAGTTGATTTGTGAATTGAGAAATTGTGATTTGGAATTTGTTTTGGATTTTGGATTTTGTGGATTTGGATCTTTATTTGCCCGGGGCTTTTCAGCGTCAATACTGGGAAAAAGCTGCAACTCACCACAAAATCAGCGATTTTACAAAACTAGGTGCAATACGATGGGGGTCTCTCCTCCGCTTCGTTTCACTCAGCCTCGTCAGGATGACAATTTTTACCTACAGGCATTTGCTACAAATGGAACATGTGAAATGTAGAATGCCGAATGGGCAATCAAAAAAGGGAGCATCCGCCTCCGCCAAGGCTATGGCGGACAAAGCGTGCTCCCTTTTTTGCCGCTCCTTTTATCCGCCGAAGTCTATCCGCTTTCGCTGATGCTTCAGCGGACAAAGGACGAAGGCGGACCTTTTCATCCTACGCCACCGCCACCGCTGAGTAGCTTTGGCGCTTGCGGAAGGCTTCGGATGATGAAACCGGAAGTTGCAGCCAAATGACTTGTTAAAATTCCGTATATTTGAATAAACCAAGTAGAAATTAGCTGCCATTTTAATGAATCGATCTTTCAAAATCTGGTTTGGGGTATTAATTTTTCTTTTAGCAATTGGTTGCAAGAAAGATGAACCAGTTAAAAGTGATGTAAAATTAATTGGACAAGAAAGCCTTAATTGGGTTTTTTACAAATCTGGCAGTTATTGGATTTACCAAGATTCAATATCTTCGATGTATGATACTCTGGTTATCAAAGAACATTTCTTCGATACTACTTATGCGTATCCTCCTGATTCTCAATTACCATATCCCAATACAAGATTTCAAAGTGTCAGGTCATATTACGATACAAACAATTATTATTCTCTTTCTGAAGAAGGAGTTACAGCTGGGGGAGCTTTCACCAAGCTACTTTTAGATTGTAGCAGACATATCATTTTTGATAATGAGCATTTAATAATAGGCGTTGAAACTAATATTCATAATCTGGAAAATGAAATTATAAGCTCCACGACTTATTTGGAATACTTTGATTTACTTATAGTAAATGGAAAAGCCTATAATAGCGTTAGAAAAATCCTTGTAAAAGATCATTTGATTGGACTGAATTTCGAATATTATCTGGCTAGAAATAATGGAATAATAATGCTCCGTGAAAAAGGTGATACTTTACATCGGGTTTGGAAATTAATTGATTCAAATATCATCCAATAATTATTTGCCTGTGAAATTATAATACTTGTATCGGGAATCTTCATCCATTATCAAACAAACGAACGGTTTTATTTCGGTCCCCGGCAACCGTTTTTCCCGCATTCGCGGGAAAAGATTATGGATGATGAATTATGGATGATGGATGTGGAGCTTTCTGCCTGTGTTCTGCAATTCGCTGGCAGGTGCATAATATTTCCAGGCAGCCGGAGCATTAAAATGATTTCGGATTAACTTTGCCATAACGCACTGGATTAAAACATAATCCTACGAAAATCCTAATCTTGAGAAAATGAAAAAAAAACCAAATAGATCTCGCAGAATCTTTAAGGTATTCGCAGCCGTCATCCTTATATTACTTGTCCTGATGGTCCTCCTTCCATTCTTGTTTAAAGGACAGATCATGGAAGCAGCCAAGAAAGAGATAAACAGCAATCTGGAGGCACGGGTCGAGTTTGAGGATTTCGGGCTAAACTTGTTTTCACACTTCCCCAATTTCAGCTTTCACCTGGACCACATCTCGGTATCCGGGATCAATGATTTTGAGGGGGATACACTGGCCGTCATTGAATCGGTTTCCGTGGTGCTTGACCTGTTCAATGTCGTGAAAGGAGACACGTATGAAATAAAAAGCATTCATATTGCCAGGCCTGATGTTTATCTTAAGGTTGCTGAAAACGGAAAGTATAACTGGGATATAGCCCCCAGGGAAGAAACCGATAATGCAGGTCAGAGACAAAGCGATGAGGAAGGCAGCAACTTCCAGGTGGCCCTCAAAAAATTTGAGATCAGTGATGCACATATTGTTTATGATGATGTTCCCGGAAACATGATGGTGACCCTGTCGGGCATGAACTACATCCTTTCCGGCGACCTCACCGCTTACCACACTTCACTGCAAACCCGGATCAATATCGCCGAACTCCTGATCGAACAAAACGGCATTACATACATGAACAAGGCAATTGTTGCATTTGATGCTTCTATTGATGCGGACCTGAAAAACGAGATCTATACATTTAAGAAAAATTCCCTTCGCATCAACGAACTGGCCCTTCAGTTCGAAGGTTCCGTGGCCATGGCCGGAGGTGACCCCGATATCATACTTTCCTTCGATGCTCAGAAAAACACATTCAGGAATTTTCTGTCGCTGGTCCCTGCCATTTATCAGAAAGATTTTAAAGACATCGAAACCGAAGGCGATCTTTCTTTTTCAGGTTATGTAAAAGGGATTTATACCGGATCTGAGCTACCCTCATTCAAACTGGAGGTACTGGTGGACCGTGCATCCTTTAAATACCCGGAACTGCCGTCATCGGTTTCTGGTATCCAGCTCGACATGGATATTGACCATCCGGGCGGTGATATGGATAAGCTGACCGTTGATGTCAGAAAATTCCGGTTCTCCATGCTCGATAATCCCTTCGACATGACCCTGTTTGTTTCCACACCGGTGTCGGATCCGTATTTCAGCACACGCGTGAACGGGCGTGTGGATCTGTCATCGGTTTCGAAGGTGTACCCGCTTGGGCAGGATGAAACTATCAGCGGCTCTGTTGATGCTGCCATTACCCTGAAAGGCCGGCTTTCCAACATTGAAAAGAAGGCATACAAAGATGTTGACGCCTCCGGTTCAGTGCTGGTCAAAGATTTTATCTATTCAACGGGGGATGTTGATGAAACATATGAAATAAAGCATGCACAGCTCAATTTTGCCCCGGCTTATCTTGACCTGGTAAACCTTGATTTCCTTTATGGCTCAAGTGATATCAACATAAAAGGAAAAATAGAGAACTACCTTGCCTATGCACTGTGTGACCAAGGCCTGAAAGGGGAATTAAATGCGCGCTCGAAATACTTCAATACGAATCAGTTTATTTCCGGGGACAGCGGTTCCGGAGAAATACAGGACACTTCGGATACCGATACGGCATACCTGTCGGCCTTCAAGGTGCCTGCACACATCGACATCAAGATCAATGCCGGATTTAACAGGGTCATTTACGATAACATGGAGCTGAATGATGCAACGGGAATAATTTCAATTAAAGACGAGAAGCTGACTATCAGCAACCTGAAAGGGAATATGCTGGGGGGTACCATTGGCGTGAACGGCTTTTACGACAGCAGGAACATTGAGCAACCGCTTGTTGATCTGGAGGTGAACATCAGCAGGATTAGCTTTCTGAAAGCCTTTGCCACCTTTGGCATACTGCAAAAATTCGCCCCTGTTTTCGAACATGCTGCAGGGGATTTCTCCACCACCCTGAGCATGAATACCCGCTTAAAGCAAGATATGAACCCTGATTGGGCTACCTTCGTCGGGAAAGGACTTATGAATACAAGTGAGATCAGTCTTGAGAATGTAAACACCCTTGACAAGCTTGCTGATGTGCTCAAAATCCCATCACTCAAAGAATTGGATATTAACCCCCTGAAAATACTTTTTGATATCAGGGAGGGCAAGCTGTTCCTTAAGCCGACTGACATCACCATGGAAGGGATCCAGGCCGGGCTGTCGGGATGGACCTCCATTGATGAGACGATGGAGTACACCCTCAAAATGGAGATCCCGAGAGAGATCTTTGGAGAAGAAGCCAATGCAGTACTTGACGGTTTGCTGAGCCAGGCAAAGGCGGGCGGGGCAAATGTCTCTGTTGGCAATACCGTGAACCTGGACGTGCTCATCGGCGGGACGCTGTCGAATCCGACCGTAAAGCCGGCCATAGGCAGCCCCGGAAAAGGGATCATGGAGGACATCACCAATGCTGTTCAGCAGGAGATCGACAAAAAGAAAGAGGAGCTTGAGCAGGCAGCGAGGGCAGAAGCACAGAAAATCTTAAACGAAGCTGAACAACAAGCCCTCAAGGTAATTTCTGAAGCCCAGAAACAGGCCGAGCAGGTAAGGAAGACAGCCCGGGAGGCAGCCCAGACGATCAGGTCAAATGCAGATGCCCATGCCAAAACCCTTGTTGAAGAAGGAAAGAAAAAAGGGATACTGGCCGAAACAGCGGCAAAGAAAACGGCTGAAGAATATAAAAAGAAAGCGTATAGTGAAGCTGATCAAATGGTTGCAGAAGCCGATAAAAAGGCCGATGGCATCATCAATACGGCCAAACAACAGGCGGCCAGGATCAGATCAGATGCTCAAAAGAAAGTTGACGCGCTGTAG
>JAZBOU010000046.1:0-3255 GCA_036351275.1 Bacteroidales bacterium
CATTGTCGTCATTGTCGTCATTGTCGTCATTGTCGTCATTGTCAGGTATTCTCGTAATCCCGTATTCCCGTATCCTCTTATTCACCATGCCCAACGCCCAACGCCTAACGCCTATTTCAACCAACGATCCAACCAATTAAAGAATGTCCTTTGCCAGAGGATCCCATTCTGGGGTTGTAATACCCAATGGTTCTCATCGGGGAAATACAGGAACTCAGCCGGAACATCCCTCAGGATGGCGGCATTAAAAGCTGTCATGCCCTGTGTGAACACCACCCTGTAATCTAGTTCACCATGGATCACAAGTATCGGGGTATCCCAATTTTGCACGTATTTATGGGGGGAGTGTTTGTAGGCTTCCTGTGCCACCTTATTATCTTTTTCCCAGAAGGGGCCGCCTTTGTCCCAGTTCTCAAACCACATCTCTTCAGTTTCCAGGTACTGGGCTTCTTCATTAAATATCCCATCATGGGCAATAAAGCATTTAAACCTTCCATCGTGATTTCCAGCCAGGTAATAAACCGCATAGCCCCCGGCGCTTGCACCAATGGCACCCAGGCGGTTCTCATCAATATATGATTCTTTGGCAAAATGATCAATGGCGGTCAGGTAATCCTGCATGCTTTTGCCGTGATAATCACCGCTGATCTGTTCCTGCCAGGCCTGTCCGAATCCTGAAACCCCTCTTCTGGCCGGGGCAACGATGATGTAATCGTTGGCTGCCATGATCTGGTAGTTCCAGCGATAGTGGAAGCTCTGGCTGAGAGGCCCCTGGGGCCCTCCTTTGCAATACAATAAGGCAGGATATTTTTTACCAGGGTCGAAATCGGGCGGGAAGATCAGGAACACCTGCATGTCTTTTCCATCATGTGTCTTTATCCAGTGTTCTTCCGTCTTTCCCATGCTTATCTGTTCGAGCAATTCCTTATTGGTGAAAGTGATCTGCTTTTCCGAACCGTCGACCGGATTCACAGCAAATAATTCTGTGGGTAATGACATGGTTTGCTTTGTGCCAATAAGCATATCTCCTGCAATGGTCACACCCCTGTAATCATGCAGTCCCTCCGTTATTTGTTTGATCTTTCCTGAGGCAAGGTTGTAATTATAGATTTGGAAAGCACCATGCCAGTCGGAAGTAAAATATATATCCTTACTGTCTGCTGTCCATGTAATGCTTCCTGCATTCTGATCAAAACCTTCGGTGGCATATTTCTTTTCTCCCGTATTCAGATCCAGGATGAACAAGCGGTTCTGATCCGATTCATATCCTTCCCTTTCCATGCTTTCCCAGGCCATATAATTACCGTCAGGAGAAAAAACGGGACCAATGTCAAATCCCATCATACCTTTGGTAACATTTTCAGTCTTGCCGGATTCAATGTTATAAAAATAAATATCGGAGTTGGTGGATAAGGTCGCTGCTTTACCATACAGTTTCTTGCATGTATATGCAATGGTCTTGCTGTCTGCCGACCACTCGACCTGTTCGATCCCGCCAAAAGGTTTTAGGGGTGCCTGGTAAGGTTCGCCCTCCATGATATCTTTTTCGTTCCAGACTTTTTTTCCGTCGTAGTCGGCATAGAAAATATGGCTGTATGAATCGACCCAGTGGTCCCAGTGGCGATACATGGCATCGTCCATCAATCTTCCGGAAGCCAGGGGTAGTCCTTCATAAAGCTTTTCGAATTTATTTTCCAGGATGACTTCTTTGCTGAATAGTATTTTTGTCTGGTCGGGGGAATATTTAAAGCCTGTAATCCCTCCGTCTATATTTGAGATCTGCGTGCGTCCTGTTCCGTCAGGATTCATTTCCCAGAGTTGGTATGAACCACTTTCGGAGGTGAGGAATCCTATCTTTTTTCCGTCCGGCCTCCAGGTAGCGTTAGATTCACTCTTAGGACTTTTAGTGATCTGTTGCGGGTTACTGCCATCAGCATTTATGGTGTACAGTTCCCGGTTACCTTTGTTCTGTTCTATTGAATAATAGGATACACCGTACAGAATGAAGCCACCGTCCGGGGAAACCTGGGGATCGCTTAATCGGCCGAAAGCCCAGAGAACCTCTGGTGACATTCTGTTATTCACAACCTTGACATCAGGTTTTCCAATGATTAATTGCTTTTTATCACTTCCTTTTTTAGATAATTCATTGCATGAGACCAGGATAAGGGCTATCATGGCCATGATCATTATATTTCTGTATTTCATAGTGGGAAATGGATTTGAGTAAAAATTGATTTCTTATTTTGTAAAAATCGCAAAAAACCCGGTCAATTGCAAGTCCCTTTTACTTTTAAGAATAAAAATAAATGTATATTTGCACCCGCAAATACGGCGAGGTAGCTCAGTTGGTTAGAGCGTCGGATTCATAACCCGGAGGTCCCGAGTTCAATTCTCGGCCTCGCTACAACAAAAACCCGGCTCGAAAGAGCCGGGTTTATTTTTTTAAGACGGAGCATCAAGCTTGCTTGAATGCGACGATCTAAAAAAATAAACACGCGAGCGACCGCAGGGAGCGACGGGTTTTTGTTGTAAAGCCCCCCTTGCGCAGAATCAGCGAAGCTAATTCTCGGAGTGCCGACCTGCCTGCCGGCAGGCAGGGTGCCGGGTGCCGGGTGCCGGCCTTGCCTGCCGGCAGGCAGGGTGCCGAATGATGATGAAAAACCATAACCGAACGCAGTGTGGGTGGGGTTTTTGTTGCAGGCCTCCCCCCGCGGAGAATCGCCGAAGGCAACAAAAGATGTTGGATGTTGGGTGTTGGATGAAATTACTAAAACCAAAGTCGAGCCCAGCGAGAGAATTTCTTTATCTCATGGCTTTCCTTTATTCGACCCACGATTATTGGAGTAAGGAAAGGGAGTAAGGAATTTCTGATAAAATTTCTTACTTTCAATTAAAAAATCTCCATGTCTTTTGCCTTCTTAGCTGCCTCAATTTGTGAAAAATAATGTTTCCGGGGTGTTTGCCGTCAAAACAAGGAAAAATATGTTTATCTTGGTTTTAATTTATTTGATTTCATCTGATCAATCCCTGATGCAGGACACCAAGCTAAATAGACCAAAAATTTCGAATGACCTTTTAATAAGGCCGCATCTTATTGAAAAATTTGAAAAAAGCAGTCATTTGCCGCTTATTTTGATATCGGCTCCTGCTGGTTACGGCAAAAGCATGCTATTAAGCCAATGGCTTGAGAAACAGGAGAACAATTATTGTTGGTTGTCTCTGGATGAAAGCATGAGTGATTCAACTATTTTC
>JAZBOU010000047.1:0-25446 GCA_036351275.1 Bacteroidales bacterium
AATTTCAACATCATCATAAAATCCGGGGATGGTAATAACATTGTCTTCATCCGTAAGCGATGCGATCATCTTGGTCAGGATGTTGATCGGGTTTGCAACTGCGCCACCGAAAAGCCCTGAGTGAAGGTCCTTGTTTGGACCGGTAACCTCAACTTCCATGTATGCCAGTCCGCGAAGGCCGGTGGTGATCGATGGAATATCAGGTGCGATCATGCCGGTATCCGAAACGAGGATGATATCGGCTTTAAGCATTTCCTTATTGTCTTCACAGAATTTTCCAAGGCTGGGAGACCCAACTTCCTCTTCCCCTTCGATCATGAACTTAACATTGCATGGAAGGGTGTTTGTGTTTACCATAAGCTCAAAGGCTTTGGCATGCATGAAGGCCTGCCCTTTATCGTCATCGGCGCCGCGAGCCCAGATCTTTCCGTCGCGGATCTCCGGCTCAAATGGCTCACTTTTCCAGAGTTCGATTGGATCCACCGGCATAACATCGTAGTGGCCATAAACCAGCACGGTAGGTGCAGACGGATCGATCATCTTTTCTCCATAAACCACGGGGTTGCCTTCCGAAGGCATGACTTCTGCCCTGTCGGCACCGGCCTTCATGATCGACTCTCTCCAGTATTCTGCAGCAGCCAGCATATCATCCTTGCGGGCTGACTCTGAGCTGATGGAAGGGATCCTGATCAGGCCGAAAAGCTCGTCAAGGAACCTGTCTTTGTTCTCTTCAATATACTTTTTAACGTGTTCCATAATTGTTGTTTGATATGTTATGTTACTTATTTGTTGTTCTTAAATTAGATACTCCAACTATATCTGATGAAGTTTCTGGTTACTGATCGCTTGTTTCTGGTTTACGAGTAACAAGAAACCAGAGACGAGGAAGCCAAAATTAACAATATCTGTCGGATTAAGGAATAACGCAAGCTGATTTTCAATATTTTTGCAGCCATACAATAAAACTTGATAGATGAAAAAGATCAGGGTAGCCATTAATGGCTTTGGAAGAATAGGACGGATCACTTATCGTGCCATGGCAGGGAATGAAAACATGGAACTCATTGCGATCAATGACCTGACATGCCCATCAACACTCGGACACCTGTTCAAGTATGATTCCATCCACGGCCGGTACGATGGCGAAGTGAAATGGGACGAGGAGCATTTGTTTATCAATGAACGGAAGATACGTGTTTTCAAAGAAGAAGACCCGGGAAAGCTACCCTGGAAGGACCTTGATATTGATGTGGTTATCGAATCGACAGGGCTTTTTGTGAAGAAGGAAGAGGCCATCCGCCATGTCACGGAATCCGGTGCCCGCAAGGTGATCATATCCGCACCTGCCAAAGGGGAGAGCGACGGAGTACCCTATGTGGTACTTGGCGTGAACGATCATGTGATCAACAAAAAGGACGTGATCATCTCCAACTCCTCCTGTACAACCAACAATGTGGCTCCCCTTATCATGATCCTTGATAAACTCTGGGGAATAGAAAAGGGTTTTATCACCACCGTGCACTCATATACACGCGATCAGAACCTGATCGACGGGCCTCACAAAGACCTTCGCAGGGCCAGGGCTGCAGCATATTCCATTGTTCCCACTACAACGGGTGCTGCAAAGGCATCAACCCGCATATTCCCACACCTAAAAGGCAACCTTGGTGGTGCGGGCATACGCGTTCCGGTGCCCGATGGCTCACTTACCGACCTCACCTGTACGCTTTCAAAGCCTGCCAGCGTGGAAGAGATCAACAGGGTATTTATGGAGGCCGCCGATACCTACCTGAAAGGCATACTCGAATATACCGAAGATCCCATCGTTTCCGTCGACGTGCTGGGCAACCCACACTCCGCCATTTTCGATGCCGGCCTCACTGCTGTCCTTGGCGATAAAAACAAACTTGTGAAAGTTGTGGCCTGGTATGATAATGAGACCGGCTATGCGCACAGGCTTGTGGAGTTGATAGAACGCTTTGTATAACAGGTTCCGGGTGCCGGGTTCCGGGAAAAATTAACTCCAAACTCCAAACGCCGGACTCCAAACTTTTTATTATATTTAGGCTACAAAAAAGCCATTAAGATGAAACGAGGTCTGATTATAATATCCTTGACAATATTCATTTTTATCTTTTCTGATAACTCATATTCACAGGCACTTGGTGGTAATACATATTTTCCACTAGTTGAGGACAACAAATACTGGAGTGAATTGATGATAGAATACTCTTTCTACTGGGATTCGGTATACCATACCTATAAGTACAAGATCCAGGGTGATACCACTATAGACCAGATGCTTTTTAAGAAAGTTTATAAGCAGGACCTTTACTATGGCTTCGACTGGTATTACTACACTGCCTTCAGGGAAGATAATGATGGAATGGTTTACATGTGGGACGAGACCGAGTGGCTTTTATATGACTTCAATGCATTAGAAGGTGATACGGTATATGTCGGTTGGTATGGACCATGTACCCTTCTCGTGGAGGAAGTTGACTCGATATTGATAGATACCGATTATCGAAAAAGAATGTATTTGAGCTGGTTAGGAACAGACATGGATTTTGTTGAAGTCTGGATAGAAGGCCTGGGGAGTAATTATGGATTGATGTGGGCCGGTCTGGGACCGACTGTAGGGGTTGGTTACCGGAATTTATGTGTGCATGATGAAAATGGTCTGGTATACATGAACCCGAACTATAGTTCCTGCGAAATGACCAATGTATCGGTTAACGAACAACTAAGCGCGGATCTTAGTTTTTACCCCAATCCATCAAATGATGTAGTAATATTTAAAGGCAATCCGGAAGTAGAATTTGAATATAATATATTCGATATTAACGGGAAATTGATGAAGACCGGCATCCTGTCCACCGGGGATCCTGTCGATGTTTCAGCACTAAGAAACGGAATCTACTTTATCAGCCTAAGCACTCAGAGTGAAAAACAGGTGCTTAAAATGATAAAACAATAGCCCAGACCTCGAATATCGAATATTCGATATTGAATATCAACTATCAAGAGGTAACCGGGAACTCGAATTTGTAGCTCAAACTCCAGACTTTTACATATATTTAGGCAACGAATAAGCTATAATTATGAGAATTAGTCTCACTGTACTGCTATTGCTTTTGACTTCAGTCGGCTTTGGACAAATAATGAAAACGATGTTTGGTTATGTTAATGATAGGTATACTTATGCGCCGCTGAAGGATGTTTCTGTGTATGCTGCAGACTCAAACACAATTGCATATACAGATAGT
Organism: Bacteroidales bacterium; assembly: GCA_036351275.1. Classification (GTDB taxonomy): domain Bacteria; phylum Bacteroidota; class Bacteroidia; order Bacteroidales; family B18-G4; genus B18-G4. The sequence continues at coordinate 3,270 of JAZBOU010000047.1, forward strand.
ACAGGGTATTATGAAATTAGCATTCCCCGCAAGAATTTGAAATTGTACTTCCATCATAACAAGTATAAATCGGAGAAGATTGGTTTCTCTCATACTGCCCGTAGGCAAGATGCCCGAATGGCTCCAATCGCAGCTGATGCCGAGAAATATGGGAAGCCCGCCGGCAGGAATGCCATATCATGGCTTCCTACCAAACTGATATGGGGTGCCGTGGGACTGAGATATGAACGTTTTATAGGTAGTAGGTTCTCAATTGGAACTTATGCGGATTGGTATTTCACAGGGCAGCAGTATTTTGGAGATGAAGAATATACAGGAATAAAGGTCACACCTGCATTTCGCTATTTTTTCCGTCATCATGAAGCCCTGGGATTTTATATTCAGGCGTCTGCAATCATTGGGTATTTTGATTTTTCAAAGCTAAATTATGTCACAGATGGTAGCAGCTCCAGATATGTATATTCTGTTGCTGATTTTTTCTGGACCGGGGGTGCCGGCTTTGGAGTAGGTGCCTATTTTTCTTTTTCCAGAAAGAACACTGCCTTTCTCGACCTGAATGTCGGCTGGCAGATTTTGCCGGCTAATTACCCATCGACAGTAGAAACACCTTTTGGCAGTACGTATGAACATTATAACACCTGGTGGTATATGGGTGGTCCCGGAAGCTTCATAGAGATTAAGATTGCTATAGGAGGGATATTTTAGGTTCCGTGTACAGGGTATAGGGTACAGTGTTATTGGGGTATTACTTACTACGCACCATGTGCTAAGTATTTATTAATTCAATTTCGTAATACGTAATACCTGGTACGTGGTACTGCAAACTCAATGAATTTAATGAACTCAATGAACTTCCCTATCTTTGCCTCCACAATGAAGATAACTAAATTTTTTCGCCAGTATTTAGTCGGTAGCATAATCCTCCTTTTGCTTCTGCCATGTATAAACCTGAGAGCCCAGGATTTCAGCGACCTTGAATTCGGCACCGACACCACCCTCGAGATCGTGACCTGGAACATTGAATGGTTCCCCAAGAACGGACAGACAACCGTAAACGATGTTTCCCTGATCCTTGATGCCATGGATGCAGACCTCATAGCTGTTCAGGAGATCGACGACAAAACCGTCTTTTCCCAGATGATCGATGCACTGGATGGATGGAACGCTTATTTCTTATATGGTGAGTACAATAGCCTGGCATATATTTACAAGGAAGAAACGGTAGAATTGATCGATGTGTACGAGATCTTTTCTGAAGAATGGAGGGTATTTCCACGTTCTCCCCTGGTGATTGAGTTCCTCTACAAGGGCGATGCATTTATTGTGATCAATAACCACCTGAAATGCTGTGGCGACGGGATCCTGGACCTGCTCGATGATTGGGATGAAGAAAAAAGGCGGTATGATGCATGCAATATGATGGAAGATTTTATTCAAACAAGCCATCCGGATGATCGCGTGATCTTAACGGGCGACCTGAACGATATCCTGACAGACATACCGGCAAATAACGTATTCAATGTTTTCCTGGAGCAACCTGAAGCTTTCCTTTTCGCCGACATGGATATCGCCCAGGGCAGCATCAGCCAGTGGTCCTACCCCAACTGGCCTTCGCATCTCGATCACCTGCTGATCAGTGATGAACTTTTCGATATATTTTCTGCAGAAGGCTCTGAAGTGCAAACCATTCGCCTTGATGACTATTACAGCGGTGGCATGGGTGAATATGATGATCGCGTATCAGATCACCGTCCGGTGGGACTGAAACTTGCCTTCCCGGAGGTCTTTGGGACTGATGACAGATCGCTTGCTCAAAACCAGATAAAAATATATCCCAACCCGGCTAATAACAGTATCCGCATCAAAGGATGGAACAAATCAACATCTGATTACAGGATCTTTACCACAAGTGGAAAAGAGGTTATGTCAGGGACACATATCGCCGGTGAAACTATCGATATATCACACCTACGCCCGGGATTGTATTTCATGAGCCTGAAAAGCGAAAATGGAAGTAAAGTGATGAAATTGGTTAAAAAGTAGATCAAATATCAAATATCACCTAAACCTAGACCCTAGCACCTAGAACCTATTGAGCTTCAGCTCCGTCCCATCAAACACAGCATAGGTAAAATTTGTGATCCAGTCGCCCAGGATCACCATCTCAGCCTTGTCGCTAAGCTTAACCTGCGTGGGCAGGTGCCGGTGGCCGAACACAAAGTAATCCACCTCGGGGTGCTGTTTGCACATTTGTTCGCTATACTTGAAAAGCATTTCTTCCTGGATATTGTTCGTGGCATCTTTCTTTCCTTCCTTGGCCACATTCGCCAGGCGGCTTCTTTTCGAGAAGTACAGGCCCATTTTTGCTCCCAGGTCGGGATGCAGCCAGCGAAACAGCCATTGGTTTAAGCGACAGGCAAACACCTTTTTTAAAAACTTATAACCATGGTCGCCGGGACCGAGTCCGTCACCATGGGCAAGGTAGAATTTCTTCCCCGAAAACTCCATGACCTCGGGTTTCCGGTGCAGCTTCATATTGATCTCCTTGCTGAAATAGTTAAAAGCCCAGACATCATGGTTTCCCCTGAACAGGTGCACAGGAATGCCTGAATCGGTGATCTCGGCCAGCTTCCCAAGCAGGCGCACAAAGCCTTTCGGGACAACCGTCTTGTATTCGAACCAGAAATCGAAAATGTCACCCATCAGAAAGATCTGATCAGCATCCTTGGCGGCATCGTCCAGCCATTTTACAAAAAGTTTTTCCCTTTCGAGGCTGCCTGCATGATCGGGTATGCCGAAATGAAAATCGGAGGCAAAGTATATTTTCTTCCTTTCTTCGGGTGGTGTCATGGATCTGTTTTGTGCAATATGGTCAAATATAATCAATTATTTGGTCGCGCCTGTCAGTTCACCAACCTCCTGGTCAAGCTTTTTGAAATCGCGTCCGGACGAATAAATAATCCCATGCTTATCAATAAGGAAATACAGCGGCAGGTGCATTTTGATGTTGAACAGGGTTTGAATGGGTGATCCGGGCCCCCTGGTGTCAATGCAGTGGATCCCGGGAAGCTCATCCAGTGAAATAGCGGATGTCCAGATCTCTTTCGACCTGTCGAATGAAATGGTGATCAGCTCCAGGCCCTCCGAATGATATTGCCCGTAGATTTCTTTGATATAAGGATTCGCCTGTCTGGAAGGAGCACTGTGCGATGCCCAGAAATAGATCAGGAGGTTTTTACCCCTAAAGTCCGCCGGGTTGATTTGAGTATTATCTTCATTGAACACATTAAAGCCCGGAGCCTTTTTACCCGGGGCCAGCCTTATCATGGCAGCGGAGTCAACCTCATTCTGTTTCCTGATCTTTTCAACATGGGCATTCAGGTCGATGGCATACTGGTTAGCAGGCATCGTCTCTATTACGGCATTTGCAACCATGTTGTAATATTTAAAATCATCCTTCTGGTCGAAAAGCAGGAATTCCTTGAAAAAGCTGTTAATCATCACCAGCGCGGCGAAACTGCCGGGATGCTGGCTGACGAATTCCCTGGCCCATTGCCTGTGTGCTTCGTGTATGTCGATAAAGGCGCGGTTGAGGTCCTCCCGGATGGAAAGGAAGTCGGGGTGCGACCGGCTGTTAAGGAATATCAGTGAAAGGGAATCTACTTTGTGTTCATCCCTGTTGAGTTTTTCAAAATATTCCGACAGCAACATAGCCTGCTCGTTTCCCTTTACCCTGAAGGGCCATGCCGGGTCATCTGTTTGATCTATTGTGACGGTATCCCCGTTTTTCGCCACAACGATCAGGGGATACAAATCGTCATGCACCAGCTTGAAAAGGGCATAGTCCGGCGAACTTACCCTGAATTCAAATGCTTCCCCTGAAGACAGCTCAGCCGAATCAAGGCGTTTAACAAATGAAGCATGAACTTCATCCAGGTATAAGGTTGAATTTGATGCGTGATACGCTCCTTTTATAACGGCAAAAGATTTGTCATTTTGTTTCCTGTCGCAGGCTAGAAACAGCAGGGATAAAATTAACAGGGCGAATAGAGATTGTACTTTCATTTACTGCGCTTTTTGCAAAAATAGATTTTTCACGGATTCCAGTTTTGAATCAAGGCATTTTATCTTTATCTTCATCAGCATAACGCAAGCCATGAACCTGAAGTATAAAACACTGTTTATCACACTTGTCCTGTGCCTGCTGGTATCCGATGTTTTTGCACAGCGGGTCCTGCTGGTGGAGAAACCCGGGAAGTTCAAGAACTACAAGTATTTTGTGGGTGATGAAATTGTTCTGAAGATCGCCCCTTATGGTGAAAAGCTAGAGGGAATTCTCCACGAGGTCACGGATACCAGTTTGCTGATCAATTTCGATAATGAGATCATGCTGGACGATATACAGGTGATCCTCAGGCCCCGCTGGGGGATGAATATATTGTCGAAGGTTACGCGCATTGCCGGCGCCGGATATTTTGTCCTGGATGTGGTGAACAGGACTATCAATAACCAGTCCCCGGTGGTGGATAAGAATACGCTGATGATCAGTGCCGGACTGGTAGCATTCAGTTATGCGCTGGTCCCTTTTCACGATAAGCGCCTGAAAAGAGGTGAAAAGTGGCGAATAAAGGTGCTGAATATGTCGATGTACGAAGAAGTGCCTAATCCTTTTCTTCGATAAACGCCTTGATAATTTTTGTCATCTGTGGTTCAGCAATGCTGGCGGCATCGATCACATCATCATGCGATATCTCCACGATCTTACCTTCAACCCCAAGGTCTGATATCACTGAGAATGCCAGGCAGGGGAGGCCCGACTGCCTTGCTGCGATTACCTCGGGTACGGTCGACATACCCACAGCATCCCCGCCGATAATCCTTACGTACCTGTATTCGGCCGGTGTTTCAAATGTGGGGCCTGTTACGGCAACATAAATTCCTGTCTGGTGCTTGATCCCCATGCGCTTTGCGATCATGCTGGCCTTTTCCCTCAGTTTGTGATCATAGGGTTCGCTCATATCGGGGAAACGCGGCCCCAGTGCTTCATCATTCGGGCCGATGAGGGGATTATTTCCCATCAGGTTGATGTGGTCTTCGATGAACATGATGTCGCCGACCTCAAACCCGGGATTCAGGCCGCCACTGGCATTGGAGAGGATTAGCACCTTAATGCCGAGATCCCTGAAAACACGAATGGGAAAAGTGACTTCCCGCATGCTGTAACCTTCGTAATAGTGAAAACGGCCTTGCAGCGCAACAACACTGGCACCACTAAGTTCCCCGAAGATCAGCCTGCCCTGGTGTCCTTTTACCGTTGAAACAGGGAAATTCGGGATCTCTTCGTAAGGGATGGAATGTGCAATGCTGATCTCATTCACTAAGCCTCCAAGGCCTGTTCCGAGGATAATGCCATACTCCGGCTTAATGCCGGTCCTGTTTTTAAGAAAGTTACTGGTTTCCTGTATCCTTTTCAACATATTCCCGAATTTGGTCGTCAAAGATAATATTATCTCCGTTATGGAACTTGAACTTGATGGGAATATAAAATACAGGCAAATTTTTGATTACTTCCCGTAATGCTGATTTTTTAAGCCTTTGAGCATCTTTCTCTGTTGTAAAAATAGCTTTGTTGCGGGTAAACATATTGTCGAAACTCCCTTTGATCTTTTCCAGGTCCTGCAGTGTGTATTTGTGATGGTCCATAAAATCCATCACCTGCAATTCATGGCACATGCTCTGGAGGTGTTCCTGCAGGGGGTATGAGTTCGCTATTCCTGAAAACAGGAGGATGGTATTATAGCGTTTTTTAAGCAATTCTTCGTTCTTCTGGTATAAGGGAATGGGATTCCCGTAACTGATATAAGAGAACAGCAATTGCTGATGCAGCCGTGGTTTGATCATACCGGTGATCCTCCTGCGGGTGATGGGAGACAGCACGCCCGGGGTTTTGGTCACAATAATGATATCAGCTCTTTTTGAAGCACTCCTGAATTCCCTCAGGGTCCCTGCGGGAAGTAGATAGTCGTTAACATACAATTTATGGAAATCCGTTAGAAGGATGGACAGGCCGGGCTTTACAAAGCGGTGCTGGAAAGCATCATCAAGCAGGACGACGTCCAGGTCAGGGAAATTACGGATAAGTTTCCGGATGCCAAAACGGCGTTTTTCATGAACGGCAACCTCAACATTTTCAAATTTTGATTTGTACTGCAGGGGTTCATCACCGATCTCTTCAAACGTTGATGATTCACTTGCCAGAATAAATCCCCTTGTTTTACGCCTATAGCCCCTGCTCAGGGTGGCTACTTTGTTTGATTCGCTTAAAAGCCGTATCAGGTATTCTACAACCGGGGTCTTTCCCGTACCCCCATAAGACAAATTGCCCACGGATATCACTGCAAGGGGGAAGGATTCTGACGGGAGTATGTTCCAGTCGAATAGCTTTCCCCTGAAAGCCATGATTAGTCCGTAAAGGCAGGCAAATGGAAAAAGTAATACGCGCAAAATATCCATCATTGCATGATACGAAATAAACCGGGTGCCTGTTTCACCAATCTATTATAAAAACATTAATTTCTTGCGAAATCTAACGTATATTGTTCAAATATAAACGAATATCAAGATATATACAATACCTGCAGGTATTTTGAGTAACTTCACTTACATGACTACGAAAAAGCACTGTGGACGTATGATTTTAGTATTTTTGAAAAATAAGTAGTGTTGTTATGAAGATTAAAGAGATCGTTTCTGTACTGGAAGAATATGCTCCAAAAACATGGCAGGAGTCATATGACAACTCCGGCTTGCTGATTGGTGAACCGGACCAGGAAATTGATAAAGCCCTGATAACCCTTGATCTTACCATGGAGGTTCTTGAGGAGGCCATGAAAGCGGATTTCGGATTGATCATTTCACATCATCCGCTGATATTTTCTGGGCTGAAAAGTTTAACCGGTAAAAGCGAGGTGGAAAGGATCGTAATGAAAGCCGTAAAGCATGATGTTGGCATATATGCCATTCATACCAACCTCGACAATGTTTTGCAGGGTGTCAATGGCATGTTAAGCCGAAAGCTAGGCATTGAAAATCCGAGGATACTTCGCCCTTTGCAGGGCCAGCTTAGTAAACTGGTGACCTTTTGCCCCCTAGAACATGCAGGATCTGTAAGGGAAGCCCTGTTCAGTGCAGGTGCAGGCCATATTGGCAATTACGACAGCTGCAGTTACAACCTGGAAGGTTTTGGAACATTTCGTGCAGGTGAAGGGACAGACCCATTTGTGGGGGAAAAAGGTGAATTGCACAAAGAAGCAGAGGCCAGGATTGAGGTAATATTTCCGGACCATATTAAATCACGCTTGCTGAAATCGATGATGAACGCACATCCTTATGAAGAGGTGGCTTACGACATTTATCCACTTAAAAATGATTTGCCTGCTGCAGGTGCGGGAGTCATTGGAAACTTCTCTGAGCCCATGGATGAGGCAGCATTTATTTCACTACTCAAAACAGAGCTCGGCTCACCTGTGATCAGGCACTCAAAGTTTATTGGAAAAAAAGTCCGGACAGTAGCTGCCTGCGGTGGTTCCGGGAGCTTCCTGATCCGCGACGCCATCGCTTCAGGTGCCGATGCTTTCATTACAGGGGATATGAAATACCACCAGTTCTTCGAGGCAGAAGGAAAGTTACTCATTGCAGATGCGGGTCATTATGAAACAGAACAGTTTACAAAAGAATTGATTTATAACATCCTTAATGAAAAATTTCCTACCTTTGCACTCCGAATTTCGCACATCAACACCAATGCGGTTCATTATATGTAATTCATAAATCCACACAGAGCGGATATGGCAAAGACAAGCAAGAAAGATACTGCATCAGCAAAAAAGAAAACTGCTGCTAAAAAGACCACTGAAACCAAGAAAACTACACCGGCAAAAAAGACTGCATCAGCCAAGAAAACCACAGCAGCCAAGAAGACTACAGCAGCCAAGAAGACTACAGCAGCCAAGAAACCTTCTACAACCAGGAAAACAACTGCAACCAGTAAGCCCACTTCCCCAAAGCCGGCTGCAAGTCCCCAGATAGCAAATAAAGAGGTGGCCGAAGAAAAAGTCGAGCAGAAAGTTGAAAAGACCCTTATGGCCCTGTTTACCCTTCAGCAGATCGATTCCCAGATCGATAAGATCAGGATCGTACGGGGCGAGCTTCCACTCGAGGTCCAGGACCTTGAAGATGAGATCGTCGGGCTTGAGACGAGGGTGAACAACCACAAAACTGATATTGAAGCCATTGAGAAAAACATAAAAGAAAAGCAGGAAGACATCAAGAACAGCCTGGCACTGATCAAAAAATATGAGGATCAGCAGATGAATGTCAGGAATAACAGGGAATACGACAGCCTCTCGAAAGAGATCGAATTCCAGACCCTGGAGATCCAGCTGGCCGAGAAAAGGATCAATGAAAGTAAGCTGGCTCTGGAAACCAAGACCGAAGAGATCAAGACATCAGAAGAACTGCTTTCTGAGCGTAAGAAAGATCTTGAGATCAAGAATAGCGAGCTTGCGGATATTGTTACCGAAACCGAAAAGGAAGAAAAAGACCTTGTCGATCTCTCAGAAAAGCAACATGGTGTGATCAACGACCGCCTGCTGACAGCCTACCACCGTATCAGGAAGAATGCACGCAATGGTCTTGCCGTTGTGAAGATCGAAAGAGATGCCTGCGGCGGTTGTTTTAACAAAATACCCCCACAGCACCAGCTTGATATCAGGATGCACAAAAAGATCATTGTATGTGAATATTGCGGCCGTATCCTCGTCGACGATGTGATCGCCGAGGCTGTTCATATAAACTAAAAACAGCTCAAAAATGATATTCCAGGGGGTATGGCCAAACACCATACCCCTTTTTATTACCTTTACATGACCAAGGCTAATTTGATGAAAAAGCTACTCTGGCTGATAATAGTGCTGATGAGTATGCCTGCAACGGCACAGTATGATTTTTCGATCCAATGCAACAGGGCCCACACACTTATCACTTCTTTGAAATTTCAAGAAGCAAACGCCGTGCTGGATTCCATAAAAGCACAAGACCCTGATAATCTCATTCCGGTCTTGCTTGAAAATTACCGGGATTTCCTGACGGTCATTGTAGGAGAAGAGGAGAGGGTCTTTGACAGCCTCAAAATTAAACTACCCGGCAGGCTGGAAGTTTTAAAAGAGGGTAAACGTGATTCACCCTGGCACCGCTCGCTTATTGCCCAGCTTTATCTCCAATGGGCTTTTGCGCGGGTAAAATTCGGTGAATATTTTACAGCTGCAAGGGAGATCAGAAAGGCATTTTTGCTGCTGGAAGAAAACCAGGAGGTCCATCCGGGATTTCTTCCCGACCAAGTAGGATTGGGTATCATGCATGCCCTTATCGGGACCGTGCCCGATAATTTCCGTTGGATCGCAAGCCTCTTCTCCATGGAGGGTTCGGTAGAGCTGGGCAGGCAGGAACTGTTCGATGTCCTGCACAGGGCTCAAAAAGAGGGATATCCATACCTGGAAGGAGAAGCCTTATTTTTCCTTTCTTTCCTGGAATTGAACCTTCAGCCTGACAAGATGAAGGCAAGGGAACTGCTTCCTTATTATGAGCATCAGCCTGATGATAACATGATGCTGTTGTTCTCAAAAGCCCAGATTCTTACCCGCACTGCAAATAATGACCAGGCAATTGAACTTCTGATGAACCGGCCTGAGGGAGAAGATTATTACCCGTTCTACTACCTTGATTTTCTTCTTGGTCTGGCCAAACTGCATCGCCTCGATGAAGATGCTGACCAGTATTTCCTGCGGTTCACAGCTAACTTCAAAGGCAATGCCTACGTGAAAGAAGGGTACCAGAAGCTTGCCTGGCATTCGCTGCTGCTCGGGCGACCCGGCATGTATCATCATTACATGGAAATGGCGATACAGTATGGAAATGACTTTACCGACGGCGACAGGCTGGCACTGGCAGAAGCCAGGTCAGGTGTGCTGCCCAATCCTTGCCTGTTGAAGGGCAGGCTCCTTTACGACGGGGGATATTATGCCAGGGCCGACAGTTTGCTCAGGCAGTTGAATTGTCATCTGCGAACGGAGCGCGACAGTATCGAATATCCTTACCGTCTGGGAAGGATCGCTCATGCCATGGAAAGGTATCATGAGGCCATGAGATGGTATGATGAAACGATACTGTCAGGACAGGATGCGTCCTATTACTACGCTGCCAATGCAGCCCTCAAGGCCGGCAACATATGTGAGATGCAGGGGCGACTTGAGCTTGCCGGGCAGTATTACCGTAAATGTATTAAGATGCCAAACCGTGAGTACCGAAGGAGCATGCAGCAAAAAGCCAAGGCAGGCCTAAACAGGATCAGGGACAAACAAAAGGATTAAGCACTCACTTATCCTTCGCATTCCCTACCATACGTGACAGGGGCTTTGCCAAAAAGATCACCATTATACCCAACAGTGTTTTTATCAGGCCATAAAGCCATACCAAATTTCCACTAATTGCAAATTCTTCCTGTATGGTGAGGGATGTGATGAAATTGGTCAGGAAATTCGAGAGCCCGGATATCACGGTGATCCCTCCAATGATGATAAGGGCATACTCAAGGGCCCTGGAAGAATTCAGATCGATGAGGATGTCGGACGGATCAAGGCGTTTGCTTATTTCGTTGGAAATGCCCTTGGCTCTTGTGACCAATAGAATAGCAATGCCAATGAATGCAACCAGTGTGAACAGGTAGATGAAAAAATAATACCACTGTACATAACCTTGCTCACCGAGAAGCTGGAAGAGTGCTGAAATAAAGTACTGGAGATAATCAACAGCTTTTAATGCCAGGCTGATCCCGGCAATGACACAGATGATCTCAATGAGCTGTTTCTTCTCCATGAAATTTATTGAGGTGTAAATATAATCATATTTAAATAAAAAACCGCCTCCATAAAATGAAGACGGCATGGGGTAGGTATATAGTCACCTAAAACCTGGTTCCCAAAGTTACCAGGAAGCGGTGGTCGATGAGCTCATTCTCAACAGGGTTCACCTGGATGTTCTCGGTACCATAAAGATAGTAGTCTTCCGCTCTTTTGGAGAAGACATAGGCCAGGTCGATGTAATAGAATGTATCCCTGAATCCAATACCTCCCGAGTAGGAGTTTATAGCCCCGTCGTTAATTTCATTGGCATACGGACTTCCCTGGTATGCATAGCCAGCCCTGAAACTGAACGGGCCGCTGCGCCACTCCGTACCGACTTTGTAATTGTGGCCCTGCTGGTAGCCATTCGAAATATCTTCATTCTCGTTGAAAAAACCATAGCTGTGTCCACTGAAATTGGCATTGGAGTAATCGACAAATTCATATTCCCCGCTTACCAGCCCGTATCGGCCAATGATGAAGGCCAGGCTTCCCTGCACCCTCATAGGTGTGGTTAGTTTATAGGAATACTCACCATAGGGCGAGGCCTGGGTGTAATAATCACCATTGTCGAAATAGGATTCCATTTCAACATCCCAGTAATCGTTCATGGAGTACCAGGTAGGGGTATGAATGGCACCACCGATCCTGATGAAGTCGACCGGGCGCAGTATGAAACCAAACTTAAATGTAAATCCGGTTCCCTTCGTATCCAATCTTTCGTAAATGTTAAAACTGCTGAAATCATAGATGGTATCCGCTACATCGGTCTCATTGTATGTCGACCTTTCGTAATAGCGTATCCACGGGATATTGAACGACATACCCAGGTATAAAATGTCATTATAATTAACACCAAAGGCGAAAGTCCACTCGTTCATGGAGCCCCATTGATTGATATTCTTTCGTTGCAAAGTTCCTCCGTATGGAACAGGGGAGTAATAGTTGTTGTTGATGGTGTCCTGAGTATCGAGCAGGTAGGTCCACCAGGCAGGATAAAGGTCAAAGCCGTACATTCCACCCCTGTTGTCCTCAATGTCGCGATAAAAAATACCGTCGGCATATTCCACATATGTATCCAGCAATGAATTTTCTGTGTTCTCTCCAACGATCTGCCATTTCCTGTTGAAGTCGTTCAACCTGTTAACACCGATTGCAAACTGGAAATGTGTGAATCCGCTGGCTGATGTCCTGCTGCTGAGTCTTTTTGTAAGGACATATCCGGCATTACCAATTGCAAAGTTTGTTTTTGCATCATCTCCGTAAAAACCATTGTATGTCGAATTTGCTCTACCTGTATGAACGGATGGTGTAAACAGAAAGTCGGAGCTTTTATATATACCCAAACCTCCGGGGTTTGTCGAAGTCACTGTAAAATCTGCTCCCAGCGCTCCGAAAGCACCGCCCATTGACATGTAGCGGGCACTCCCCCCGATCTGGAGCTGGGAGTACCTCAGGGCATCAACTGCAGTCTGGTTGATGCCCAGAAGAGGTGCTATTGTAAGTACAAATAAAGTTATGATATACTTTTTCATCTTTATTTTTTCTCGTTAAATAATCCGTTTATCTCCTGCCACCGCGGCTTCCGCCACCACTTGATCCTCCGCTGCTTCGGCTTCCTCCGCCCGACGATCCTCCTGAGCTACGTGCAGGGCTTGAGAAACTCCTTGTTGACCTGGAGGGTGCAGAATAGCTCCTTGACGGGCTTGAAGTGCTCCGGCTTGGTGCCGTATAGCTTCTGCTGTTCGTAGAACGTGAAGGAGAAGAATAGCTTCTGCTCGGCGTTCTGGACGGTGTATTGTACGAACGGGAGCTGCCGGATGACCTTGTATCCAGGTTAGATGATTGCCTGGTTGCAGTTCCCGGACTGTAGCGCTTCTGGGTACTGCTCCTTTGATCAGAAGATGGAGCTTCATACCGTTTTGATGGCGATGTGCGTCTGTCGGGAGCTTCATAGTTCTTCGGCTTGCTGTACCGTTCTTCAGGACGGATGTTGCTGGTTTGCCTGGATGGGCTCTGGCTGTATCGTTCCGCAGCGGGTGAAGTGCTGCGTGAAGCATCCTGCCTTGAGACTCCTGGTTCCTGCCTGGACTGTGTGTACCTTTCTGCAGCAGGTGTCTGCCGATCGGGGCTTTCCTGCCTCGAGACTCCGGGCTCTTGCCTGGCCTGTGTATATCTTTCTGCAGCAGGTGTCTGACGGCTTACTTCCTGCCTGTTTACTTCTTTGCCCTGGCGAGCAGGGTTTTCCGACCTGCCGCTTGCAGTGCTCTGGTCCATCTTTCTTCCGTCGGCCCGGCTGATGGGTGCATCAGCCTGGCTCATCCTCGAGCCTGAGCCAACAGCGAGAGCATCCTCATACTTTTCTCCGAAATTTCTTGAATCCCGGTTGGAAGCATATCCGGTTCCATTGCTGTTCATGCCTCTTCCGCCCCGCGGGCCATAGTAATATGAGTTGTAGTCGTAGCTGTTATAATAATAAGGAGAAGGATAGTATCCACAGCAGCAACAGCCGTAATATCCGCCCCAGCCGTAGTATGGGTAACCCCAGCCCCAGTAAGGATATCTATAGCTATAGTAGGGCCATCCCCAGCCATAGTAACCACCCCAACCGTAATATGGGTATCCCCAACCATAGCCAACTCCGAAACCACCCCAGCCAAAACCAATACTGAGTGACCAGCCCGGCCTGTAGTATGATGGGTAGCCGTAATAATAGCTGGAATAAATGCTGGTACCATAGGCCCAGGGATCATACTCATAATAATAGTTGTTGGTATAATAGTTATCATAGTAACTGTATCCCGGGTTGGGTTCATGAAACCGCTTTATCCTGGCAGTATAACTGTAGTCGTAGTAATCTTCCATCTCGAATTCGTCATCCGAATATTCGGTTGTGGTATAGGTGTTTTCGTTCCCGTATTCGAAATCTTCGGATTGCTCACTTGCATTGGCAGTAAACTCTTCCGAGCTCGCAACTTCACTTGCAGTATATGCTGCTTCTTTCTTGCTGCTTTGCTTTTTGGTTGTTTGCTTATTGTCCTTTTTGGTAGAATAATAAACGTCATCATAAGCGATGTTCGACTCTTTCTGGGTTGAACAGGAACCCAGGAAAAAGACGGCCATTACGATCAGTATCAGATAAGTTCTCATGGCGGACTCCTTTCGGTATATATTTGGTGTATAGTTATGTTGAGATTGCATCATTTTATTAATTTTGTCCCGTTCATCCAATAAATTGCAAATACTATACCAAAGTTCAAATGGCTAAAGATTTTCCAACGAGAAAAGAGAATTATTCCAAATGGTACAACGACCTTGTGATCAAAGCTGACCTTGCCGAGAATTCGGCTGTGAGGGGATGTATGGTGATCAAGCCATATGGGTATTCGATATGGGAGAAAATGCAGGCAGCCCTCGACAAGATGTTTAAGGATACCGGGCATTCAAATGCATATTTCCCCTTATTTATCCCCAAATCGTTTTTTAGCCGCGAGGCCGCTCACGTGGAAGGCTTTGCCAAGGAGTGTGCCGTGGTAACCCACTACCGTTTGAAGAATGATGAGAGTGGAAAGGGTATCGTGGTTGATGAGGATGCCAAGCTGGAGGAAGAGCTGATCGTAAGGCCCACTTCCGAGACCATTATCTGGGATACTTACAAGAACTGGATACAGTCGTATCGCGACCTTCCCTTACTGGTAAACCAATGGGCCAACGTTGTGCGCTGGGAGATGCGCACGAGGTTGTTTCTTCGTACTGCCGAATTCCTCTGGCAGGAGGGGCATACTGCACATGAAACGCAGGAAGAGGCAGAAAAAGAAACTGACCTCATACTGAATGTTTATGCTGAATTTGCCGAAAAATTCATGGGAGTGCCGGTATTGAAAGGGGTAAAAACAGCCAGTGAGCGTTTCGCGGGAGCTGTTGAAACATATTGCATTGAAGCCCTGATGCAGGATGGTAAAGCATTACAGGCGGGTACTTCTCATTTTCTCGGTCAGAATTTCGCAAAAGCATTTGATGTTAAATTCCTGAGCAAGGAAAATAAACTGGATTATGTGTGGGCCACATCATGGGGTGTATCGACCCGACTGATTGGCGGACTGATCATGGCTCATTCCGATGACCAGGGGCTGGTGTTGCCTCCGAAGCTCGCCCCCATTCAGGTTGCCATTATACCGATATACAAAAGTATGGAGCAGCTTGATGCGATCTCCGTTAAGGCGAATGAGATCAAGAAAGCCCTTGAGGCAAAAGGTATTTCTGTAAAGTATGATGACAGGGACACGCAAAAACCCGGTTGGAAGTTTGCCGAATATGAATTCAAGGGAGTGCCCGTAAGACTTGCCATCGGCCCCCGCGATATGGAGAATGGTACCATTGAGGTTGCCCGGAGGGATACCCTGGAAAAGGAAGTGCTCCAGATTGCCGATATAGAACATAAGGTTGAGCACCTGCTGGAACAGATACAGGAAAACCTATACAGGAAAGCCCTGGATTTCCGCGATGAAAACACATACCGGGCCGATACCTGGGAAGAATTTGTGGATATTATCGAAAACAAGGGAGGTTTTGTGTATGCGCACTGGGACGGTACCGAGGAAACAGAAATGGCCATTAAAGAAAAGACAAAAGCTACCATTCGCCTGATCCCACTCAACAATGATCACAAGGAAGAAGGGAAATGCATCCTAACAGGAAAACCCTCAGATAGAAGAGTGGTTTTTGCGAAAGCCTATTAGCGTTCCGGGTTCCGGTTTCATGTCCCCGACTTAAGAATCAGGGTATTAATATACTGCCTACTGCTTATACAACTGTCCGCTGCCACTTCCCCATTTTGCAACAGTGGGCGGATCCCCCCATAAAAAAACGTCTCCGACATTCTGTATTTCGCATTGGATCTCAAGGGTGGCCCAAACATAGCAGTTATTGGTGCTGTTGTTCGTAAGATATGTAAATACCGAACGCATTTCACGAAGGTCTGCTGGCCCGTAAGCTTCTGAATATACATGGCTGATATGTGAATACCCTTTCACCGTAAGGTCGGCTGTGCCATAACTCAGATTGAACATGGAGCGGTACATGTTGATCCAGAGGTTAATACTGCCTGCCCCATCAATAATGTCAAGCTTGAGCGAATCCCCATAGAACTGGTTGGTGGAGGTCAGGTTCCCGGAAGCCTGGTACACGATACTGTCGAGCACCGGTGTGTTGATATATACCTCGATTGGCTTGTCATAACTCCTGATCCAGTTGCAGGTGTTGTCGTTCCTGATGCTGAGTGTCTGGTTGTCGACAATTGTCTTGATGCCTGAAATGATATTCTTCCCGGCTCGGACCTCCACCGACTGTGTCGGGCTATAGGTAAGGAATACATCAACGTTGTTTTCCATCTGCAAATACCTGAATGATTCAAGTTCACGGCTCTCAGTAGTGATGGATCCTGCACTTTTAAAGCAATCGCCCGGGCTTTTGCTGCATGATACTGCTGCAAGAACAACGAGTAATAAGTATGTGAGCCTTTTGATCATGCTTTAATAATATTTGATGTTCAGGTTATAGCCAATACCCACCGTAATGTAGTCGGCCCTTGCATAATGGGCTTTCAGTGTGATGGATGTATAGAGATTATCATTGATATAATACCATAAACCGAACTTCTCATAAATTCCTCCTTCTGATTTGTAAGCTCCGCTGAAATAGCCACCAAGGTTGAACATAAGAGATACTTTTGATATCATGATTTCCCATGCAATATTACCCCCTGTTTTAACAACAGGCCAGAAGGAATCGATTTCCTCACCTCCCTGTTCAACATAAACCCGGTCGGTTCCATCGTAGCTGACATCAAAGCCCACACCCAGCCTGCTTTTGAAGGATATTTGTTTCAGAACGTTGGCATACAATGCATATACCATGTAGCTTCCGCCTATTTCAGCATCCATGTTTTTGTAACCGATCCCACCCCCGAACTGAACCTGGAACCACTTTTTACCGTCAAATTCATAAGGGTATAGTTCAGGCAGCAATTTGCTTTTACTGTAAGGGTTAGGTTTGCTTAAATTATAAGCCAGGCCGGCATAAGCCGAAGGGATGTTGATGCCATAATTTGGTGTCTTCATCGATCCATTTGAAAAATGGGTCAATGCAATGCTTCCTGAAAAATGAAGCCGTTCAGCAAGTTTAACCCTTAATTCAAGCGACAGGCTCACGGCAGCGTTGATCGTTGATCCGATCGCAGTATTCTTGTAATTCTCCAGTCGATCGAAATGTTTGGTAAGGTAGCCCAGCCCCAGACCGGTCCTGAAATATAGCCTTGTCGGTTTGTGCGGTGATATAGGAAAGCTGATATAAGGGAATACTGCATGGGCATCACCGAGGTAGGGTGATGAACCCAGGTTGGAATACCAGTACGCAATACCCACCAATGGATAGCCGTACATGAATTCCCAGCGTTTCGCACCATATGTCTTTTTTGAAATACTAAGCTCAAAAGAGGGGAAATGCGAATTGAATATTTCCATTTCAAGCCTGTGCGGAATGAGGAAGCCATAACCTGCCCTGGCTTCTACCATGAGGTTTGAACCCCTGTGTACATGCCTGCGCCCCTGGGCATTCAATTCCGTATGGGAAAAGATAAGCATGCCGAAACAAAACACAAGCATCAGCCATACCTGCCTGCCGGTAATGAGAGGTGTTTCTTTTTCTGCTTTCGGCATAAGATTCTTTGACTAAGCCCCGCCCGCCCAACCCGGACAGGAGAACAACACAAAATTAGTGAAAATATGCGCCGTCCTCTTTGAAAACTGCCATTTGCCAGCCATTATTGTGGTATAATAATGATTACCTTTGCGGCTCAGCGAAATATATTTGAATATGAAGAGAGAACTTTCGGAATTCGGCCATTTGCTTGAGATCATGGACGAGCTCAGGCAAAAATGCCCATGGGATAAAAAGCAAACGCTGGAAAGCCTTCGTTACCTGACTATTGAAGAAACATACGAACTATCTGATGCCATCATAGCTCAGGACCTCGACGCCATTAAAATGGAGTTGGGCGACCTCATGCTGCATATCGTATTTTATGCGAAAATAGGTTCAGAAGAAAATGCATTTGATATAGGAGATGTGCTTGAGACCATTAACAGGAAACTTGTTGAGCGCCATCCGCATATTTATGGTGACGAGAAAGTTGCCAGTGCCAAAGATGTGAAAGATAACTGGGAAAAGATCAAGATAAAAAAGGAAGGAAGGAAATCAGTGCTGTCAGGCGTTCCCAGGTCACTTCCTCCCCTGGTAAAAGCATATCGCATGCAGGAAAAGGCCAGTGGAATCGGATTCGACTGGGATTCTGACCACCAGGTCTGGGATAAGGTTGTTGAGGAACTGGGTGAGCTGAAAGAGGAGGTTGAGCGGGGAGAAAATGGAAAGCAGGAAGAGGAATTTGGCGACCTGCTTTTCGCATTGGTCAATTATTCCCGTTTTATCGGGGTAAATCCGGAAGATGCCCTGGAAAAGGCCAACCAGAAGTTCAAGAAAAGGTTCCAGTATCTCGAAGAGCATGTTAAGAACGACGGTAAAGTGCTTTACGAGATGAAGCTCGATGAAATGGATGTTTACTGGGAAGAAGCTAAAAAAATCGAAAGAAAAGAAAACTAGGGATTAGGTTTTGGGCAATACCATTAGCAAATAATTGTCGTTATCAGATAGGATGGATACAGGAACCGGATCAGATCAGAGCTACTACAAGAAGATGTTTCCCTTAATGGGTATCGCCATCATAGTGCTCCTGGCTATTTTATTTTTCCAGTACAGGGGAAAAGAAGAGATAAAGGAAGCAGTGACGGAAGAGGAAGTTTATATTCCCCGGATAAAATACGGGATCATCGTTGATTCAATGCAGGTGTTGAACGAAGAAGTTAAGCGGAATGAATTCCTTGCCGACATTCTTTTAAGATATGGAGTTGACTATAACATCATTGATGCCATTGCCAGGTCGCCGAGGGATATCTTCGATGTGAGGAAGATCAGGGCCGGTTTTCCGTATACAGTGATCAGGACAATGGATTCGATCCCGGAAACTCAATATTTTATATATGAGCAGTCTCCCACTGAGTATGTAGTATTTGATTTACGTGACAGCCTGAGGATCTACAGGGGAGAAAAGGAGGTGGAACGAAGGCTTAAAACTACTTCCGGGATCATTACATCTTCCCTCTGGAATGCTATGGTAGATAATAATTCCGATCCGAACCTTGCCAATGAATTGTCGGAGATCTATGCCTGGACCATCGACTTTTTTGGTATTCAGAAAGGCGACAATTACAGGGTGATCTTCGAAGAACTTTATGTTGAGGACAAATACATTGGTCTTGGAAAGGTGATCGCGGCCGACTTCAACCATATGGGGCATAATTATTACAGTTGCTTTTTTGAAACCGATACAATTGGGGATTATTATGATGATGAGGGGGGGAGCATGCGCCGCACATTCCTGAAGGCACCCTTGCGTTACCGGCGGATCAGTTCAGGATTTTCGTATAGCCGAATGCACCCCGTATTAAAATATCGTCGTCCGCACCTGGGGGTTGATTATGCTGCTCCAACGGGTACACCCGTGCATGTCATCGGAGACGGGCTTGTTACATTTGCCGCCTACACCCGTCAGGGAGGGTATACAATAAAGGTAAAGCATAACGGAACCTACACTACGTCCTATTGCCACCTTTCAGGCTTCGGTAAGGGGATAAAACAAGGGACGCACGTCAAACAGGGCGACATTATCGGTTATGTTGGAAGCACCGGTCTTTCCACCGGGCCCCATCTTGATTTCCGGTTTTACCGCAACGGAAAGGCGATCGACCCGCTCAAAGTGAAATCGCCCCCGGCAAAACCTGTAGACACAGCATATGCAGAGGTTTTCAGGGTGTATTGCGACAGCCTGATCAATGAACTCGACAGCATTCCCATAATCCCTTAGCCGAGTTTCAACAGTTTTTTGTTCAGCAGCTTCAACCTTCTTTTTTTCCCGAAAGGAAATGCAATGAGGAAGAGAATGATAAGAAGCAGGTGGATCATTATATCGGGGAGGTAAAATCCTGCGAAGGAGATCTCCAGCACCAGGAAAACCAATACTGATGTAAGATATATATAGAAACCGAGCTTTTGCATTTTCCACATCATAAACACCCCCAGGAAGGATGTGAAGAATACCAGGAAGAGACTGACGGATATTATAAGGGAATTCAGACGTGACAGGTCATACAGCTGAAGGTATTTATCGACGATGCCACTCAAACCAGATGAATACAATATCCCAATGAGAAAAAGTACGGAAAACAGAATGGTATAAGTGAAGCCAATGATACACATGAAGGTGAGGAAGAACGGCCTCTTTGGCCTTACTACTTTTTCTTTCTTTGTGGTTTCAGTCATTTGCAATTATCGCATATATTGGAGGTTGCGTGCGTATAAATATACGAATAAAGCGGTTACGATGATATTCAGGAGTGGATTGGTCTCTCCTCCGAAATAAAGTAAGGGAACAACCAGGTAGACCAGTTGCGCAGAGGTATAGATATGGAATCCGATCTTTCTCAGATTCCACATAAAAATGGCCCCGGCCACCGATGCAGCTGATAATATGAATGACACCATAAAGAAACCCCTGGGTGCTTCAAGCAGAAAGTTTGCTTCCGGCATATTGGCATATAAAACAGCGAGCTGCTGCATAAACAGCTCATACATGACCGATACCATAAAAAAACTAAGCGTACTGACCCCACTGCCGATAAAGGTCAGTATGCAGAGTATGGTCAGCATAGTAGGTCGCTGCTTGGGTATATCTTCTTGTTGGTTCATAGTAAAATGTGACCTGGAAGGTTGGCAACCTTCCAGGTCATGTATTTTTATTCAAGACTGCCGACTGTTTTTTCAACTTCATGAAGGATCTCGCAGGATTTCACCAGCTTCTTCATGGTATTATGGTCGTCGTAGAGCGGTCGGTCAATATCAAGAAATTCAACATATTTTCGTACTACTTCTTTGGCTTTGGTAACCCCTTCCCCAAAATTATATTCCCTGAAATCAAGGGCCTGCGCTGCAGCCATGATCTCAATACCCAATATGCCATAGGCATTGTCGAGTATCTGGAAGTTTTTAATGGCCGTATTCATTCCCATAGATACAAAGTCTTCCTGGTCGGCGGCAGCGGGGATGGATTGAATGGAAGCCGGTGCTGACAGTATGCGTTGTTCAACGATCTGCATATCGGCTGTATACTGGCTGAGCATAAGTCCGGAGAACATGCCTGCTCCCCTGGTTAAAAATGCCGGGAGTCCGACACTGAGTGCCGGGTTGTTGAGCCTGTTCATTCTTCTTTCCGAGAGCACGCTCACCATGGTAATGACTGCACCGGCCATATCCATCGGAACGGAAACGGGGGAACCCTGGAAATTAGCACCTGAAAGCTGCAGGTCTTCTTCGGGGAAGAAAATGGGATTGTCGCCAACACCATTCAGTTCGATCTCAACCTGTGAACGTGCATATGCCAGGGCATCGTGTGCTGCACCGATCACCTGCGGCGTAGACCTCATGGAGTAGGCATCCTGTACTTTGCAGGCGATCCTTCCCTCTTTAAGGTCGCCTTTATCTACCATTTTGTTAATGGCGTTAGCACTTCGAATGGCCCCTTTAAAACCGCGAACTTCATGAAGCCTGGAAGTATATGGTTTCATATTTGCTTTTAAAGCTTCCAGCGACATGGCAGCAGCGATTTCAGCTTGTTTGAGCCAGTTGTTGGCATCATAAAGGAACAATGCACTCATGGCTGTGAGCACATTGGAACCATTAATGGTTGCAAGTCCGTCGCGGGCTTTCAGCCCGGGTACCGGGATGCCTGCAAGATCAAGAGCCTCCTTTCCGGGATACAATTCGCCTTCAAAGTAAGCCTGCCCTTCACCCATCATGAGCAGGGCGATCTGCGACATGGGTGCAAGGTCTCCGCATGCACCGACCGACCCTTTCTGGCATACCCATGGGGTAACGCCCTTGTTCAGCATATCCACCAGGGTTTGCGTAATCTCCGGGCGGCAACCTGAGTTCCCATGTGCATGCACATTGATACGGCCGAGCATGGCACCGCGCACATATTCAATGGGCATGGGATCACCAATACCGGCGGCATGGTTGTAGATCAAATATTTCTGAAAGTCCTTTACCTG
>JAZBOU010000048.1:0-2819 GCA_036351275.1 Bacteroidales bacterium
GGGCACGGGTACCTCATACACGGTACCCTTTACCAGCGATTGCTGGGTTTGCCTGTTACCCACGGGTGCATAAGGTTAAACGATGAGAACCTGGAACTTGTTTATCGTTCCATGCCCGTGGGTGCAAGGGTATTTATATATTGATGATCAGGAGGAACAAATGAAAAAGATCTTTGTATATTTCAGGCAAATGCGTACCGCAGGAAGGCCCTTTATTTTTTCCTTGTCCTGGGTTTTGCCTTCCTGCTGTCGAGGTCGCTGGCCCCTTACGGTAAGGCTAAGGAATTCAAAGACCTTATCGAAAAGGATTCCCTGTTTATTGCAGGGTACAACCATATATACAGCCACCCTGATCTGCTGGCATACGTTAAAGACAAGGCATACAAGGAAGCTTTGCTGAATCTGGCCACGAAAGATTCCTTACAGCTTGCCGTCGACCTTGCCGACAGCAGTGTGTGTTTACATATAAACGGAATACGGATACACCGGTCAAAGATCAGATCATTTGATCAGGGCAAATTCTTCGGTTCAATGCCGGGCATACAGGTAGCAGGGATATTATCGCGCCCCCTGCGTATTACCCGAGAATATGCAACCATTGTAAAAATGCCTGTGGTGGAGCGGCACGCACCGAAAGACACGCTTGAGGCAGCCACGAATGCGTGGAAGCCCGACACTCTTATTCAGAGACCGGCATTCCTCCTGCTTGAAACGGAATATGGTATTGACCTTATCTTTGAACAGGAAGGTGAAGCAGGCATGCGCGACGATTGGATGAAATTCAGTTTCTTCAGTAAGATTTGCTGGAGGCGATCGCTTGAATCTATCGGGAACTATTTTACCTTCAGCCGCCAGGAATACCATCCCCGGATCATCATGCAAATCCCGGCAAGGGATCTTCGTGCCATTTACAGGGCATTGCCCCGGGAAGCATACGTAGTTCTAAGGATTTATTAATATTATATTAGTGATGTCATCATCAGTTATCGTCCCGGTCATAGGTTTTATCCTGGCCAGCTATGCGGTCATCGCAAATGATGTGATCCAGACACTCGGAACCTTCCTTACCTCAAATTCAAAACGCCACTGGCTGGTACTCTGGGCCTATGCGGCAGGCATCCTGAGTGTTACGCTGATCCTCGGATGGTATCTTAATGACGGGGATGTGAGTTATGGCAGGCTGTCGCAGATCCCGCTGCCGGAAACACTGCAATGGTGGTATGTCATGCCCCCCCTGGCGCTGCTTATCCTGACCCAGCTCGGATTACCTGTCAGTACCACCTTCATGATCCTGAGTGTATTCTCAAGCGGGGTGATCATCGAAAAAATGGTGTTGAAATCCGTTACAGGATATGCTGTCGCCTTTGTGTTTGCAATAATCATATACCTGATCATTGCCAGGCGATTTGAATCAAAATCAGCTATGGACAAAGCAAGTGTCCGCAAGCACGAAAAGTATTGGATTGTTGCGCAGTGGTTTTCAACTGGCTTCCTATGGTCGCAGTGGCTAATACAGGATTTTGCCAATATATTTGTTTACCTGCCGCGTCAACTTGATGCCAGCTGGTTGGCGGGATCTCTGGCCTTCATCTTGATCCTGCTGGCGATTGTCTTTAAAACCAAAGGCGGGAAAATCCAGAACCTTGTAAAGCAAAAGACCAATACTGCCAATATCAGGTCAGCGACCCTTATTGACCTCTCTTACGGGATAGTACTGTACCTGTTCACTGCCGTAAACCCCATCCCGATGAGTACAACCTGGACTTTCGTAGGTATCCTGGCAGGCAGGGAATATGCTATTAATTACCTCCTGAACAGGCATCTTATTAAAAAGACGTATAAAAGCATCTTCAATGATCTGTATAAAGTCAATATTGGCCTGATCATCAGCATACTTATCGCGCTGTTGATACAATATTTGAAATAAGTGGAAATTCGGGCTATCCAAGAAATGACCGGCTGTAGTTATATCCAAGGGTTCGATTATAAACCATTACTTGAAGAATACTATATCTTTCATTATGATCCTAAACTGGTATAAGCACCATATCTATCTCAGATGATAACCCGATAATTCCCCGGGGAATAATATCTTTTATAATTACTTTTATAATAACCACATATAATGATATTGTTTAAAATGAAGCAGTTTACTTTAGTCTGTTTTTTACTTGCACCTTTTCTCATAAGTGCTCAGATAACAACAGAACCAGGACCCGACGAATACATCCGAAAAAAAATAGAGGATATTTATATTTACGGTGAAGCCAGCATTGTCGGTGAAAAGATCCATTCTACGAAAGTACTTCCGGTATTTTACCAGAACAACTTATTTAAACGGGTATGGAAAACAGAAAAATTACAGTCGGCAGTCCTGAAAATCTTAAAAGACGCAGATAAGGACGGATTTAACAGGGAGGATTATCACTACAGCAAAATAGTTTCATTGCTGGAAAGTATTGAATCAGAAGGGGCTCAACCTACTGCCTCTTTTGTAGATATTTTACTGACTGACGCCTTTTTGTCTTTCAGCTCGCATATGCTGCACGGAAAAGTAGATCCTGTTGACATTCATCCTGAATGGAATATACAGAAAAAAGAAGGTGATCCATTACTGTTGTTACTACAATTTATTTCGAGCGGAAACGTTGATGCCTGGTATTCGGTCATCACACCGGAAAACCAATACTATCATGCACTCAAAAAATATCTTGCAGAGTATGTTAAACTTAAGGACCAGGCAGGATGGACAACGGTTAATGAAGGCGATGCGCTTAAAAAGGGCATATCGGGAGAGCGTGTTGTGCAATTAATAATAC
>JAZBOU010000049.1:0-31471 GCA_036351275.1 Bacteroidales bacterium
ATACCTGGTTCCCCTGCGTTTTATCTCGACAGAGGTTGGGAATATCAGTGAGATCATAGAATGCGATACCTATAAAGGTTATGAGGCGACAGAAAAGGCCTTTAAGGAAAAGGCTCCATCTTACAATATATTGCACCTCGCCATGCATACCCTTATCAATGATGAGAACCCGCTGTATTCAAGGCTGGTTTTTACCCTGAACAATGACACCATCGAAGAAAATGACGGTTTGCTCAATGCATACGAGATCTTCAATATGGAGTTAAATGCACGTATGGCGGTGCTCAGTGCATGCAACACAGGGTCCGGCAAGCTGCGCAAAGGGGAGGGGATCATGAGTATGGCCAGGGGCTTTATTTTTGCCGGTGTTCCAAGCATAATCATGACCCTCTGGGCGGTGGAAGACCAGGCAGGATCGATCATGATGAGCAAATTTTATCAGAATCTCGTAAAGGGCATGGAGATCGACGAGGCATTACAGGGTGCCAAATTGCAGTACCTGGCAGAAGCAGACCAGTTGACTGCCCACCCTTACCTCTGGTCGGGATACGTAAGCATCGGAAGTACCAAGGCGGTGGTCCAGCCAAAATCCGGTAATTTGTACCAGTTGATTATTGCGGTTGCAGGGCTGGCTGTGATCATTTTGATCTTCCTGAAAGTAAGGAAACGAAAAGTCCGGGCATAAAAAAAGCCTCCCGGGATGACCGGGAGACTCTCCAAAAGTCTGTCTTAATTCAATAAAATTTAATTCGCTTTATCAGTCCTGAATGTTCTGCAGGATCTCATGAGCATTTTCCTTGTAGAAACTATTGCTGTGACTGACTTTGCGGAACAGCTCTATTGCATTATCAGTTTCATTCAACTTCAGGTAACAGAGTGCAGCGAACCATTCTGCACGCTCGACGTAAAGGTTTTGCTTGTGGTTCATGATGAAGTTGAAGGGTTGTAGAGCAGTTCTATATTGTCCTAATTCAATGTTTGATATACCCGAATAGAATTTAACAGGTATGTTGTCTGCATCGTTTTCAAGTACTTTAGCGAACAGATCCAATGCAGAACTATATTCTTTATTTTCATACAGCTGGAAAGCTTGTATGAGGGTAGCATTTTGGCTGTCAGTACCCCTGATCAGCAATGCTGCATCCGGCTGGTAGTAAATCTTGAAGAGACTGTCGTTAGACATATTGCCATCGGGACGGAGGAAATACAGCGAGAGGGACGTGATGATCAGCAATACAATGAACGATGCTGCTGCAATCCTTGATAGCTTGTGTCTTAAGATTGTACGTAAGAGACCGGGTTGTTTTTTATTCTGGGTGAGATCGTGGACGATATCGAGTTTTTTCCTGAGCTCGATCACCTCACTTTCCTGGATGGCTTCATCTATTTCCGCATGAAGCTCGAACTCTGCCATGAGTTCCGGATCATCCTTGAGTTCTTTATCGAAAGCCTCAAGCTCTTCTCCAGCCAACTCGCCACTGAGTTTCTCATCGATAAGTTCAAACAGATCTTTTTCTAATGTTTTCATTGTCTAATTTTATTGAATTCAGGGTCGTTTTTAATCCTTTTTACCAGTATTTCTTTACATTGGAACTTGCGCTTTTTGGCGTATTTCTCGCTGCCGTAACCCATTGTTTGTGAGATCTCAATCAATGATTGTTTCGCGAAAAACAATCTCAGCACCTTCTGGCAATCCTCACTTAGCGTAAGGAAATGCTTTTGATACAATTTGAACCTCTCACTCTTGGGATCAAAAAATGATCCTTCGATGGGTTGCTCGTCAGCAACTTCAAATTCGCCTTCCACATTTAGCTTTACACCCGAAGCTTTGCGTTTCTCGAGTTCCTTCAGCCATAAGTTCTTTACGATAGCGTAAACATATGTCTTGAAGGAACATGTGATTGCAAAGTTGTCATCACTCACCCTCCTGTAAATGGCTACAATGGCTTCTTGAAAGACATCCCGGGCGTCATCATCGCTTCCACTGTTGCTATTTACGAAGGCACTTACCGAGGGAAAAAACTTCTTGTAGATGTACTCCAATGTATCGGAGTCATGCAAT
The DNA here is from genome assembly GCA_036351275.1 of Bacteroidales bacterium. Taxonomy (GTDB): domain Bacteria; phylum Bacteroidota; class Bacteroidia; order Bacteroidales; family B18-G4; genus B18-G4. The sequence goes on from JAZBOU010000049.1 coordinate 2,063, forward strand.
CGTATACCCTCCAGTAACGACTCTTCGATGTAATGCATCACGTTCCAACTATTAATACTGATTTTTGAAAAAGGTAACCCTGTTTCAATAAAAAATTTTCGACTTTTTTTTATCTGCTAGGCTTATTCAATGAAAATCAGTGTGATAGTTAATAATTTATTTTCTGTTCAATTACTAATATACGACAAAATTAGACTTTTGTTTCGTTTTTCATAATAGGTGGAGGATATCACCGCTTTTATTTACGATATTTATATCAATTTTAAATAGAATAAAAACGCATTCTATGTTGAAGCAGTTATCCATTCTGTTAGCACTATTATTCATGAACATATTAATGGCGTATGCCCAGCATGATGAACGTGCTTATTTTGTTTTTTATAATGTGGAAAACCTTTTCGACCTGGTGGATGACAGTCTTACAGCTGATGAGGAATTTACGCCGGATGGTGCGAAACACTGGACTGCGGGGAGGTATTACGATAAGATCGACCGGATCGCAAGGACCCTGAGTTCTGTGGGCGAATGGGAAATGCCTGCATTGATAGGTATGTGTGAGGTAGAAAACCGAAATGTTATTCAGGATCTAATTGAACACCGGTACTTAAAAGCCACAAACTACAGTGTATTGCACCGGGAATCCCCTGACAGCAGAGGCATTGATGTGGCATTCCTTTATAACCCGGCGGTGTTCAGCGCGGATACTGCGGTTTGGATCCCGGTAAACTTTCCTTTTGCCCCGGAAAGTGCCACCAGGGATATATTATATGTACGAGGCCTCATCTTCAAAACGGATACCCTGCACGTGTTCATCAACCACTGGCCATCCCGCTGGGGCGGGGTGGAGGCTACGAAACCGAAACGTGCCGAAGCAGCTTTACAGCTCAGGGCCTATATTGATTCGTTGTGTATGGTATTCAGGGATCCACGCCTGATCATTGCAGGCGACCTGAACGATAATCCGACGGATGCCGCCGTTCATGAAATACTGGGGGCTAAGAAGAACTGTGATGGAAAGGCATTCTGCCTGGTGAACCTGATGCTTGACGACTACCACAGGCAGCATTATGGCAGCCTGAAGTATAAATCCGACTGGGAGGTATACGACCAGCTGATCGTTTCCTCACCTTTGCTGAGCGAAAACGGACTTCGGGTTCGGGGAGGAGATGCGCACATTTTCCGTGCACCGTTTTTATTGACAGAAGATGAACGCTACATGGGCTACAAACCTTTGCGCACATATGCAGGCCCGCGTTACCTCGACGGCTACAGCGATCACCTTCCTGTATATCTTGAACTGGTTAAATAAGTAGAGCTTATTCGTGCAATCCGCATTCTTTGTTATCAGGTAGTTCCCACCACCATCTGCCGCTGCGGATATCAGCGCCGGGTGAAACGGCACGGGTGCATGGCTGGCATCCAATACTGGGATATCCACTGTCATGCAGAGGATTGTAAGGAATGTCGTGTTCCCTGATCACCTGCCATACATCCTCTTCTGTCCAGCTGGTAAGTGGATTGACCTTGATCAGTCCAAAATTCTCATCCCACGTCACCATGCTAAGGCCTTTCCTCGTCACGGATTGTTCGGCACGCAAGCCTGTGATCCAGATTTCGATACCCTTGAGTGCCCGTTTCATAGGCAGGATCTTGCGGATATGGCAGCAGAGCTTCCTGTTCTCGATACTCTCGTAAAACAGGTTGATCCCCTTGCTGTTCACCATTTCCTCCACCCGGACGGGATCAGGGAAGAAAACTTCAATGTTCAGGCCGTACCTCTTGTTCGTCTTATCGAGCAGGTCAAGGGTTTCAGGGAAAAGACGGCCTGTATCAAGCGTGAATATCTTTGCCTGGCTCCCGACCGAACTCAGGTAATAGGTAAGCACCTGGTCTTCGAGGCCAAGGCTGCTTGCAAATGCCAGTTTGTTCCCGTACTTATTCGATAAATACGATAGCACTTCATCTACAGTGGCATCCTGGAATCGTTCATTCAATTCGTTGATCAGACGGGTGTTTTCGGAAGAAACCATGATCATAAACCTTGAGTGAAACAAAGGTAAGAATTTAAATTAACTTTGAATTTCAAATCATAACAGCATGAAGCTTCATTTTATTGCCATAGGGGGCAGTGCGATGCATAACCTGGCCCTTGCACTGCATGAGAAAGGATACCTTATTAGCGGCTCAGATGACGAGATCTTTGAGCCCAGCCGCAGCCGGCTCAAGAAAAAAGGACTGCTTCCCGAGGAAGAAGGATGGTTTCCCGGGAAGATCACAAAAGAACTCGATGCAGTCATACTCGGCATGCATGCAAAAAAGGATAATCCCGAATTGCTCAGGGCAAAGGAGCTTGGCTTGAGGGTCTTTTCTTATCCCGAGTTTTTGTATGAGCAATCGAAGAATAAAAAACGCATCGTGATCGCAGGCAGCCATGGCAAGACCACGATAACGGCCATGGTGATGCATGTGTTGCACGAAGGGGGTGTGGATTTCGATTTTATGGTAGGAGCGCAACTCGATGGATTTGACGTGATGGTCAGGATCAGTGAAACAGCGGAGCTGATGGTGCTGGAAGGGGATGAATATCTGACCTCCCCGGATGACCCGCGTCCCAAATTCCACCTTTACCGGCCCCATGTTGCCCTGATCACAGGAATAGCGTGGGATCATATCAATGTTTTTCCAACCTACCAGGTTTACGTAGACCAGTTCAGACAGTTTATCAAACTGATCGAGCCCGGCGGTCTGCTGACCTATTTTGAGGGCGACACTGACCTGAGGAGCATTGCCGGGATAAACCCAGGGATCAGGACGGCACCCTATGATCTGCCGGAACTCGTACGAAGGGGCGATATCACTTACCTGCTTGATACAGGGAAAGAATACCCCTTGCAGGTATTTGGAAAACACAATATGCAGAATATCGCAGGGGCCATGAAGGTGTGCAGCGAGCTGGGTATATCCGGTGAGGCATTTGCAAAGGCGATCAGCACATTTGCCGGTGCCTCCAGGCGCCTGCAGTTGATCGCAGCCTCAGGATCAAGCTCCGTATTCCTGGATTTTGCCCATGCACCATCTAAGCTCAGGGCCACTGTTGAAGCGATGAAAGAGCAATATCCCGAAAGGAAACTGGTTGCGTGCATGGAATTGCATACCTACAGCAGCCTGAGCAAAGCGTTCCTCGACCAGTATAAGGGAGGCATGGATATGGCCGATGTGGCCCTGGTGTACTTCAACCCGCATGCATTGAAGATTAAACGACTCCCTGCCATTACAACCAAAATGGTGAAGCAGGCATTCGGACGCGAGGACCTGCATGTTTATGACGATTCGGCTCAAATGCTTGAAAAGCTTTACGCCATGGACTGGAAGAACAGGAATTTGCTGTTGATGTCGTCCGGCAATTTCGACGGATGGGATATTCAAAGCATTGCACACCAGATAACATCATAGAGCATCACTATTTACTCTTCACTCGGCATCAGGCACTCGGAACTAAAAAAGGCCCTCGAGTGATCGAGGGCCTTTTCTTAACCATTCATTGAGATGAGGAATTCCTCATTCGTTTGTGTGAATTTCATTTTGTCTTTCAGGAACTCCATGGCCTCCAGCGGGTTCATATCCGCCAGGTGGTTTCGGAGTATCCAGATGCGCTGCAGTGTTTCCTTATCAAGCAGCAGGTCATCCCTGCGCGTACTTGAAGCAACGATGTCGATAGCAGGATAGATCCTTTTGTTCGACAGCTTGCGGTCGAGCTGGAGTTCCATGTTGCCGGTACCCTTGAACTCTTCGAAGATCACCTCATCCATTTTGGATCCGGTATCGATCAGCGCAGTGGAGATAATAGTCAGGGATCCACCTCCTTCTATCTTCCTGGCTGCTCCGAAGAAACGCTTGGGTTTCTGGAGTGCGTTGGCTTCAACACCACCCGAAAGTACCTTTCCGGAAGCAGGGGATACGGTATTGTATGCCCTTGCCAGTCGTGTTATGGAGTCGAGGAGGATTACTACATCGTGTCCGCACTCGGTCAACCTTTTGGCTTTTTCCAGAACAATATTGGCGATCTTGACGTGCCTTTCAGCGGGTTCGTCAAAGGTTGAAGAAATCACCTCAGCCTTCACACTCCTTTCCATATCGGTAACTTCCTCGGGGCGCTCGTCGATGAGCAATACAATGAGATATGCCTCGGGGTGGTTATGTGCGATGGAATTTGCCACTGATTTCAACAGGATGGTCTTACCTGTTTTTGGCTGTGCAACGATCAATCCGCGCTGTCCCTTTCCGATCGGAGTGAACATATCGATGATGCGGGTTGACATGGCTTCGTCGGCATTGGGGTTATTCGAAAGGTCGAATTTCTCTTCGGGGAAGAGAGGAGTAAGAAAATCAAAGGGTATCCTGTCCCTGACTTCTTCGGGTGACCTTCCGTTAATGCTTTCTACCTTGATCAGCGGAAAATATTTCTCCCCGTCCTTTGGCAGACGGATGCTGCCTTTCACGGTATCGCCTGTCTTCAGTCCGAAAAGTTTGATCTGCGACTGGCTCACATAGATATCATCGGGCGAGTTCAGGTAATTATAATCCGATGAGCGCAGGAAACCGTAACCGTCCGGCATGATCTCAAGTACTCCTTCGCTGGCTACGACACCGTCGAATTCGGCATATGTTTCATCTTCCCTGCGGGTAAAATCTTTGTGGCGATGCTTGTCCTTATCATGTTGCTGAGGCTGAATGCGCGGTTTGTCGTGCGACGACTCTCTGGGTTTTTCCGCAGGAGTTGCTTCTTTCTTTGTATTGGAAAACTCGTGCGAATCTGTTTTTTCGTTCTTAGACCTGCGTCCCCTGCGCCTGGTCTTATCTTCTTTTTCTTTGGAGCCGGTTTCAGGCTTAGCTTCTGTTTCACTTTTCGGTCCTTCAGCTTTCGGAGGATCATTCTTGGCCTTGGGGGGTCGCCCGCGGCGTTTGCCCTTCTTCTCGGATTTCTCCTTTTTTAATACGTCGGGAGTAGGGTTCAACGCCTGTTGATCTAAAATCTTGTATATCAGATCCTGCTTTAAAAGTTTTTCGTACTTGGGAATGTTCAGTTCTTTTGCGATCTCCTTCAGTTCGGTGACCAGCTTCCCACTTAGTTCTATAATGTCGTACATATATAATTGATGTTAATTGATTGTGGAGATGTCCACACAATTTTCCCCGGAGGGTTTATTGCGAAATCGAAATATGAGCAATGAATTAAATTAATAAACGGATATAAAGGAATATACCTGGATATGAAATCCAATTGACACTGCAAATATAATAATATTTTTCAAAAGCAAGTTTTTTATCTTTGCTGAAATATTTTTTAAAATGATACAGCGCATACAATCCATATTCCTCTTTCTTGCCTTCGGTAGCGCACTGGCTGTGTTCTTCTTTCCGGTCGCAAGCCTTCTCGGTGAATTCTACTACGTGAAGCTTACTGTGCTCGAAGTAGCCGAACAGTACCAGTACGATGCAGAATGGCCCAATACCTTGCCCCTGGCAGCACTGATGGGCATAACAGGCTTTCTGGCGTTCGTTACAATATTTATTTATAAGAACCGTCTGGCACAGATGCGGCTGATCAGGTTCGGCGTTTTACTGAACATTGTTTTCCTTGCCCTGGTGTTCTTTTACTATGTTCCTGAGCTTGAGGGGATGATTGAAACAACGGCCGATTATGTCACCGAAGCCGGGATCTACCTTAGCATCCTTCCCCTTGTCTTCCTGGTGCTTGCACTCAGGTTTATCCGTAAAGACGAAAAACTGGTTCGCGCTGCCGACAGGTTACGGTAATCAGAGGGCTTTCCTGTCTTTCTCGAGTATTTCAAGATCCCCGATGTCTTTGCCTTGCACTGAAAAACGCAGGCAGGTGATCTTGCTGTGCAGGCCGCTTCTGCCTGCTGCACCCGGATTCATGTGCATGAGCCCGTGTTTATTGTCGTACATCACCTTCAGGATATGGGAGTGACCGGAGATGAATAGATCCGGTCCTTCCTTCTGTAAAAGTTCTTTCACACTCCTTTCATATCTGCCGGGGTAACCTCCTATGTGCTTCATCATTACCTTGAGCTTATCACAATGGAACAGCTGCACCTCCGGGCAAAGTAGCCGTACATCATGGCCATCGATATTGCCGAATACTGCCCGCACCGGCCTGAAACGACTAAGCGTATCATATGTCGCGGCATTGCCAATGTCGCCGGCATGCCAGATCTCGTTGCAATCAGCAAAAAAATCATATATGCCGGGATAGATCCAGCCATGTGTGTCGGAAAGGAGTCCAATACGCATCATAGGTATTACATTGTGGTATTGGTGTTATTGGGAAGATACTGGTGGTTGGAGTTATTTTCGAGGTTAAATGAGATCCTGGCACTGAGAGAGGTGCGTACAGCCATCCCCTTGTACATCCCTGGGCTCCACAGAAGCTGGTTTATAAGGCTTATGGCTTCTTCAGTACATCCTCCCCCCAGGGGGTTGACAACTTCAATATTAGATATCCTGCCACTTGTTTCTACCACAAAGGAAAGTTCAACATCCCCGGTGATGCTCTGCTTATAAGCGATATCAGGGTATTTGAGGTTCTGGCTGATATATTTTCCAAAGTTCATGGCAGGATCCTTGAAGACCGGCCTGGGTGCCCTGTCAACGGAGCCGGTGGGATAGACCTTTAAACTTGAGTCGGCCGGACCGCTATACTGCTCAAAATCATCCAGCCCTTTGTTTTTGCAATTCCTTTTATACTTTTTCACATTGAACTTGACAGGGATCGTAATATTTTCAATGATATAGCTGCCGTTTTTTACCGCAGGATAGAACAGCAAAAGTTTTGAAATGCGGAGTGCCTCTGCATCAAGATCGGGATAAACTGAACCGGTGACATGATGGTTGAGGGCTTTGCCATCCTGCATTACGGTTATGGTGACCTCTACCGTGCCCTGGATCTTATCTTTCATGGCTTCGGGAGGGTAGATCATTTCATTGCAGATGAACTCTTTCATCAGGCTGCTGCCGCCATAAGGACTCGGCGGCGTGTCGACCTGGGCAAAAATACCGGTATACACCAGCGTGCCTATGAAGAAGCTCAGGAAATATTTTAGCCTTATCATGTTGTGTATTTTAGTGTTGACGGGTGTATAAAAATAAGCAATTTTTCCTACTTTTACAATTTATGGAAAGCATGATTTATATCGTATCCGGGGCAACCTTGATTTTTGGGGCAGCCATTGCCTGGCTTTTTGCCCAGAGCAGGAATGCATCTTCCAGAAGGGCCCTGGAAAAAGAGCTGGATCTTAACAGGGAACGGCTGTCAACAGCAATTGAGAGGATTAACGGGATGGAAAAGAGCCTGGAAGAGGAAAGGGCGAAAGGGACAGATCTGGGTCGGCAACTGGCCGTGGCAGGCGAAAGGGAAAAATCACTCAAGGAACAGTATGATAATTACAAGCAGGAAGTAGAAAAACTACAGGAGAAATTCAAGCTGGAATTTGAGAATATTGCAACTAAAATACTGAAGGAGAATACTGCTGATTTCTCTGAATTCAACAGAAAAAGCATTACCGAAGTTGTCAGTCCCTTAAAGGAGAAGATCGATACTTTCCAAAAAACCGTGAATGAAACGTATGAAAAAGGACTGAAAGAACGTTCTGGCCTGAAAGTGGAAATTGAAAAACTGGTTGAACTCAATCAGAGGATCAGCGAAGAGGCCAATAACCTGACCCGTGCATTGAAAGTCGACAGTAAACAGCAGGGAAACTGGGGGGAAATGATTTTGGATCGCCTTCTTGAACGTTCCGGTCTCTTACAGGGCGAAGAATATGAAAAACAAAAGAGTTACAGGAATGATAAGAATGAATTGATCAAACCGGATGTTGTGGTAAACCTGCCCGATAACAAACACATCATTATTGATTCCAAGGTTTCACTTACTGCCTATGAGGCATTTGTGAATGCAGAAAGTGAGGAAGATAAAGAAAGGTCGGTAAAAGCCCATATTCATTCAGTGCGGGAACATGTGAAATTCCTTGCTGAAAAAAATTATCATCTGGCGGATAAATTGGATACGCCTGATTTTGTGTTGTTGTTTATGCCACTTGAATCAGCCTTCAGCCTGGCTGTTCAGGAAACTCCGGACCTCTTTTCCTATGCATGGGAAAAACAGATTGTGATCGTTAGTCCCACAACGCTCCTGGCTACCTTGATGACAGTTGGTTCCATCTGGAAACATGAGAAACAAACCAGGAATACCGAACGAATTGCCGATGAAGGGGGGAAACTTTACGATAAGTTCGTTTTATTCCTGGATGACCTGGAAAATCTGGGGAAACACATCAGCAGGACCCAGAAAACCTGGGAAGAAGCGCACAATAAGCTGGTATCGGGAAGAGGCAACGTAATTGGCAAGGTTGAGAAGCTCAGAAAACTGGGTGCTAAAACAACCAAAAGCATTCCAAATGACCTTCTTCCTGATAATGATGGTGGGGAGGAAGATGAATGAAAAAACTTCTTTTCCTGTTCATTCCTGCATTGATCCTGTCATCCTGCTCGGGTTTGAACAGGCTCAGCCTGTACAACCTATCCGGACAATACGATAATACTACCTTCACGGAGATACCTGCTGTTGCCTTTAATACTGGGGAAACAAAAGCAGAAGTATTCGTTTCCGTGATCATGGCCGACCTGGTTGCAAAACATGACGATGCCAGTGGAAGGGATTATCGCAAGGCCCTGCTGAAATATGATCTTTTTGAGAACTATGAATCAAAGAGTATTCTCGACAGCAGCAGCCTGCTGATCCTCGACAGTACGCTTTTTATTACTGATACCCTTATTAGGTTTCCAGTGCGTTATCCGGGAAAGGGAAAATACATCCTGAAGCTCGAACTGACCGATATGAACAGGGTGGATGCAGTACAAAACTTCCTGGTGCTGGATAACACTGAACCATACTCCAGGAACGATTTTCTCCTGAAGAATGAAGCCGGGGAGATCGTTTTCTCAAATCTTGCAGGCCGGGATGAGGTATATCTTCTTGAGCTTGCCGATACTCTTATTACGAAAATTTATGTTCGGTATTACCACAGGGACTTCCCAATGGCCCTGCCCCCTTTTCTTGAAGAGACGGAAACGAATTTCGATTATTCGGCCGACAGTATATTCGTTTTGAATGCCCGGGAGGGAAGAAGCACTTCCTTCAGCCTGCCCGAAGCAGGGTTTTATCATTTCCAGACGGATACCGTCAGCAGGGGGGGATACACCCTTTTCCGTTTTGATGACGGATTCCCCAGGGTTGTTTTTACCGAACAGATGCTGCAACCACTCCGCTATATCACCACGGTTACCGAGTTCAGGGAGTTGCAGGAAGCTGAAGATGTTAAACTGGCAATAGATAATTTCTGGCTGGGAATATCCGGTAACCCGATCAGGGCGCGGGCCATGATACAGAAGTACTACGGCAGGGTAGTGGATGCCAACAATTACTTTACGTCATATCTTGAGGGCTGGAAGACCGACCGGGGAATCATATACATTGTATATGGACCTCCCCGCATCGTTTACAGGGGAAAAGGAGTGGAAGAATGGATCTACGGTGAGAAAGGCAATAAAAACTCCATCAGGCTTCGTTTCGTGAAAGTCATCAACCCCTTTACCGAAAATGATTACAGTCTTATCAAATCTCCCGGCTATAAAGAGAAGTGGTACAATATGGTAAACAACTGGAGGCGTTAATCCCGCATCAGCGCATCAGGACCATCCTCTTCGATGCAGATTTCCCGTTTACAACAAGTTTACAGAAGTAAATGCCGTTTTCCGTATCGCCGGCATCCCAGGTGAAAGCATGTTCGCCATGCTGCAACTGACCATCAGCAAGGGTAAGGATCAGCCTGCCGCTCATATCAAAAATATAAAGCTGAACATTGGCACTTTGCGCAAGGGTAAAATGTATCCTTGTTGACGCACTGAAAGGATTGGGTGTATTCTGTAAGAGCTCAAAGCCAGTATCGTCATGCTCTTCCCCTATGCCTGTAGGCAGGTATATCGAAAGCGCCTTTATGCAGAAGTTACCTGTAGAATCATATCCGGATGGATCGTCATAATAATAGAAATCTTCCCATCCCTTGGCGGTCATGTAATAACTTTCCCCGGGGCTGGCCGAAGACTCCACCAGTGTCCTGGTGTCGGCGCCGAGCAGTACCGGAACAATGCTGGTACGGTCGTAGGCATGGCCACCATCTGAGAGCGACAGGTACACATAAAAACTGTTTCCCGTACTCATCTCGATCGAGGCGTCAAGGTCGATTGTATGGAAGCCTTTGTATTCGGCTGTCCCTATGCGGCTGAGGATATGTCCGTCAAGGTTTGTGCCATCGAAATCCGAGTATATGGATAGTGTATATTCTACATCATCCACTGCAGTAAAAAAGCTGACCGCTCTAATGAGCTGGTCCTGATCGGCAACGAATGCGTTAAATGCCTCTGTGGTACCTGTTTTAGTATCGCGCCAGCCATGATAATCATGATAATTGACGATATTATACTGCAATGGCTCAACATCCTGGAAAGAGATGGCCCCCATTTCGGGATGCTGGCATGCATGCTTATCGTAGTAGGAGATCCAGAAATAACCGTCATCGCCCCAGCTGCTACCCCAGGAATTTTTGACCAGCCATGCACCGGGATCAGGAGCTTCCGTCACAAAATTGTCGTCCCAGCCAATGATGGCAACCGCATGGTTAGGATCATTTGTGGTAGAGGGAGGCTGGTAATGGGAATTGGTGCTGCTGTTGTAGAAATCCCCGTTCCAGCTCATACATGTCCCCAGCACACCGTAATCCATGATCGTTTGCTTGATGAGGTCGATGTTTTCAAGGTTCTCTCCTGCTACCATCCAGATGATCTCCCTGGAATAAAAGTAGTGGTAGCTGGCGTCATGCCTTAATGGAGGTGTGTTATAAGACTGGCCGTCGATATCCCTTACAGCTCCTTCCAGCCTGGAAAGATATGCGGATGTCACCAGGTAGTCGCCACCCTGGTGGACCACCAGGCCTGATCCTGTCGGAGGATCCACGTCATCATTATTATGCTGGTTGAACCCGTTCCACCAGTCGAGGTGATATTCGGCAAGTGCAGGCTCTCCGATTTCCCCGGCAGCAGCCCAGGCACCTGTCATCAGCAGGTTGCCTTCCATGGCAGCCATCGCCCCGTGAGTCCAGCATGTTCCACCCTGCTGCGATTTGACACTGGTAACATAATTTTCACCGTCGTAGTCGCGCAGGTCAAATGTTGATGGTAGCTGTGCGAAAAGAATCAAGGGTAACAATCCAAGCAGGAATAAAGAAAACTTTTTCATGATTTGTTTATTTACAATTTCGAAGGCTTAAAGGTATTGACTATATCTAAAAAACAAAAAAAAAGCTTTGAAAAACGGGTTTGAAAAGGGTTGGAATTAAATTACAAGACTTATCAAGATGTTCGAACCGGGTTGTTTTCCAAAGCTTTTATAACGATTGCTCATAATATCAGACAAGGCATGTATAGAAAAGGTTGCACAGATCGGGGTATTTTTTATCTTTGAGGCTAATCGCACCAGATGAAGAATGATCAGATGATATTCGGGATACGGCCTGTGCTTGAAGCGCTCGATGCCGGCAAGGAATTGGATAAGATTCTGTTGCAAAAGGGCTTGAGGGGGGAGCTGTTCCATGAACTCATGGAAAAGGTGCGGCAGTACGACGTACCCCTGCAGCTTGTCCCCATTGACCGGCTGAACAGGATCACCAGGAAGAACCACCAGGGGGTGATCGCATTCCAGTCGCGTATATCCTATCACAGCATCGAACAGATCCTGCCCGGGATCTTTGAGAAGGGGGACACCCCGCTTATCCTTGTCCTCGACCATGTGACGGATGTGCGTAATTTCGGGGCGATCGCCCGTACGGCAGAAAGTGCAGGAGTGCACGCCATCCTTATCCCATCAAAAGGTTCTGCTGCGATCAATGAAGATGCCATGAAAACCTCGGCCGGGGCACTGAATATTATTCCTGTATGCCGTGCCGACAGCCTCGAGAATACGGTAAAATTCCTCAAAAACAGCGGTCTGAAGATTGTATCTTCCTCTGAAAAGGGGAGTGTGGAACATTATGATGAGAAACTCGATCTTCCCCTCGCCATTATTATGGGTTCGGAAGATACGGGTGTGTCTGCAAATCTCTTAAGGATCTCCGACAGCCTTGTCAGCATCCCGCAGAAAGGGAAGATCGGGTCATTGAATGTTTCTGTGGCAGCGGGGGTACTGCTTTATGAAGTGCTGCGGCAGCGAAAAACATAAAAAAATCCCCTCCGAATAATCGAAGGGGATGGATGTTTTATCGTGGTTTTCTCTAAACTCTCTTTTCTTTGATCCTTGATTTCTTACCTTTAAGCCCGCGGAGATAAAAGATCCTGGCCCTGCGTACAACGCCTCTTTTATTCACCTTGATCTCTTCAATGAAGGGAGATGAGGTCGGGAAGATCCTTTCCACGCCTATCCCACTGGATATCTTTCTAACGGTAAAAGTTTCATTGGGTTTGCTTCCAACACGCTGCAACACTACGCCCTGGTAGTTCTGTAAACGTTCTTTTTCCCCTTCTTTGATCTTATAAGTAACGGTAATGGTGTCACCGGCCTTGAAATCGGGGAATTCTTTTACTTCTACCTGGTCCTCTACAAACTTAATTAACTCATTCTTGCTCATCACGCGCGTATTAAAAGGTTATTTCAAAAACGGCTGCAAAAATACGTGTCTTTTATCAATTATCAAAATAATTTTCAAGAATTCGTTGCTGGAATTCAGATTACGGATGGACGCGGGGTGCAGGGTGCAAGGTGCAGGGGTATAATGGAATAAAATTATTGCCCTGTAACCTCCTGATTATCTGATTCTGATATAATTTTATTGATCTTGGGCTGGAGGAACCAGATGCCGATAAAAAAGAACCAGACCATAAAGATCTCGGCGATATAATCGGATATGCTTGTATACCTGTCCATTTCATTGGTCTTGATCACCCGTGCTACAAAATAATAGCAATAAAAGCTACAGAAAACGGAGAATAGGTGGAAAGGGATAAGCAGAAGGTATATAAGCTTGAAACCTGGTTCGGGGTAGATACTGATCAGGAATAACAGGATGAAGAAAAGTGCAAAGAATATAGGGTAAAAGAAGCAGACTTTAAATAAAGTCGTATTCAGCCTGAGTTCTTCCGGGAGCCTTTTGTTGAGGTTTATGCCCGCAGCCCATGTCCAGAGGTATTGTACAGCTGATGCCAGTAATCCAATGCCCACAAAGAAGGGAATCATTAGAAAAGGGAAGTCAGGATCATTAAATTGTCTGCTGGCCGCCACTCCGATCATAAATACGATGCCCAATAGAAAGAGAAAGAAGGGAATGGCAAAATTGAAAAGAAACAATTGCCAGTGTTTAGCCTTTAAAAACAGTTCCATAATTTATATGTTTAGTATGATATTATTCGTTTCCATCTACTGAAATTATGTCAAATGACTTATTTATTATATCTGCCAGGGTTACATGCTCAATAAAATAGCGATCGCATCCATGGTGATGATCACCAGGAAACCGAGCTCATTACGAAGTTTGGTTTTAGTGATCATTCCTGCCAGCGCGATCAAGAGCACGAAAACAGGCATATAAATGGTATTTCCTGCCCAGTGATTCACAGTCCATAGCCAGAACAGAAAGATCCCTGCTGACATCAGGCAGATCACCAGCCTGTCGATCAGGCTGCGCCTGGGATCGGCCAGGCCATAGAAAAAGGCGACGACCAGGAAGCCAAGGTAGATGTAGAGCCCTGTTTCAAAAAGTTTCAGTTGCGGGATCATCAGGATGACAATACCAAGTACCATTCCCAGGTTGATCAGCTTGGGAATTAATTTTTTGATCCTGAATGTCCAGTAAAGTGCAAATACGGCTGCCAGGATGATCAGTATTAATGCCAGGGTTTCCATAACTTAAAATATTTGGTTTATGTAAATATACGACAAAGATCCTGGATTATGGATGCCGTATGTTGGATAAATTCAGAAATCGTCACCCGGCACTCATGGCTCAAGCAGGTCCGGCCGGCGTTTTCGGGTGCGTTCCAGGGCCTGTTCGTGGCGCCATTCATCGATCTTTGCCTGATGGCCCGAAAGCAGGATATCGGGGACTTTGAGCCCTCGGAATTCCCTGGGCCTTGTGTATACGGGAGGGGAGAGCAGATTGTCCTGGAATGAATCGGAGAGGGCAGAGGTTTCATCGCCCAGTACCCCGGGAATGAGGCGCACAATGCTGTCGACCAGCACGGCAGCACCCAGTTCCCCGCCGCTGAGCACATAATCGCCAATAGAGACCTCTTTTGTGATGAACAGTTCCCTTGCCCGCTCATCTACACCTTTATAATGCCCGCAGAGGAGGATGATATTGCCTTTCAACGAAAGCGCATTGGCCATTCCCTGGTCCAGCACTTCACCATCGGGGGTAAGAAAGATCACCTCATCGTATTCCCTTTGCGATTTAAGGTCTTCAATGCAGGCCGCTATGGGTTCACAGCCCATGACCATGCCGGCCCCTCCGCCAAAAGCATAATCATCCACACTCCTGTGCTTATCTTCACTGTAATCCCGAAGATCGTGCAGCTTTATCTCTGCAAGCCCCTTGTCAACCGCCCTTTTAATGATCGAATGGCTGAATGGGCCGTCAAACATAGCGGGGAATATGGATATGATGTCGATTCTCATTCATTAAGTTTTGAGTTAGTTAATAGGTAATGGTTTAGAGTTTTAAGTAACTTACAGGGATGACAATTACCCTGAATCAACCAATTACTGATTTAACTGATTCAACCAATTAAACTGATAAGCGAATGTAATAATTTTAGGAAATAAAAAAAGGACTGTGCAAAAAGCAGACGGGAAAAGCACAGTCCTTAACCAAATCTTATAACTTAATCAAAAAGCTGTTGTAAAAATACTACGATTTACTTTCTTAATGCAAGTTTTATACCTCACAAAATCTATACAACGCTTGCTGAACAATTGTTTTAGTTAAAATGTTATACTATATATCGCTGCTAATGAAAGGTTTATAGCGTGGATCAATTTGGCCTTAAATTTGTACTTTTACCCAAACGGATTGCCCTTTAAAGATCCATATTAACTTATGCTGTATCAAAAATATACAAAATGACCAGATTAACAATAATATTCATTGCTCTCGCAATATCATATCTTCAGTTGGGTGCCCAGGTTGCACCTGATAAATATTATGTACAGTTCTCGGATAAGGATAATTCACCTTATTCTTTAAACAACCCGGAGGAATATCTTTCGCAGCGGGCCATCGACCGCAGGAATGCCCAGGGCATTGCGATCGACATACGCGACCTCCCGGTAAACCCCGCATACATTGCAGGGGTGCGGAAGACAGGAGCCAATATACTCAACCCAACGAAATGGTTGAACGGAGTGACTATCGAGACCGATAATGCTTCTGTTATCAGTGCTATTTCTTTGTTGCCATATGTTGCAAGTGTAACCAAAGCAAGTGTCAAAAGCGCCGGTGATGCCGGCAGCAAGGAGTTTTTCAGGAATGAAGCATATGGAGCGCTGCCCTCAGCAGAGACAGGAATGAAAAGCAGCCAGTTTTTCGACTACGGCGCATCTTTCAACCAGATCGATATGGTCCGTGGTGACGAGTTGCATGAAAAAGGCTTCAGGGGAGAAGGCATGGTGATCGGTGTGCTGGATTCAGGTTTCGACCAGGCCGACAATGCTGCTGTTTTTGACAGCCTGTGGTCGGAGAACAGGGTGCTGGGAACCAAAGACTTTGTTGACGGTGGTCCCATCATGTTCGACAAGCATTTTCATGGTACCGGCGTACTGTCGATCATGGCTGGCAATTACCCCGGTGAACTTATCGGGACTGCACCCAAAGCATCGTATTACCTGTTGCGCACGGAAGATGCTGCAACGGAATACATTATCGAGGAATACAACTGGGTTTCGGGAGCGGAATATGCCGATAGCGTGGGATGTGATGTGCTCAACACTTCGCTGGGGTACAGTGAGTTTGATGATGCATCCCAGAACCATACATACGAAGATATGGACGGGAATACCACACCCATTACCATCGGTGCCGACATCGCAGCCAGTAAAGGCATGATCCTTTCAACCAGTGCGGGAAATTCAGGTACTTCAGCCTGGTTTTATATCACGGCACCTGCAGATGGCGACAGCGTATTGTCTGTCGGCGCGGTGAATTCACAGGGCATACCCTGGATCTCAAGCGGCAACGGGCCAACTTCCGATGGCAGGATAAAGCCGGATGTGGCTGCGCAGGGAGAAGGGACATATTTTTTTGCAAGTTATTCGGGAACATTCACCTGGGGGAACGGGACCTCCCTTTCCTCACCCATTATTGCCGGCATGATGGCCTGCCTGTGGCAATCCATGCCTGATAAGACGAATATGGAACTCATCGAAATGGTAAAACAGAGTGCCAGCCTGGCTGATGCGCCCGATAACAAGATCGGTTACGGTATCCCGGATTTCATGGAAGCAAACCTGCTTTCGGTATACGAACAGGACGATGTAAATTTCTTTGATGGAATTTCTGCATATCCGAATCCTTTTACGACCTCTGTAAACCTGGCCTTCACCGCCGGTGAGCCCGGAGTCGTGGAGTTAAGCCTTGTCGACCTCACAGGAAGGAAATTGAAAGCACAATCTTATACCCATAACAGCGGCCATAATTCTATACTGCTCGATGAACTCGGGGACATACCCGGAGGGATCTATTTTCTCAGGCTGGAAAATGCAAAAGCAGCCGTAAGCGCGAAGCTGATAAAGTACTAAAGCTAAAGTTTCAGGTCCTCAGTGATCTTCCTGATCCTGGTTTCCAGTTCCAGTTTTCGGTTTTCGAATTCGCCGATGTCATTCAATTCTCCTTTTACACTGAAATAGAACTTGATCTTAGGCTCTGTTCCTGATGGGCGCATGCTGATCTTGCTGCCGTCTTCAAGGAAGAACTGGAGTACATTTGACCTGGGGAGGTCGATAGGCTTCTCAATGTCTTTTACAAGGTCCTTTTCAAGCGAAAGCTGGTAATCCTTGATCAGGATCACATTGCTGCCATTGATCCGGGCCGGGGGATTTTCCCTGAAACCCTTCATGATGGCAGCGATCTCTTCGGCTCCCGACATGCCTTTTTTAACCACTGCAATGAGGCTTTCAAGGTATAAATCGAATTCCATGTAAATGTCGAGCAGGATGTCATATATGGTCTTGCCCTGTGATGCCGCCCAGGCGGCAGCTTCAGCGATCATGGCACAGGAGCTGACGGCATCCTTATCACGGACAAAATCACCGACCATGTAGCCATAGCTTTCTTCACCGCCGGCAATGAAGGTCTTGATGCCTTCGTTCTTGCGGATGATGTCGGCGATCCATTTGAAACCGGTCAGCACATCGTAGGTTTCAATACCATATTTCCCGGCTATATCGATAAGAAGCTCAGAAGTAACGATGGTCTTCACCATATATTCCTTCCCTGTGATCTTGCCATTCTCCTTCCATTTCCTGAATATGTAATACAGCAGCACTGCTGCTGTCTGGTTTCCGTTGAGCAGGATAAAATCGCCATCCCTGTCCTTAACGGCTATGCCCACCCTGTCGGCATCCGGGTCGGTGGCCATGACCAGTGAAGCACCTTCCAGGCGGGCTTTCGCGATGGCCATTTCCAGTGCCGAGGATTCTTCCGGATTAGGGGATTTTACGGTCGGGAAGTTCCCGTCGGGGATGGCCTGTTCCTCCACCAGGCTGATGTTGGTAAAACCAAAGTTTTCAAGGCAACGCGGCACCATGCCGGCCCCTGTACCGTGAAGTGGTGTGTATACGATGGGGATATCGTGATATTCACGGATCACATCAGGGCTGAGTGACAGCTGTTTAAGCAGGTCGAGGTAAACCAGGTCGGTTTCTTCCCCGATAAGCTGGATAAGTTCCTCACGGCCGCTGAATTTTACCTCATCGAAGGTTTTGATCTTCCTTACCTCCTCGATCACATTCTTGTCGTGTGGCGGAATAAGCTGTGCACCGTCGTCCCAATATGCTTTATATCCATTGTACTCTTTCGGATTATGCGACGCGGTGATCACCACGCCGCTCTGGCAACCGTAATGCCGTATGGCGAAGGAAAGTTCCGGTGTTGGCCTGAGCCCGTCAAAGAGATATACTTTAATATCGTTGGCCGAGAATACTTCTGCCGTGATCCGGGCAAATTCCGGACTATTGTTTCTGGAATCATGGGCAATGGCTACACGGATCTCCTCTTTATCCGCATATACCCTCCTGAGGTAATTGCACAGGCCCTGTGTGGCCATGCCGACGGTATAGCGGTTCATCCTGTTGGTCCCGACGCCCATGATGCCCCTGAGACCTCCCGTACCGAATTCCAGGTCGCGGTAAAAAGACTCGGTGAGTTCCTGCGGGTCATGCTCCATCATGTTACGGATGCTTTCTTTGCTCTTTTCGTCGATGTTTCCGTTCAGCCAGGTGCTGGCATTCTCCATGGCTATTTTAGTTGCGTCGTTCATATTTATTCTTTTTCTAACTTGTTAATGCATATTTTAAGGGATTCCCGCCATTCCGGGATATGGAGATCAAAGTCTTTTCTGATCCTGCTCGTGTCAAGCAGGCTGTATGCCGGGCGTTCAGCTTTCGACAGGCCGTATTCCTTTGTGCTGACAGGGATGATCCTGCACTTCAACCTTGAATAGACCACAATGGCTTCTGCAAATTCAGCCCAGTTGGTCAGGCCTGCGTTCGAGTAGTGATAAGTCCGTACTTCACCAAAATTACATATGCCGGGGATGACCTTCAATATCGCTTTGGCCAGGTCGCCGGCATAGGTTGGTGTGCCGAACTGGTCGTTCACCACCTTCAACTCATCACGTTCTGCGGCCAGTTTTCGGATGGTTTTAACAAAATTATGTCCAAATTCTGAATAAAGCCAGGATGTTCGAATAAGTGCTGCATTCGGGGCTGCCGTATGCAGGGCCTGTTCGCCTATCATTTTTGAGTGGGCATATTTGGAACGGGGATGCGGTTCGTCCAATTCTGTATATGCGCTTCCCTTTCTACCGTCGAAGACATAATCAGTTGATACATGGACCAGGCTGCAGTTGTGTTTTCTTGCCAGTCCCGCAAGCCCCTGTACGGCCTTTCCGTTGATGCGCAGGGCATCCATGGGGTCATCTTCTGCCCTGTCAACGGCATTGTACGAGGCGGCATTTACAATTACCCCGGCTCCCCATTCGGTGATGGTTTTCTCTACAGCATGGTAATCTGTGATGTCGAGGTCTTCCAGGTCGGTGAACAGGAAATCAAAAGCATTGTTCTCCCTGGATTCCTGCCTCAGGGCCATGCCGAGTTGTCCGTTCGCGCCGGTTACAAGTACTTTCATCATTGTGCAGAAATTAATTGCCTGAAATATTCAATCGTATTTTTCAATCCATCCCTCATCCGGGTCGTCGGCTGCCAGTTCAGTGCTTTCTTTGCCAGGCTGATATCCGGCTGGCGCTGCATGGGGTCATCTTCCGGAAGTTCCCCGAAGGTGATTCCCGATGCTGAACCGGTCAGTTCCACCACCATCGAACAGAGGTCGAGCATGCTCATCTCCTCAGGGTTACCGAGATTTACCGGACCTGTAAAGCCATCGTCGGTTTCCATCAGCAGGACAAGGGCGTCGATCATGTCATCGACATAGCAAAAGCTCCTGCTTTGCTTGCCTGATCCGTAAATGGTGATATCCTCCCCGCGGAGGGCCTGCATAATAAAATTGCTGACCACACGACCGTCGTTGGGGTCCATCCTCGGACCGTAAGTATTGAAGATGCGTGCGATCTTGATCCTTACCTTGTTTTGCTGGTGGTAATTTACAAACAGCGCCTCCGCACAACGCTTCCCTTCATCGTAGCAGGCACGTGATCCGATCGGGTTTACATTTCCCCAGTAATCCTCGGTTTGCGGGTGCACATCCGGATCGCCATAAACTTCACTTGTTGATGCTTGCAGTATCCTGGCCCCGATGCGCTTTGCAAGGCCAAGCATGTTTATGCTACCGGCTACGGATGTTTTGATGGTCTTGATGGGGTTGAACTGGTAATGGATCGGGGAAGCCGGACAGGCCAGGTTATAGATCTCATCAACCTCTATGTAGAAGGGCATGGTGATGTCGTGCCTGATCACCTCGAAAAACGGATTGCCGATCAGGTGCAGTATGTTTTCTTTGCTGCCCGTAAAATAATTGTCTAGGCAGATCACCTCGTGACCGTCCCTGAGCAATCTTTCGCATAGGTGGGAACCCAGGAAGCCGGCCCCACCGGTGACCAGAATTTTCTTTTTCATAATGTTTTATTTGCCTATGGCGAAATAGTCGAAACCATTGTTGCGCATATCTTTTCCGTCATAGATATTGCGACCGTCAAATACCACCTGTTGCTTCATGAGTTCTTTCATCTTCTGCAGGTCGGGAACCCTGAATTCTTTCCATTCCGTTACCAGCAACAAACAATCCGCATCGTCCAGAACATCATACATATCATCGGCGAACGCGACCTTATCGCCGAATATTTTTCTTGCCTCGTCCATGGCGATGGGATCATATGCTGTGATCGTGCAACCCGCCTCAAGGAATAATTTTACCAGGGTACGGGAAGGGGCTTCACGCATATCGTCGGTCTGCGGCTTGAACGAAAGGCCCCACATGGCGATCTTTTTGCCTTTCATCTCTCCCTTGAAATATGCCATGGCTTTGTGGTAGAGGACCTCTTTTTGCCTGTCGTTCACAGATTCAACGGCCTGTAAAAGCTCCATAGTGTAGTTATTCTCTTTGGCAGTCCTGATCAGGGCTTTTACGTCTTTCGGGAAACAAGAACCGCCATATCCTGTCCCGGGGTAAATGAATTTGTTCCCAATGCGCGGGTCACTGCCGATGCCTTTTCGTACCATATCCACATTGGCCCCCATGATCTCGCAGAGGTTGGCCACCTCGTTCATAAAGCTTATCCGGGTGGCCAGCATGGCATTGGCGGCATATTTTGTCATTTCTGCAGAAGGGATATCCATGAATATCAGTGGATGTCCGTTCAGGGTAAAGGGCTTGTACAGCTTTTGCATGATCTCCATGGCCTTTTCCGATTCCGTTCCTATCACGATACGGTCGGGTTTGAGGAAATCCTCTATGGCGGCGCCCTCCTTCAGGAACTCGGGGTTGGAGGCCACATCGAAGTCGATGTTCGCCTTGCGCCTGTCGAGTTCTTCCTTTACGGCCGAGCGTACCTTTTCTGCGGTACCCACAGGAACGGTGCTTTTTGTCACAAGCAGGATATATTCCTTCATATTCCTTCCTACTTCGCGGGCAACATCCAGGACATACTGCAGGTCGGCGCTCCCGTCTTCGCCCGGGGGGGTGCCAACAGCAATAAACACCACCTTGCAACCTTCGAGCGTGGAGGCAAGATCGGTAGTGAAATGCAACCTTCCTTTACCCGCATTCCGTTCGACCATGGGCTGAAGCCCGGGCTCGTATATCGGGATGATACCCTTTTTTAATCCCTCGATCTTGTTTTTATCGACATCAACACAGCTGACTTCTATGCCAACTTCAGCAAAACAGGTACCCGTGACCAGTCCTACGTATCCCGATCCGACTATGGTTATTTTCATAAGGTGCGATTGGTTTATCTGTTTAAACAGGCTGCGAAGATAACACTTTATGGTGTTAGGTGTTGGATGCTAGGTGTTAAGTTTTCTTAACTGAAGCAGCTGCCCAAACATTAAAAATTCCAATATCAATAGTTGATCTTCAGGCCGCTTTCATCCCATTCTTTGAATGCTTCAATGCCCATATCCCGCATCACGTTCACAAAGGGGATCTTTCGCATTTCCGGATCAATGCTGATCTCGTCATAGATGAAGTCATCGTCGAAGCCTGACCCGGCCGCATCTTTCCTGTTAGCCGCAAAATAAACTTTTTCAGGCCTGGCCCAGTATATGGCACCAAGGCACATGGGGCATGGCTCACAACTGGAATAGATGTCACAACCCTGCAGCTGGTAGGTGCCCAGCTCCTTGCATGCTCTTCGAATAGCCACCACTTCTGCATGCGCTGTCGGATCATCGTCAGCGATGACCTCATTCATGGCTGAAGCGATGACCTGCCCATCTTTCACGATGACCGCCCCGAAAGGACCACCCTTGCCGCTTTTAACATTCTGCCTGGCCAGCCTGATAGCCATTTCCATATATTCCCTTTGATATTTTCTCATCTTATAAAAAATTATTCCAGTTGCTTTTAAATGTCGGATGCGCCACTGCACTGCCCAGCCTCACAAGGAACTCATTCCGCGGGATGCTTATTGCTCCCAGGCTCCGGAGGTGCTGGGTGTCCTGTTGTGCATCGATCAGTTCAAAGTCCCAGTGCTTCAGTAATTTGATTAGTTGATAAAAAGCGAATTTCGAAGCATCCCTTTCGATGAAGAACATGGATTCCCCGAAAAAAGCCCTTCCGATGGATATGCCGTACAGCCCGCCGACCAGTTTTCCTTTGTACCTGGTCTCGACAGAGTGTGCCAGGCCCTCGTGATGCATCCGGATGAATGCTTCGATCATATCATCGGTGATCCAGGTATAGTCCTGGCCATGCCGCGGGATGCTTGCACAATGGTGGATCACTTTTTCAAAGTCGGTATCGACCGTATAGGAATATTTCCCGCTCCTTACCAGTTGCCTGAGGCTATGGCTTACCCTGAAGTCGTCGGGGAGGAGTATCATCCTTGGATCGGGCGACCACCAGAGCAGGGGAGCGTCTTTGGTGGGCCAGGGGAAGATCCCGTTCATATAGGCCAGCACGAGGCGTTCCGTGGAAAGATCACCGCCAATGGCAAGGATTCCCTCTTCCTCTGCAAGTGAGGGATCAGGAAAGGCCAGCTCTTTGTTAAGGCGATATATCGGCATAATGCGGGTTACAGTTTATCAAGGCAATTGAGAATGGTTTCTGCGGTTTCAGTGACCTGTTCCCTGCTGATGATCAATGGCGGGGCTATACGGAAGGCGGATGGTCTGAAAAGGAAACGGTCGGTGACCAGTCCGTGCTCGAAGAACAGTTCCACCAGCCTGCCGGTGGCCGCTTCATCCTCCAGTTCAACCGCCATCATCAGTCCTTTTCTGCGGATCTCCTTCACGGCAGGGTGGGAGTGGAGCGATTCTTCAAACTGCCTCCCCCTTTTCTCGGCATTCTCAACGAGTTTCTCCGACAGGATCACGTCGAGGTTTGCCAGTGCCGCGGCACAAGAAACGGGGTGCCCCCCGAAGGTGGTGATGTGGCCGAGTTCTGGATTGAAACGCAGTTCATCCATAATGTTCCTGGATGAGATAAATGCCCCGGCAGGCATGCCTCCTCCCATACCCTTGGCTACACATAGTATGTCAGGAACGATGCCATAATGCTCAAATGAAAACAGCCTTCCCGTACGCCCGAAGCCCATCTGTATGTCGTCGACGATCAATAGGCTGCCTGTTTCTTTGCATGTTTGCTGCAGCTGATGCAGGAAAGCCTGCCCGGGGAGAATGATACCCGCCTCTGCCTGTATGCACTCAAGCACGACGGCAGCTGTTTTTTCGCTGATCTGCTGAAGCATCCGCGTATTATTGAATTCCAGGAAACGAACCTCCGGAAGCAATGGCCTGAATGATCGCTTCAGCCGCTCATTCCCGAGAATGCTGAGTGCCCCGGCAGTTCCGCCGTGATAGGCATCTTTGAAAGCCACGATCTCGGGCCTGCCGCTGTGCCTTTTTGCAAGCTTAAGGGCACCCTCAATGGCTTCGCTTCCCGAATTAACGAAATATACCGCATCGAGCGCATCCGGCAGCTGTTCCTGTAACTTATATGCAAGCCGCACCTGGGGTGACTGGATATATTCGCCATAAACCATCAGGTGCATATATTTTCCGAGCTGCTCCTCAACAGCTTTCAGTACCGCAGGATGCCTGTGTCCGACATTGCTTACCGCAACACCGGAAACGAGATCGGTATAACGCTTTGCGCCTGTATCATAAAAATAAATGCCCTCGGCACGCTCCACCTCAATGGCTGAAGGCTTCCCGGAAGGCAATCCCATATGACGAAAGTATAATTCCCGCAATGATGACATTAGCTCTTATTTTCAACACAAATGTAATGAAAGTTGATGTTAATTATTTTTTTATAAATAATTCGGGGCATAAGATAAAATTGCAGTATACTTGCAACATGCACAAGCGATTTAAGGATAAGGTCGTTGTGATCACCGGGGCATCTTCCGGTATCGGTAAGGCACTCGCCCTCGAATTTGCGGGCCTGGGTGCAAAACTGGTGC
The DNA here is from genome assembly GCA_036351275.1 of Bacteroidales bacterium. GTDB lineage: Bacteria > Bacteroidota > Bacteroidia > Bacteroidales > B18-G4 > B18-G4. The sequence goes on from JAZBOU010000049.1 coordinate 26,543, forward strand.
TGGCTGCACGCAATGCCGAACGCCTGAAAAAAACTGAAAGCGAAGTTGGGGAACTGGGTGCCGGCGTAATCAGTGTCCAAACCGATGTTTCCAACGAAGCTGATTGTAAATTCCTGGTACAGCAGGCTGTTGAAAAGTTTGAAGGGATCGATATCCTGATCAACAATGCCGGCATCTCCATGCGGGCCCTTTTTGTCGACAGCGATATTGATGTGATCAGGAAACTGATGGACATCAACTTCTGGGGTACGGTATACTGTACCAAATATGCCATGCCGTATCTTTTAAAAAGCAAGGGAAGCCTCGTGGGGATCTCGTCCATTGCCGGTTACAAGGGATTGCCGGGCCGTACCGGATATTCCGCTTCCAAATTTGCCATGCATGGTTTCCTGGAGACCCTGCGCATTGAGAACCTGAAAACAGGCCTTCATGTGCTTATCGCCTGTCCCGGTTTTACGGCTTCCAACATCCGCAAAACCGCACTGAATGAAAACGGAGAGGTACAGGGGGAATCACCCCGTGATGAAAGCAAGATGATGAGCGCGGAAGAAGTTGCCCGGCATATTGCACGGGCCATTTCCGGGAGAAAAGACAGGCTGACGCTGACCGGACAGGGAAAACTGACGGTATGGCTGAACAAGTTCTTTCCACGTTTTCTTGACAAACAAGTATATAACCATATGGCCAAAGAGCCTGATTCACCTTTTAAATAACAGCTACGATGAAAAAACTGACCCCAGAAATCAAACCCAAGGAGGGTTTTGGCGACCTTAAGTTCGGGGAACTGTCGCAACACATTATTGACCTGCTCGGAGAACCTGAAGAAATTGAGAATATCCAGGATGATGATGAGTTCAACACAACCATACTGAACTACTGGGATATTGGTATTTCAGCTTTCTTTGAAGGGATCGAAAAATCAGTCCTTTCATGCATCGAAACTGACATAGAAGATGCTACCCTCTTTGGCAAGAAAGTGTTTGAGCTCAGTGAACAACAGGTCATCGACCTTATGAAAGAACATGGATACGAGGTGGCAGAGGCCGAGGATGAGCCGGATGGTGAACGACGCATTTCGTATGACGATGCCCTGATCGATTTCTTTTTCTTCGAAAAGCAGCTTGTCGCGGTAAACTGGGGTGTGCTGGTGAATGAGAAGGGGGAAGTTGAAGAGTTCTGATGAACTTAAATCCGAAGCACGAAATCCCTGAGATCCGTAACAAATTCAAAATTCAAATCGCTCATAGACAACATGTTCTATGAATTTGAATTTAAAACAATTGAAATTGTTTCGAATTTAGTTTTTTAGAATTTCAGATTTTTTCTCGCTCTTGGATGATACAATTGTATCGTACTCTTAAGGTATTCCCTGTCGAGGTGGGTATATATTTCCGTAGTAATTATTGATTCGTGCCCGAGCATTTCCTGCACGGCTCGCAGGTCGGCACCGCCTTCCACGAGGTGCGTGGCAAATGAGTGGCGGAAGGTGTGGGGGCTGACGTTCTTGCGTATACCGGCTTGTTCTGCCAGGTTCTTAATAATAATGAAGATCATGTTCCTGCTGAGCCTTTTTCCCCTGCGGTTCAGGAAAAGGATATCTTCTTCCCCTTTTTGGGGAGCGATCTGTTTTCGGCTGTTACCGAGGTAAAGGCCGATGCTCCTGAGTGCAACGCTTCCGATCGGCACCAGCCGCTCCTTGTTCCCTTTGCCCACTACCCGAATGAACTGTTCGTTCATGTATAGGTCGCTGATGTTCAGGTTTGTCAGCTCCGAAACGCGCAGCCCGCAGCCGTACAACACTTCCAGTATAGCTTTGTTACGCTCACCTTCCTCACGGCTCATGTCGACCTGTTCGATGATCTTCTGGATCTCATCGGCCGAGAGGGTATCGGGAAGTTTCCTTCCCGGCCTCGGGCTTTCCAGCAGGTGGGCCGGGTCTTCCTTCACTATGCCCTCCAGCAGGAGGTATCTGAAGAATGCCTTTATGCCGGAGATGATCCTGGCCTGGCTCCTTGCTCCCAGCCCCAGCCGGTTAATTTCCCTGATGAATGACTGCAGATCGGAGGTGGTCAGCGCATCGACACGGTCTTTTTTCAGCTGGTTTTCCTCATACGTCCTGAGCTTCTGCAAATCATTGAGGTAGGCCTCGATGCTGTTCTGTGAGAGGGACTTTTCCAGCTTCAGGTATGATTTAAAACCATTTATATGTGGTTCCCAGTTCATATTCCAAATCTACGGATTTTTGGGATGCTCATCCAGCGCCAGCACAAAGGGCACGGCGCCAAAGGCGAGCCAGCCGCAGATCTTGTATGTGAGCGTAAGCCCGATAGCATCCGCCACCGCGCCTATGCCGATCACCAGGCTGGCACTCACGAAGAAACTGATCAACATGTAAATACTGTTAAAAAACGCCGGCCTGTCGCCTGCCCTGTCCTGTATCATGGCAAGCAATACCGGTGTGCTTCCGAACAAAGTGACCCCCATCAGGGCAAGCACCGGGAAAGCAAAAGCTTCCGGCAGGTATACAAAGAGCAGCATCAGCACCGGTGCAGCGAAGGCAATGATGAGCAGGGTGTTCTTCTGGCCTATCCTGTCGGAGATGGTCCCCGACATCAGGGCACCGGCAGCACCTGCCAGTTCCAGCACGGCCAGTGCACTTCCCCCGATCCAGAGGCTGGTGCCCAGGTCCACGCTCATGTAGGTGGGAAGAAAAGTGGTCAGGGCCGATTTTGTGATCGCCCTGAAAAAGGTGATGCCTGTGATGAGCAGCAGGAACGGCATTAAAGCGGAGAGGCTTTTCCAGACCCCGCTCTCTTTAGGACCGCGGCTGATCTCATCCGACACGCGTATGTGCCTGAATTTCAGGTAAAGGATAAAGGTAGCCAGCAATCCGAAAGGGATCAGCTTCCAGGTGCCTTCCAATCCCCAGGCGGTAACGGCTCCCACTATGATGAGGGGGCCGAGGGTACGGGCCATCTCGCCCCCGAACATGTAAAAGCTCATGCCGCGCCCTACCTTTTCACCCGAAAGCTTTTTTATCATGACCGGGGAAGGGACATGGAACAGCATCGAACTGAAACCGGTAACAAAAAGCAATATACCCAGGATCACGGCATTGGGTGCCAGGCCGATCAGGCTCATGGCAACAGCAGTTATAGCAGGGGTTATGATGATCAGGTAACGGAATGCGATGCGGTCGGCCATTAAACCCACGAAAGGATTCAGCAGGGATGGCAGTCGCTGAAAAAGCGACAAAAGGCCCACAAGGGTGTAGTTCAGGCTGAGCTTCTCGATGAGCAGGGGCAGCAGGGGGGCAAAGAAAGAGGAATAGATATCGTGAACAAGATGGGCCAGCGATATCAGTGTTACATTCCCGGCCTGGAAACCATGCTTGCCTGCCTTTGTGCGTTCCATCCGGCAAAAGTAAGATGAATAATGAATAATGAATAATGAACATGGAATATAGAAGGAGATTTAATATAAAATGTATCAAATGGGAAATGTTAGGTAAGCAATGCAGAATGTGAGATGTTTACGCGTTTTCCGCAATTATCATGCGATGAATACTTGCTGCATTTAAGGAAAACACGCATTGCTTATGTTGTATATTCCAGCTTAAATTTGTGTGTTCTCCATGAAAAGCGGAATGCTGACACAACAAAATGATGAATTCCGCGTATAAACTCCAACAAGACTAAAAAAGGTAACATGACAAAGATCGAACAACTGAAGTACATTGATGCTTATATCGATGACAGTTTAAGCAAGGAAGAATTGAGAAAGCTCGTTTACGAGCTGATCAGCGACGAAAGCCTGAGAAGAAGTTTTAAGATGTTCAGCCAGCTCAATTAGTTTGCCCTTTAATGAAAAAACCAGAACAACTTAAGCATATCGACCGTTTCCTCGACGGTCAGATGGATAAGAAGGAGTTGCGCAAACTCGTCGGACAGATGTTGCACGACGAAAAACTGATTCGTAATTTCCGTGTCCATGCTTCAATGAAAGGAATGTTTCTCTGATCTGGCCCATACACGCTTTTAAATACTCAAGGCACTGTGATACAATGCCCTGTGATTTTTGTTTACAGGCGTATTTCTCTTCATGATTGATCGCAGGATTTGTTTTAGTTCTGTTGACCTGCCCCCTTATCTTCCTTCTGTTGTGAGGTATTGTGAGGTGAAAAATCTTTACTTTATTTTCATTGCGCGAATAAATGTCATATTTTTGACCAAACCCAAATGCTAATTAAAATATCTAACAAATTTAAAACCGGTTTATAGCCTGACCAAACTATAAAACATAGAAGAACAACAAGCATCCTTACTACCAGACTTACCGGTTGAGTCGATATTTTTAATTCAGTTTATAAGGTAAAATCAAGGTCTGTATTGCCAGCACTGCAATAGTGTGTGGCAGCGACCGTGAACTTGTGTCTGAAGTTATTAAAATGAATTAAAGATATATTATAATGGTGGAGCAACGTATAAGCCTGATCATAGCCGATGATTCGAACATCGTGATCGAGTGTTTCAAGAATTGGATCCGGAATATTTCACAAATACATCTTCTGGGGGTGGTACATAAGACCGATGAACTCATGAGTTTACTGAGCATTGAGGAAAATGCCATCGTACTCACAAGCTACCAGTGGATCCTTAAACAGGGTAAATCGGCATTTAACAGGATCCTGAGCGAGCATGAAGGGGCCAGTATCGCCCTGAGCCTGAATTCCAATAATTATGAATCCATATACAGGCTGATCGATATGGGGATAAAAGGTTTCTTTGGCGACCTTACAACCAAGGAGGAACTCATCAAGGGATTGAACGACATAAAGAATTACAATTATTATATGGCGCCCGAGATCCTGACCGAGTTCATCGAGCTCAAGAAGACTGAAAACGGCGGTAATGGTTCCAGCCACGCCCC
>JAZBOU010000050.1:0-5014 GCA_036351275.1 Bacteroidales bacterium
GGGCTATCCGAATGTATATTTCATCGATGGTGGGTGGAAGGCCTGGGAAATGGCTTACCCGCTCGAATATGAGGAGAACCTCGATGCACTTGGCGGCCATGCCGACGAGCATGCCGATGAAGGCGGATGTTAGGACATAAAAGTCTGTGTTCTGTGTGTGAAATTGGAAATTGTTTTTTTAATAGTTGGTATAACGTCTCAAATTCCAAATACAGAACACAGAATTGAAAATCCTCATCGGCACTAGCCGATGAGGTACCTTAGTTTATTTGTTTTGGCTACGGCTCCCGAAAGGGAGCCTTTTTTTATATCAGAAATCAGAAATTGAAATCAGAAACTTGAAGCATTCCATTCCTGAAAAATAGATTAAAACTAAATGGATAAGGTATCTGGTTGATTTCCATGGTTCGACTTCGCTCACCATGACATGTCAAGGTATGTTTATGAGAGAAGGGCGCGGCGCTCTGTAAAATTAGTTTTTGTGCGCCGCGCCCTTCCCCTTTAAATTCAATATGATCTGTCATGCCGAGCGTAGTCGAGGCATCATAATAAATACAAAAAGCGATACAAGGTTTTGTAAACAAAAAATAAAGCAGACTTGTTTAATATTCAAAAAGAACAACCATGAAAACAATATATCATCCCGCAGATTCCCGTGGTTTTGCAGATCACGGATGGTTAAAGGCAAAACACTCCTTCAGCTTTGCCGAATATTACGACCCCGGGCGCATGCATTTCGGGAAACTTCGTGTGCTGAACGATGACATCGTGGCTCCCGGCAAAGGATTTGGTACACACCCGCACAACAATATGGAGATCATAACCATCCCGCTTCGCGGACAACTGGAACATAAAGACAGCATGGGGAACGGATCGGTCATCACGCCCGGGGAGGTACAGGTGATGTCGGCAGGATCAGGCATTATGCATTCCGAGTTCAATCCGTCAAATTCCGAGGAGGTCAACCTCTTCCAGATCTGGATATTCCCCGAAACGCAAGATGTGGACCCGCGGTATGATCAACGTGAATTTGACCCCGGGAAATACGAGAATAACATCCTTAGGCTTGTGAACAATGAAACGAACGGGGATACGATATTTATCCACCAGAAAGCTGCAGTTTCACTCAGCAGGCTACAGGCCGGTGTTGAACTGACTTACGAAAACAATTATGATGGCAACGGAACCTACGTAATGCTGGTGAATGGTAAGGTATCGGTCGGAGAACAAACATTGACGCATCGTGATGCCCTGGGCATTTGGGATACAGATTCGTTTGCATTCAAAGCAGCAGAAGATTCCCAGCTGTTGTTTATTGAAGTCCCGATGAACTAAGCACCCACCTCATACTTCAGATATCAGATATCAGATATCAGAAATGTCCGGAATGAACAGTATAATAAGTCTGTAATACCGGGCTTTCGATGGTTTTGAAGTCCTACTGTGTAATTAGGCTTAAAATTGAAACAAACACCTATAAGCGCAATTCAAACAGTGCCTCGACAGGGTATGATATGGTTCGACTCCCATTTACCATGACAGTCCATGTTGGAGCAAACAAGGGAGGGCGCGGCACTCAATAACTTGATTTTACTGGTGTGCCGCGCCCTTCTTCTAAAAACAAACCTTGAGCTGTCATCGCGAGCGGAGACGAGCGACAACAATCAAGAAGTATAATTATTACAATTATAAGAAACAAAAATTTAACCGGACACAAGTGATCCATATATCAGAATTCAACCCTGAGGGTTTGAAAATCGTGTGCCTTTATCACGATTCGCCCGCTAAGCGGAACAGGATCCTCTCCGCTTAAACCGCAACTTGAAAAAGATACTGCCAGAGTGCTTTCCGGGCTCCAGCTTAAATTTACTTCCTGATTCTCTGCGGTTGGATTATACAGGCGAAGTAAAAATGATCCCTCCTCCTCTGCTGGTATCAGGCCGGTGACAATCACCTCCTGGTTATCGGTGTGAATGAGGCTATGAAAGTGCTTTTTGTCAGCAGGTGCAGGCACAACCTGCAATGGCTGTGTACGCTCGAGGGCCTTTTTCATGTTGAAGACCGGATCAAAGCCTTCATGGGGGATAAGGGAATACCTGAAGACGACCTCTCCCTCCTGCGCTGCACGATAATTGGTTTCCCAGTAGTTGTTCATCACATAGGAATATATGGTCTGGCCTGGATCCTGCCCGTCCTTTTCTCCGTATGAAAGCACGTCCATGGATATTTCCCCAATCTCGATCAGTGGTGCTTCAGGGGAAACCAGAAGGACCCCCATCTCAGCATTAGATATATCCACCCAACGGCTTAAGGTGTTGTAATTGAAATTAGAACCAGGTAATTGCTCTACACCGGCAAGATAGTAGTCCCAGGCAAGATTAACCCTGACTTTTCCCTTCGGAATATTAAAAGGAAAAGCAAAATGGACTCCTTCGGGTTCATATACTTCCGATTTATCAATGGTATTTCGTATGTCGATGCGGTCGAGATTATTGATTATACTTATTTCACGGATAAGCTTATCCGCACCCGGGGCTTTGGATTCAAGCCTGAAGGTGTTGACCAGGGGACCCGATTCAGTACGGCTGACTTTGATATTTTCCGCATATCGTCTTACTGATGGATCCCGGCCGTCAACGTAGATGTAATCATTCAGGCCATAACCGGAAGATGTATCGACAAAATTCCAGTCAAACCTGTTGTATGACAGCTGTGTTATCGCACCTGTATGCTCATTAATGGTCATATTAAATTGCAATTCAGGTGGAATTGGATGTGGGAGGTTTTGCTCTTCATGTATGATGATCCTTGATGCAGCGAAGGGAGGAACATCCCTGACAAGAACACATAGGTTTCCATCCGACAAGTATTGTGTTTTAAGCCTGGTATTGTTCACGTCTGTGACGTAAATATTACCAGCATTCGGCGGCAGGGGAATAGTCACAATATCCGTAACGGGCCATGAATGGGTATTCCATATGTCGAATGCCATTTCTTTACTCCCGGGGCCGGCATGGAGTGACATGGCCTCATCGAACAGCACCTTTGTAATGCTGTCGGCTGAAAGGGCAAAAGATTGCTTTGTTTTCCACTGGTTCAGGGTAAAGGGATCATGCGGGGCGCTTATGCTGTTCCATGAGCCCCAGGTATGCTCGTCGAAAAACAGGATGTTCTTCCAGGCTTCATCGATCCGGCTGTACGGATAGTCCCGGTTCCCGGAAAGGACCCAGAGTGTTAATGCCTGCTCCAGCCTTTCCGCTGCCTGGTTTACCATAGCTGTTTCCCTGGCCGAGGATGCAGCACCATCTTCCCAGTATGGACTGAGATCGCCCGCAAAAGATGGAAGCTCCGAAGCATATTTTTCCTCAAACAGGGCAAATGCTTCTGCGGTCGTCGCAATATGCAGCCTGGGGGTGAGGTACTTTTCATTCCAGTTGCGAACAATGTCAGGAAGCGCTTTATGGGGAGGTCCGTTATCGGATCCTATGTTGTAGCGGATGATCGACATGTCGTAAGGATAAAGGTTGTTTTTAAGATCATCCAGGTATTCAAAAATGGGTTCTTCAGTAAGCAGGTTCCTGGGTTCGCCGCTGCCTAAGCCGGTATGGAACCATGAATATCCCCTGGCGGGAAACCAGGTCAGGATGCTGTCCTGCCCGCTTTTCGAAACCCAGTAAAAGGGTTTGTCCCCCCATGTATCCTTGATGTCTCCGATACGGTGAAAAACGTTGGTTCCCGGCGAAAAATAACGGATACCACTTTTTGCCAGAACGGGCACCAGGCTCCAGGTATACCCGGGAATATCGGTGATCATGGCCGAGCGAAGCAGGACCCCGCATTCTTCAGCGATCATGCTGCTTCTTTGCACCAGCTGTATCAGTTCTTCCGGCGAACAGATACCCGTCAGCTGGTTGGCCCACAAAGCATCGAGGCCGATCCCACCCTGTTGAACAGCCCGTATGAAATCCTGTTTCTGTTCCGGGCTGCATTGCTCCAGGTAGGACTCCACGGCCCAGCAGACTTCAACATTCCACTTGAAGCGGCTTCCCTCCGGGTATTCCTTTGTCATATCGAACAGATCAACAGCCTCCCCGAAAAAGCCGTGATGCATCTTTTCAACCTCATGCTGGTGGTGCGTATATCCGATGTCGGAATGACTGTGGTGGAGGAGGTAAAGGGTGATGGGGTGAACGGGTGACAGGGTGATGGAGTGAATGACCGATACCTCACCATCAATTTCGACACTTATATCTTCAATGTGATCTCCGGATTTTCCCGGAACCGGGAAATAGGTATAGTTAACGCCCATTTCAACGGGTATCTCCATGGATCTCCCACCGGCGTTTAATGTTGCTGTAGTGGATTCTCCAAAATGATGAATGTCGAACCGAAGTACATAGCTTTCCCCTTCCGGGGTATTCATGATGGCCTGCATCTGTTTGACAAGGAGGTTCGAATTCATGGCATAACGGTGGGTCATGTACCAGCAGGGATCACCTGAGGATGTCGCCGTGATCTTTACTTCCGGGCGCTCTCCTTCATTTAGCAGCTTTGAAGGAACAGTCAGAAAAGCATATCCCATCAAATCCCCGTATTTATCCACCAGGCTGGCATTGAATTCAAGCTCAACTCCTTCTTTCCCGCGGATGATCCATTTCCTGATAAGGGTATCCGAAGGATTCCGGAAGCTGAGCAGGTACTGATCGTTGAGGTAAAGGCGATAGGTATAGGTTTTTTCGTTTACATCGATACCGAACATCCAGACGAAGGTAAATAGGTTGCGACCGCTGTTTTCCGGCACCTTTTCCATCTTCCAGGAAATGTATTTTGCAGAATCCTGGTTACGGATCAGCAGGGAGGTGGTGACTTCGGGATGCGGGGCATGATAGGTGAGAATTTCCCCCTTAACATCCTCCGTGTAGCCCTTAAGCCAATTTCCCGGCTGAGCAAGTATGGATAGCGGGAAACAGATCAGTATGAAATAAATGAATCCCCTGTTCATGGATCAAAGATA
>JAZBOU010000051.1:0-9807 GCA_036351275.1 Bacteroidales bacterium
ATGATCTCATACTCCTCCGGGCCGGAAAAGGCCGAGAGGTCGATGAGGCCAATGCCATTCAGGAAAATGATGGCGATGGCTATGGGAGCCAGGTACCTGATTATAAACATGAACACGCGGAACAATCTTCCACGCATTGCACCGGCGTTCAGAAGCTCATCCTTAACATTTTTCCTGCCAAGGAACCATCCTGTAAAGACCGCTATCACCAGTGCGCCCAGGGGTAAGATAATCGTGCCAGTCATCTTGTCGAATAATGAGAACAGGCTCTTTCCAAAGAGGGTGAGTTGATCGAGGGGTCCCTGTGATAGCGTTACAAATACACCGATGACGGCAATGGCCAGGGCAGAATATACGGTAGCTTTTTTCCTGTTGATATTGAGCTCCTCGGTAACAAAAGAAACAACGATCTCGAGCACGGCAATGGTTGATGTCAGGGCGGCGATCGCCAGCAATACGAAGAATACGATAGCCCAGAAGTAACCTCCGGGCATAGCTTCGAAGATATTTGGCAGCGTGATGAAGATGAGTGACTCACCGCCATCAGCCGGGATATTGAAAGCAAAAACCGCCGGAAAGATCGCAACACCGGCAAGTATGGCTATCAGCGTATCGGCAGCGGTAATGGCATAAGCGGAGTTCGCCAGGTTATCGCTTTTATTAACATATGATCCATAGGTGATCACGGCTCCCATACCGATGCTCAGGGAGAAAGCTGCCTGGCCAAGGGCCTCAAGGATCACCATAGGTGTGATCTTTGAAAAATCAGGATAAAAAAGAAATGAAAGTCCTTTTTCCGCCCCGGGTAAAGTTACCGAACGTATACAAATCACGATAATGATCAGCAGCAGCAGCGGCATCAGGATACGGGTATATTTTTCAATGCCATTCTTAATACCGCGGTACACGATAAATGCTGTAAAGAACATGAAGATCATCTGCCACATCACCGCCCTGCTGCCACTTTGCTGGAAGTTCTGGAACATCTCAGCCAGCTGTGCTGTTGATTTCCCGCTGAAGCCGCCGACTAGAGACTGATAGATGTATTCCAGGGTCCACCCGGCAATTGTACTGTAATATGATAATATGATGAAAGCGGCAGCCACGCACCAGAGGCCAAAGAGGTGCCATGGCTGACCTGGTTTCAATAACCTGAATGCCCCGAACACGTTCTTCTGTGCCCTGCGTCCAATGATAAACTCCGACAGCATGATCGGAAGACCTATCAATACGATAAAGCCAATATAGATGATCAGAAAGGCTGCTCCCCCGTTCTCACCTGCGACATAGGGAAAGCGCCAGATGTTCCCAAGCCCTATGGCTGCTCCCGCCGAAGCGGCAATGATGCCCAGCTTTGATCCGAAGCTATCTCTTTTCGGTAATTCTATTTTGGCCATATGTCTGTTCTTCTAATGCATTGCAAGTATAATAAATTAATTGCATTGTAGCATGCTGGCGGGACGAGGGAGGTCAGAAATCAGAAGTCAGAAATAATCCATAATCCAACCTCCATCATCCAAAATTTTCGAAGGAATAGGTGTGACATTTTTGAAAAAAAGGTATTAATAGATAGAAAAGGAATTGAAATGGTTAAACTCTTCAGATCCTTAAAAGAAGGAGTGAAAGGCTACCTCACTTTCAACTATGCAGAGAGGCGCGGGATCATGGTGCTTATTGTACTGATATTACTCACAGAGAGTGTAAATGCATTACTGCCTGTTCTGGTAAAGGAGGAATCCTGCGACATGTCGCAATTCAAGGAAGAGATAAAGGCATTTGAAGCTGCCCTGAATGCGCCGGACACGCTGAAGAAATACGAAACACGAAAAACGAAATACGAAAAACGAAGTGCGAAATACGAAAAGGAACAATTCCCAAAACAATCCTCATATACAAAAAAAGCCTTTGCCGAGCGGCCGCCTTTGATGATAGAGATAAACACTGCTGACTCCGCTCTACTCGTCCGGCTGTATGGGATAGGTCCCAGCTTTGCCAGGCGAATCCTCAAATACCGGGGCATGCTCGGCGGCTTTTTTTCAACTGAACAACTGCTCGAAGTGTATGGCATGGATAGCAGCCGTTACAATGGGATTCTGGAAAATATTCATGTCGACACCTCACAGATAAGCAAGATCCCGGTGAATGAAGCAGATTTTAAAACCCTGCTGCAACACCCTTACCTGGACTACGAAACGGTGAAGCTGATCGTAAATTACCGGGATCATGTCGGCCCGATCACCTGTTCAGACACCCTGCGCAAGGTGATTGCCTATGACCCAATGTGGGAAGCATTCAGGCGTTACGCTAACTATAAAATTGATACAAGCAATATAGTTTCTGATTCCACAGGAGTCATTTCGACCGAAGGGAGAAATCTGTAGTGGGGCCATAGATAGATTTCTCGTTACACTCGAAATGACCTACTGGTATTGATGGTATTAGAAATGAACCCAATTCCCAATTAGAGTCATTTCGACCGAAGGGAGAAATCTGTAGTCGATGAAGATCAATAACATAGGCAGGGAAAAGATATCAAACTACTTCGTTTATATCATGACCAACTATACTAAATCAACTCTATATATTGGTGTGACCAATAATTTGAAGAGGAGAGTATTAGAACATGATGAAAATTCAATGAAATCAATTGGGTTCTCGGGAAAATACAATTGTCGCTACTTAGTCTATTGGGAAAGATTTGAAAAGATGATATCTGCTATTAATCGCGAAAAGCAAATTAAAAAATGGAGCAGAAAGAAAAAAGACGATCTAATCACAAACTTCAATCCTGGGTGGAGCTTTCTTAACCATGATTTGGATTAGACAGATTTCTCTTTCCGCTTCGCTACAGTCGAAATGACTTTCTGGGATGGCATCTTTTTGCTTTCTTTGCACTAAAGCAATTACTTATGACTGAATCAAACCGAAAACTATTTGGCTTCCCTGGTACCTTCTGGACAGCCAATGTAATGGAACTCTTCGAGCGCTGGGCATGGTATGGCATGTTCATCCTGCTCGCGCTCTATTTTACCGGTTCGACAGATGAGGGGGCACTGGGTTTTACCCAGGGACAGAAAGGCCTGTTAATGGGTACTGTAGTCGGAATACTTTATGTCTTACCAACCATTACGGGTGCCGTCGCCGACAAGTTTGGCTATAAAAGGATACTGATACTGTCGTATATCATACTTGGATCGGGATACCTGCTTATGGGATATGTTACGACCTATGCATCCATGTTCCTGGCATTTCTTTACCTTGCCCTGGGTGCCGGCCTCTTTAAACCTGTCATTTCAGCCACTATTACCAAAACCACCACGGAAAAAACAGCTTCCATCGGTTTCGGGATCTTTTACATGATCGTGAACATAGGTGCATTTGTAGGCCCGGTGGTCGCCTCCAAGCTCAGGGAGATCGACTGGCAATATGCCTTCTGGATGTCGTCGGGTGCCATCCTGGTGAACATCATCCTTGTGATGATTTTCTATAAAGAGCCTGAAAGGGAAAGAGTGAACGAACCGCTCAGCAAGACCATCCGCGATATCTTCATCAACCTCGGAAAGGCCCTCACCGACTATAAGCTGGTTGTGTTCCTGCTTATCATTGTCGGATTCTGGACCATGTACAACCAGTTGTTTTTCACATTGCCGGTATTTATTGAACAATGGGTGAATACCAGCGGAATATACAACTGGATATCTGGTTTCTGGCCCTGGCTTGCCAATTTCATCGGAACGGATGACGGCAAAGTGAACCCGGAGATGATCGTGAACATTGATGCCCTTTATATCGTCTTATTTCAGGTATTAGTGTCATCGCTAATCATGCGATTCAAGCCTGTAAATACCATTATTACAGGTTTCCTGATCAGTTCGATCGGCATCGCCTTATGGTTCGTCACCCAGAACGGGTTTTACCTCTTTTTGTCGATACTCATTTTCGCCGCCGGCGAGATGGCATCTTCACCCCGCATACTCGAATATATCGGGAAGATCGCCCCGAAAGATAAAGTGGCCATGTACATGGGAACCTATTACCTGCCCCTGGCGGGGGGGAATTTCCTGGCAGGAATATTATCCGGTGATGTTTATACTAAAATGAGTGACAAATATTACCTCTTGAGCCTGGAAGTGCAAAAAAGAGGACTTGACATCCCTGCGATCAGCGATGATTTTTCAAAAAATGAATATCTCAGCCGTGCATGCGAGCTTACCGGCATGAGCCCGGCAGAATTAACGAATTTCCTCTGGACGACATACCAGCCATCAAACATCTGGATGTTGTTTACGGGAATAGGCTTGAGTACTGTAGTACTGTTGTTTCTGTATGATCGTCTATTGTTGAAGACCAGGTAAACTGATTCGAAGGGGATTTATTCACTTTGTTCATGAGAACGCTTCGCTAAGTACTCGGTCGCAAGCTCCTTCGTATCACTGAATAGCTTATGGCCGGTTCTCACTCCCCGGCGGAACCTTCCAGTACGCTGGCCCATTTTCCTCATCCTCTTCTTCCTCGAACTCCCAGGAATAGCGTTTTTTCTGCGGTCCTTTTCTTCTGTAATAGATGGCAAAGATCACCCCGGCCAGCATGCCCATCAGGTGCCCTTCCCACGAAATGTTCTTATCAGGGAACAATTCGGGGAAGATCCCCCATATGAGGCTCCCGTACAAAAATGCCACTAACATGGAAATGGCCATAAGCCTGGGCTCCTTCCTGATCAGGCCGCTCATAAAAAGGAATGCCGCCATTCCGTAAACCAACCCGCTGGCCCCGATATGATAGGCTTCACGGCCAATACCCCATAGCCAGATATTTCCGAAAAGCCAGATCAGGATGAATACCTGCAGGGCAATACTCCGGTAGAAGTAGAAAAGGCTTGCTCCAAGCACAAACAGGGGCACCGAATTAGCAAAAAGATGGTTCCAGTCAGCATGGATCAGGGGAGAAGTGATGATGCCCAGTGCGCCTTCCCACGAACGTGGATATAAGCCATACTGTGCAAAATTTGATCCCGACAGGTATTCCACCAGGGTCACCGTCCAGATCAACAGCAGGAACACTATCGGGAAGAACAGGCTGTAGAAGAGTTTGCTTTTCTCGCTTTTCATTATACAATATTAAACTTTCTCTGCACAAAGATTGTTCCATCTATAATATAAGACATTTTATCACTTTTTTAGAAGAATATGCAATAAGCCGCGTGCCAATTCGTCTTATTAGAACAATAAATGGCGAAATCTTGCAACCCTTGCAAAAGGATATTGTCGATGATGGTATAATAACCATTAAATAAAAACAATTATGAAAAAGATCTTACTGATAACGGCCGGCATTCTCATGTTTGGCCTCAGTTCAAGGGCACAGGAAATGCAATACCTTTTCCAGGGAAAGGATGGTAAATCATCCGTATCAGGTTTTGCCGGTATTTTCAATGAATTCTCGGGTTTCGACGGCGATTTTGCCTTTTCCATGGGCGGAGGGGCCGCGTTGCTCATCAACCAGAAGTTCTTCCTGGGGGGATATGGCATGGGATTAACAACCCGGCACCTGCAAGATTATACATGGTATGATAAATACCTGGAAGAAAATGTTCCGTATTACAATCTGTATACCCGTTTCGGTCATGGTGGTTTATGGCTGGGGTACATTCATCAGCCGAAAAAAGCCGTTAACTTTGGCGTAAATGCCAAACTTGGATGGGGTGCGGTAACGCTGACAGATAAACTGTACAAGGATTATGATGATGGCTGGTATAATTATATGTCGGACAACGTATTTGTTATCAATCCGGAATTAAATCTTAACCTGAACCTCCTGAAATGGATGCGTGCCAGTTTCGGTTTTGGTTACCGCTGGGTTACAGGTTTAGATGAAAAATATGCATACGAAGATCCAAACCTCGGAATTATTGAAAAGCGTTATTTCAAGGAAGATGCCTTCAACAGTTTTACAGGAAACATAAGCCTGGCATTCGGATGGTTTGGTAAATAAAACAACATAAATTATCCACGATTAAGAAGTAATAAATGAGAATAATAGTTTCATTGCTCTTAGCAGCAATATTGCTGTTCCCAATACAAGTAAGGGCAGATGAAGACGAATACGATAAGAACAAGCGGATCATCAGCGGGCACGTAAAGGATGCCACAACCGGTGAAGACCTGATCGGCGCCACTATTTATGTGACAGAATACCAGTCGGGTGCGGCCACAAACACCTATGGTTTTTATTCGCTGAGCCTGCTCCCCGGAGAATACACCTTGAAATTCTCCTACATTGGCTATGAATCGCAGGTTGAAAAGGTAAAGCTCCAGGAAAACATCACACTGGATGTGGAACTGCAGCCGGTGGGACAGGAGCTGCAAGAGGTCGAGATCACTGCGGAAGCTCCCGACAAAAATGTGACCAACGCTGAAATGAGTGTGGTAACGCTGGATTCCAAGACCATAACCCAGATCCCCTCCCTCATGGGTGAAGTAGATATCATCAAAGCCCTGCTTCTGCTTCCGGGTGTGCAAACCGCTGCTGAAGGATCATCAGGTTTTGTGGTCAGGGGCGGCGGACCGGATCAGAACCTGGTGCTCCTCGACGAAGCGACAGTTTATAACGCAGGGCACCTGCTGGGTTTCTTCTCGGTCTTCAACAACGATGCGATAAAAGATGTTAAGCTGTATAAAGGCGACATCCCGGCCAGGTATGGCGGACGACTTTCTTCAGTACTGGATGTTCGCATGAAAGACGGGAACTCCAAACGCTTCTCAGGCACCGGTGGCATTGGTCTCATCTCCAGCAGGCTTACACTGGAAGGCCCGATCTTTAAAGACAAGACTACATTTATCGCATCCGGCAGAAGAACCTATGCTGATATTTTCCTTCCCCTCGCTGCAAATGAGGACCTGCATGATAACAAATTGTATTTCTACGACTTCAACGCCAAGGTAAACCATGTGATAAATGAGAATAACCGGGTGTATGTATCCGGTTACTTCGGCAGGGATGTATTCAAGAATGAGTTTGCAGAAATGATCCTCGGTAACCAGACTGCCACTGTGAGGTGGAACCACCTGTTCTCCAAACAATTGTTCTCGAACTTCTCTTTCATTTACAGTAAGTATAGATATGGCCTGGGGACCGCTTCCGACGATGAAGCGAATTCGTTCTACTGGGATTCCGACCTGAGGGATTTCGGGCTGAAAGGCGATTTTACTTACTACCTCAATGATAAAAACACCATTCGTTTCGGTGTTACCGGGCTCCACCACACCTTCAACCCCGGCGTGGCTGAAGGCAAAGGCGACAATTCACTTTTTGATGAATACATTATTCCTAAAAGTCACGCCCTGGAGTCGGCGGTCTACATCAGCAACGAGCAGAAGATCGGAGCCCTTTTAACCCTTAAGTACGGGCTCAGGATATCCATGTTCAACAGCATAGGGCCTGGCACCGTTTATGATTACGATGCGAACTATGAGGCCATCGACTCAACGGTATACACGGGCGGGGAAATTTACCAGACCTACTGGGGGCTTGAACCCAGGATCGGGCTGAACTACCTCCTCTCAGAGAACTCATCGATCAAAGCCAGCTGGGCCCGCACCAAACAATATATACAGGTTGCGCAAAATTCAACGGCAGGTACGCCTCTCGACATCTGGTTCCCTGCCAGCCCGAATGTGGAACCGCAGCTATCAGACCAGTTTGCCCTGGGGTACTTCAGGAATTTTAAGAACAACCTCATCGAGACCTCAATAGAAGGATATTATAAGAACATGCAACATGCGATCGACTTCAAAGACCATGCACAACTCCTGCTCAACAAGGAACTGGAGGGGGAACTACGCTTTGGCAAGGCATGGTCGTACGGGATAGAGGCTCTGGTCAGGATAAACGGTATCCCCCTTGGTCAGGGCCGTTTCAGCGGCTGGATAAGCTATACCTGGTCGCGGACGTGGCGAAAATTCGAGGATATCAATAACGGCAATAAATATCCGGCACCTTACGACAGGCCCAACGATGTCTCGATCGTGACCAACTGGGATATCAACCCACGCTGGACCGTTGCCGCCAACTGGGTATATTCGACCGGGCAGCCGGTAACCTTCCCCACCGGCAGGGCGGTTATTGGAGGAGCCATCCTGCCCATTTATTCCGACAGGAATGCATTCCGCATGGAGGACTATCACAGGCTTGACCTGTCAGCGACATTGCATTTTATTAAAAAGCCCGGAAAGAATTTCGAGCATTCATTAACCCTGGCCATTTACAACGCCTATGACAGGCACAATACCTGGGCCATCAATTTTGTTCAGGAAGAACCCACCCCGGGAAATCCAAATAAAGCATATGAAACCTATGCAGAAAAGACGTATTTGTTCGGGATCATACCCGCAATTACATGGAATTTTAAATTTTGACGGAGATGAAAAAGATCACTAAATATATCCGCGGAGTATTGTTCATGCTGCTTACAGCCATATTAATGGCAGCCTGCACTGAACGTATCGATGTTGAACTTGATGATACCTATACCCGTCTTGTGGTTGACGGTCAGCTCATGACGGATGATGGAAGCAGGCAGTATATAAGCCTGAGCGAGACAAGCAGCTACTTCTACAACCAGCCGCCACCCGTTGTAACCGGTGCTGATGTGAGCATCATCGATGCACAGGGGAATAATTTACTGCTCAGTGAAGAACAAGCGGGAATGTACTTTCTGCCTGAAGGCTTCAGTTCTGAGATCGGTGAAGACTATACCCTTGATATCAAGCTGGCAGAGGAAATCGACGGACAGCTGGAATACAGCGCGAAGACAAGCACACCCGGCATAGGTGATACCGTCTGGATCGACCTTAAATTTGAACCGGACTTTGGCGATGATGGCTATTATATCGTACAGTGCTATTATTACGATCCCCCGGGGCCGAACTGGTATATGTTCGATATTTATAAGAACGACACCCTGCTTACCGATACCATTTCAGAGAAGCAGGTCGTCGATGACATTTTTTATGATGGCGGCTTCACCAACGGCATAGGCGTGGGCTACCTCAACCAGTCGCGAAAAGACGAGCGGCTCCGGCCCGGAGATGTGATCACCTTCAGGGCTTCCAGCATTACCGAAGGCTATGCGAACTTTGTTTGGGAAGTACAGGACGAAGTCGGTTTTAACACACCGCTCTTCAGCGGCCCCCCGGCCAACGTAGTGGGCAATATGAGCAACGGGGCAGTTGGATATTTTACAAGTTATTCGGTGAAATATGCCTCCACAATTTTTGAATGATCAAAAATTATTAGGGTTGAGTTTTAAGGGTTGGGTGTTGAGTTAGTTCAGAGTTCAGGGTTCAAAGTTCAGATTTCAGATTTCTCCCCGTCCCTCGCCTCCCATACCGATGTTACTCACATCAAGTAAATGCTAAAAAGTGTTAAAACAGAATAATATAATTAAGGCAAATCCGTTAAAAATACATGCTCGAATACACCAAGACCATATTAAGCAAGGTCAGCTTTAACAGGGAACTCTTCGGTAAAGAGCTGCGCAAGTCTTTGAAATGGCTCAAAAGGGAAGAAATCATTGCCCTGCAAGCCTGGTGCCTGCTTACCTTCGGCGACAGGTACGGGGATGTGATCCAGCAAGCGTTTCGGCATCTCTTATAGAAGTGCCTTGAGTACTTGGAGTGCCTAAAGTACTTAGAGTTACTCATCTATCCTATTTCACCACTCATCACTATCAATCATTACTAATCGCTAATCATTAGGATTTTATCATTCCTGATGCTATGCAACCATTCAAGCTTCATTCTTGTCTAC
>JAZBOU010000052.1:0-35123 GCA_036351275.1 Bacteroidales bacterium
AATTTAAAATGGGCTGCAGGCAAGAACAATACGAAAAAGGTGATGCTGCATTCCTTCGCCCATTTATCGGATAGCAAGGCCAGCCCGGAATTCACCGCCGAGTTATTTCAAAAGGCTATTGAAAGGATGGAAAATGCAGATTATGAGACGCATACAACTCCTTTTGGATATTTCTTAGACCTGGATATGCAAGCTCCGGGTTATTCACTCGCACGACTTTTTAAAAGCTTCTGAATCCTTATAAAGAGTGCCATCACCGGAATAACCGAAAAGACGGCGGCTTTTGATCACTTCCTCAATATAGTTGGGCACCATCATTTCCCAGCCGGGAATGTCGTCTTTGATCATTTTTAATACATAGGGTGAACTGATGTAAAGCCTGTCCTTTTTCACGTTCTTGATGTCGATGATCTTTCCGCAGCTTACCAGGTAATCAAATAGCTGCTTTATCTTTTCATCCAGAAATATATTCTTCGTAGTCAGCAACTCTCCTGATATCTCTTTATTTTCAAGTGAGACCGATGATAGGGTAGGATAGACATAGAACTTGACATTTTCGGGGAAAAGTCTTCCCAATGCTTCCAATATTCCTCCCCGGAGGTTTTTGTAATACTTTTCGTCCAGCACATTGAGAAAGGTGGGGATCCCGATCACGATGCGCAATCGCCCGATCCTGAAGCGTGAAAAGTAACCAACAAGTTTATAATACTCCCTGAATGTAGAGACCATCACATGCTGTCCCATGCCATTCAGGATATCAACCCTGTCGAGGAAGTCCCTTTCATCAAGTTCGCCCTCCTCCAGGAGATTATTCAGGGTCATTTCACAAACGGCTATGGTGTTATCTCGCTGATAGTGCCTGTCTTTCTTGAAAATGCTGTAACTCGACTTGAGCATATCGAAGCCGACATAGGTAATGGGCCTGAAACTACCCCTGAAAGCAAGGACATTCTTTTTATACAGCATGTCGGATGGTTGCTGCACGTTTCCCTTCCGGTCGAACATCACGGCATTGGTCATCCCATTTTTTACAAGCTGCACAGCCAGGAGCCTGTTGTCGACGTACTCCAGGTCGGGTCCGGCCATGCGGATCATGGTGATCTCGATCCTGTCGCGGGAAAGATTGTCGATCAGAGACCGCAGGAACTCATTAGGCCTGTCTTTATGAAAATAACATGCAAAGAGCAAATTTACGCCAAGTATTCCGAGGGTTTGCTGTTGCAGCAGGGCATCGTTTTCTTTCAGGTTAACGTGCATGATCACCTGATTTGCATCTGTTCCGGGATGAAACTGGAATTTTACGCCCATCCAGCCGTGCGCAACATTGCTTTTGGAATAGTTGATCGTTTCCACGGTATTTGCAAAGGAAAAAAACGAGGTTTCGGGGGTCCTGTTTTCCTGCAGCAGCTTGATAAGGTCGCTGTATTCGGTGTCGAGCATTTTTAAAAGCCTGCCTTCTGATACATAGCGGCCTTCGCGGTTTCTGTTATACAGCTTATCGCTGAAGGACTTATCGTATGCACTGATGGTTTTGGCCACCGTGCCGGATGCACCGCCGGCCTGGAAAAAATTCCTGGCAACTTCCTGCCCACCGCCAATCTCGGCAAAACTGCCGTAGATCAATGGATTCAGGTTAATGCGCAGGGCTTTCCTGTTCGTGCTGAGGATCTCTCTTTCCATGCTATTAATAGAACAAAGATAATTGTTATTGGTTCAACAGTTTATCGCAGAAACCTGCCATCATCTGTTTTATCTGGCAGATTCTTCACTTTTTTTTCCAGCCAGCCTGTTTTAACAACATTCTGGTGATCAAAGTCCGGAACGTATGGCTTGATGTCCAGCACAGGTGTTCCGTCAATCATGTCAGTTCCTTTGAAATGTAAAATATTTCCTTCAATCGAGATCAGTTCCACTACTGCAAATCCTATAGAATTGGGGCGCCCGGGAGCGCGGGTTGCAAAAACCCCCCTTTCTACGCTATCCATGAAAGGAATGACTTTTAGCTTATGCCCGCTGCTGAGATGAAAATAATACAACAGGATAATATGTGAGAAACCATCCAGGTCATGCAGTCCTTCAGCATAGGCGTCAAAGATCTCGATTTGAGCTCCTATATGTTTTGCAGTTCCTGCCTGTATCGGGGTTCCCGGTGCTTGCTTAAACCCGGATCGGATCACGCCTATGGGCTTGAATGTGATTTTTTCCATTAGTCTCAAAGGTAGTATATATCGGGTATCGGATCAAAATATTGTAAATCGAAAATAACCCAATATCCATCATCCGATATCCAAAATCAGTTTTGAAGTTCCATGTCAGGGAAAAAATGAAAAATAAAGTTTTGTTATTAAATATAATTACCCTATTTTTGCACCCCGAAATTTAAAGAAGAATCAGGAAATGGCTAAAAAAGCGAAAGATCAAAGGATACAGGTGATCCTGGAATGCACAGAGCATAAAGACAGCGGCATGCCGGGTACGTCCCGCTACATAACCACCAAGAGTAAGAAGAACACTCCAGACAGGCTGGAGCTGAAGAAATACAATCCCATCCTGAAGAGGATGACCATTCACAAAGAAATTAAATAAGTTATACCATGGCTAAGAAAGTAGTTGCGTCATTACAAACTTCCGGTAAAGATTTTGCCAAAGTGATCAAAATGGTCAAATCACCCAAGACCGGAGCTTATGCATTTAAGGAACATATTATTCCCACCGAACAGGTGAAGGATTTTTTAGCAAAGAAATAACTGGATATTACCTCATTTATTAAGCTTTTTCCTTTGCCGGAAGAAGCTTTTTTTATAATCAGGAAGCAGGATGGGAGTTTTTAAAATATTTTCCAGGGAGAAAAAGGAAAAGCTTGACGAAGGTCTTGACAAGACACGTTCAAGCGTATTTTCGAAGATCTCCAAAGCCGTTGTCGGTAAGTCAAAGGTAGATGATGAGGTGCTGGACAATCTTGAAGAGATACTGGTTACTTCCGATGTGGGTGTTGAAACGACACTGAAGATCATTGAACGTATCGAAGAAAGGGTAGCTCGCGATAAGTACCTGGGAACCAATGAGCTGAATGCCATTCTCAGGGAGGAGATCGCGGCATTGCTGCAGGAACAGGGCGAATCGGATCTTCCTGATTTTGATTCACCGCTGGAGAATACACCCTATGTGATCATGGTCGTTGGCGTGAACGGCGTGGGCAAGACAACCACCATCGGCAAGCTGGCATACCAGTTTAAAAAGGCCGGGAAAAAAGTGCTGCTTGGAGCAAGCGACACGTTCAGGGCAGCCGCGGTCGACCAGTTACAGATCTGGTCGGAAAGGGTAGGGGTACCTATGGTAAACAAAGGAATGGGTGCTGATCCTGCAGCGGTTGCATTTGAGACGATGCAGCGGGCTGTGGACGACAATGTGGATGTGGTGATCGTTGATACAGCCGGAAGGTTACACAACAAAGTAAACCTGATGAATGAGTTGAGCAAGATCAAAAGGGTGATGCAGAAAGTGATACCGGATGCACCCCAGGATGTGCTCCTCATCCTCGATGCCTCCACTGGCCAGAATGCCATAGAACAGGCCAGGCAGTTTACCGCTGCAACGGAGGTCACATCACTCGCCCTCACCAAGCTGGACGGTACAGCCAAAGGCGGTGTTGCCATTGGCATATCCGAACAGTTCCGTATCCCGGTTAAATACATCGGAATTGGAGAACAGATGGAAGACCTGCAGGTATTTAACCGTGTAGAATTCGTCGATTCACTTTTCCACTCCGTTGAATAATGGGGAAAACAGTTAATATCATCACTCTCGGGTGCTCCAAAAACCTTGTCGATTCGGAAGTGCTTTTAGGCGAACTGGAAGCCAGGGGGTTGCATGTGATGCATGAATCCGATGAAGCATCCGATTATGTGATCATAAACACCTGCGGGTTCATTGGCGACGCAAAAGAGGAATCCATCGATACCATCTTACAGTATGCCGAAGCAAAGAAACAGGGCCGCTACGAGAAGCTTTTTGTTACCGGTTGCCTTTCCCAGCGTTATGAAAATCAGCTGCGCAGCGAAATACATGAGGTTGATGGGTTTTACGGTACTGAAGACATTCCCGCGATCCTGAAGGACCTGGGTTTCGATCCCAAAAAAGAGCTCATCGGGGAAAGGAAGATTACGACGCCCGCACATTATGCCTACCTGAAGATCTCGGAAGGATGCGACCGGAAATGTTCCTTCTGTGCCATTCCTTTGATCAGGGGCAGGCATGTATCCAGGAGCATGGAATCCCTTTTGGAGGAAGCTGAATACCTGGTTTCAAAAGGAGTAAAGGAATTGATCCTGATCGCACAGGACCTTACCTGGTATGGAAAAGATATTTACGGAAAACAGAAACTGGCGGAACTCCTGGAAAAACTCTCCGATGTAAAAGGAATTGAATGGATACGCCTTCATTACGCATACCCCGCATCTTTTCCCATGGATGTCCTCGATGTGATGCGCGAACGTGATAACATCTGCAATTACCTCGATATTCCTTTTCAGCACATCAGCGACCCCCTGCTGAAGTCGATGAAACGGGCCATCGGTGAAGAGGCCAGCAGAAAACTGCTTTATCAGATCAGGGAGCGTTTGCCCGGAATTGCAATACGAACAACATTGCTGGTCGGTTACCCCGGTGAAACCGATGACGATTTCGGGAAGCTTGTCAACTTTGTTGAGGAAAGCCGTTTTGAACGACTGGGAGTGTTCGCCTACAGTCCGGAGGAAGGTACATCCTCTTATGAACTGAAGGATGATGTCCCGGATGAAGTAAAACAGCAAAGGCTTGAAAAAATACTTGAAGTGCAGCAGTCTATCTCGCTAGAGATCAATGAACAAAAGATTGGAAAAACATACAGGGTGATCATCGACGGGAAAGAAGGCAGCATCATGACCGGCAGAACGGAATATGATTCTCCCGAAGTGGATAATGAAGTGATCATTCACGACACAAGCCTGAAAAAGGGAGCGTTTTATAATATTCGCATCACCGCTGCATCCGAATTCGACCTTACGGGTGAAAAAACCTGATTTGGACTTGATATTTAATTTAAGCTTCCTACATTTGTTGTAATAAAACCTAAGCCATGAAGCACATACTATTCTTATTCTGCGCAATTATCTTACTATCAGGCAATTCCCTCTATTCACAGACTTACACTCTGACCGATTCCGGTGATACTATCAATATCACAGATAAAAATGGGATGAAGCAGGGATTCTGGGAAACCAGAGTGGGAAGCCAGACCATTCGGGGGCATTATGTTGATAATCTAAAAGACGGTGCCTGGTTGACCTATCACCCGAGAGGATTCCTTTCAATGCTGGAAAACTACAAAAAAGGGAAGAAGGATGGTATTTTCATTACCATCGATTCACGCGGTTACCTGAGCAGGGAAGAGTTTTATAAGGATGACAAGCTCGATGGACTTTCTGTGAGTTATAAGTACGGTGGAAACCCACAAAGCAAGATCAATTACAGGAATGGGTTAAAGCACGGGAAATCTGAACTTTACTATGAAAATTCCAAGCTGCAGGAATCATCCAATTATGTGAATGATCAGCGCGACGGGACAACAATCTGGTATGATATGACGGGGATGAAAGTAGCTGAATTCACCTATAAGGCAGGTGTGTTTGAAGGTGTACAGAAAACCTTTTATCCTAACGACAGCGTGCAGTCTATCGAGTATTACGAGAACAATATTGCCCAGGGTGAATTCCTGGAATTCTGGGACAATGGTAAACTGAAGACCAAAGGGATCTACGAGGATGGCTTGAAGACAGGGAATTGGGAATTTTACACCGAAGATGGCATATTGGCGAAAGAAACGCGTTTTAAAAACGGAGAGATCAGGAAAGAGAATGTCTATATCAAAGAAGAGGACAATAATTAATCCTTTTACTTCCATCCCACAATACAATTGTTTTGGCTGTGCCCCCTCGAATGAGTTTGGCCTGCAGATGGAGTTTTACGATGAAGGGGAAGAAACCGTTTGTGAGTGGCAGCCTAAACAGCATTTTCAGGGATATGGGAATATCCTTCATGGCGGTATCATCAGCACGATGATGGATGAGATCGCCAGCTGGTACGTTTTTACAAAG
Source organism: Bacteroidales bacterium (assembly GCA_036351275.1). Lineage (GTDB taxonomy): Bacteria > Bacteroidota > Bacteroidia > Bacteroidales > B18-G4 > B18-G4. The sequence continues at coordinate 6,135 of JAZBOU010000052.1, forward strand.
CTCAAAACGGCTGGGGTCACCTATAAACTTGAAGTAAACTTCAGATCACCTGTATACACGGATAAAGGCTGCATTACCCTGAGGGCAAAATTGAAAAATACAAGCAAGAGAAAAGCCGATATCGACGTTAAACTGTATGATAATGGAGGGGAACTCTGCTCGGAGGGCATCGTGGGGTACTTCGTGTTCCCGGAAAAATGGGCAAAGGAGAAACTCTATTATCCTGATTTTGACAGTTTCTTTGAGGAATGATCAGTATTGGCTGCCAACCTCCTCGATCAATCTCGACCAGTGAACATTACCTCTCTTGGTTCCGAATCTCAAAATGATCAGGTCTTTACTCGGATCCAGGTAGATATACTGTCCGAGTATACCTTTAGCAAATACACATCCATTGTCCAGCACACGCCAGAAATAGGTGTAGGGATAACCTTCCAGGTCCCTGGAATCATTATGGATCCCCATCGAGTAATCTACCCATTCGCGCGGAATCATCTGTTTTCCATTCCATTCACCGTGATTCAGGTATAGCCTTCCAAACTTTGCAAAGTCGATGGGCAGGGCATTCAGGCAACAGAATGCCTTGACCATGCCATGCTTTTCACTGTCATAACTCCAGCTTGCCGTATCCTTCATTCCCAGTGGCTGCCAGATCTTTTCAGAAAAATAATCGGTGTACTTTTTCCCGGTGCTCGCTTCAATGATCATGGCCAGGATAAGCGTATTGGCACTGTTGTAATAATATTCTGAACCGGGCTCTTTATTCACCCTGAGGTTATATGCGTATTTTCTCAGGTTTCTGCCATAATAGAATTTAGCGGCATGTCCGAAAGGATTGTAATAGGTTTCGCTGAACCTGATCCCGCTTCTCATGTTCAGCAGGTTTTGTATCGTTACCTTTTCAAAACCCTCGTGCTTGAAATCGTGGAGGTAATCGGTCACGGGGTCGTTCACAGATTTGATATATCCTTCAGCTAGAGCGACTCCGATAAGTGCTGAAACAAAGGTTTTTGCAATACTGAATCCGGTTACACGGCTGTCGGGAGCATTGCCGTTAAGATAACGTTCATATAAAATACTGTCGTTTCGGATCACGATGAAGGCAAGGGTGTGATGGTCTGCCAGGAATTCATCGAAAGCAGTGTATTTGCCCTTGTCTGTGTATGTAGCCGGGATAAGGGGAGATGTTTCTCCTTCAGTTGTAATAAACTCAAATTCCGGACCTGCTTTCTCAACCGTGTAGGCCGGGAATCTGTCCTGGTCTCTGGTATCGGCCGTATTCAGGAAAATGTACCGACCAACATGGCACCCGCTCATAAAACTCATGGCAGCAAGAATTAAAATGATAATAAACCTTGGCTTTGTCATCTTGCCGCAAATATACTCAATAAGTTATTGTGTGTTTTAACCTGAAAAAGAATCTGCAGCAGTGTTACACTTTCGTTTTTCTGGCATGATCCCAGAGAAAGTAAAGCAGTTAAAAAGCTGGTATGTCTGACCCGCTATACCTCCAGGTTCGTCATTTCGTCCGTGATGGCAAAATCATAATCAGGATACTGGTAGACAGGCATGACAGCTTCAGTTTTGGAGATGGAATATCCATAGATTGACTCGTACTCGCTCGGGATTTCACCCATGGCTTCCATCTGTTGAATATATTTCATCACAGATTTGGACTCGACGATGGTGACCTTGCCCATTTTTTCAATGATGGGGCTGTGCCTGCGGGTGTGATCATGATCGAACAGCAACACGCGCTTACCGCCAGGTGTGATCCCTATCGTTTTGAAAGTAAGGCTTTTGCCTACGCCGGGGAGGTTAAGAACGTTCCTGTCGAGGGCCAGGAAAGGAAGGCCGGCTTTTTCCCGGATATCAGCAAGTATCTCTTTGCTTCGTTCGGCATTCAGGCCAATATTAGCAATATCATCAAGGTATTTGTCGGGTAAAGCGCCTATCACCTTTTCCTGCATCTGTTCCTGTACGGCTCTTTCATTGGTGGCGAAATTGGCTGAGTTCTCCTTGAAGCCTTTCACCGTAAAGGTGTAATATGTCAGCACACCGAGGTCGTTGAGCACCTGGCGCAGCTTGTTTGTATGTCCGCGTTTGGAAGCACCGGCAGTAAACACCAGCTGGTTGGTTATGATCCATCCGGCTGCCTGGATTTGTTCGATAGCCCGCTTTGATTCGGGTGTCACTTCCATGGCTGTTTCGAAGTGGGTCTGGATAACGAACTGGGTCATCCCGATCTCCATGGCCTTCTTTTTGAAATCCTCCAGCACCATGGCAAGATCATGGTTTACACGCTGCGGCAGGTATGCGAGAAGTCTGGTACCAAGCCTGATACGACGCATTTCAGCATACTTTTTGCCTGCGGGACGAGCCTCGTTATCTTCTATTTTCTTCACAGCCATATCATAAACTGCATCCAGCACGTCCTTCAGGGATTTATCGGATGCCATCAGGGCATCACCTCCGGTGATCAGGATATCCCGCAGCTGTGAATCATTGCGGAAATATTCCATAAATTCTGCCAGGCGTTCAGGCCACGATTGCTTTGGCTTAAGCCTGTTCAGGTCAAAGTTCAGGTTGCCCCGCTGAAAGTCATACATGCGCTGGCAGGAGGAACACAGTCCTGCGCAGGCTCTCCCCATCGTGTTCGGTATAAGGATGGCTACTTCAGGATACCGCCTGTGGACGGAGTGGCTTGAAGGCAGTATCCAGCCGGCAGCATTGGGTTCTCCCGGTTTAACAATATCTTCTTTCTCCCAGGCGACGATTTCCCCAAACTCTTGTACAAGCTCTTTGCTATAAAGTACATATTCGCGGATGGCTTCATCGCTACCTTCCAGATGCTGCTCAGGTTTAACCATGAGCAGGCTCAGGTAATAGGGATTCACAAAGGTGGGTATACCAGCTTCGCGGGCCATCATCAGCTGCTTGCCCTGTTTCTCCGATATTGAATTGTCAAGCATTTCAATCAGGGTCTCCGGATCACGGATGGCAAAACGAAGGTGGAATAAGCGGGTCTGCCACCACTTCAGCATCGTATCGTACTTTTCCTGGTCCGACATGCCCGGTTCGAAATGGAACTTGGCGTCATTGATCCGGCCTTCGTCCATCATTTTGATAAATTTATGGATGATACGGTCGCGGTTCCTATGACGTATGGCAACGATTTCCGGGTCAAGCCCTGACGGATGCCTGTTGATCCATTCAATAATCTTTTCCCTGCGGGGCACACTCTTCAGCAGCTTCCCTGAAAATTGCCTGAAAAGCATGATCATATCCATGATAAAGTCTGTCCTGAATACGATCTTACCATGCTTAACAGCATCAAAAAGCTGACCGAAGGGATCCGAAATTACCTCTTTCTTGCTGATGCTTGGATCCTGTACTACGATCCCGGCATGATCGAGATAATCAATGAGCCTGATCGCGGAAACATCTTTCCAGTTGAGTTTCTTAAAATCTTCCCTGCTTACATCTCCTTTTTCGCAGCAGTTTAAAAGGTGTGGCCTGGAATCTACATATTTCATCACCCATTCACGCACATCCTTTTTGAATTCATTATCGGAATGGGAGTGGGCAATGCTTTCCCTGAGAAATTTGTTCTCCCTGAGTAAAAGTTCTATGAGTGCTTCCAGTTTATTCAATGTTATTCCTTCCGGATTTTATAGTCAGAAGACAAACAAAAGTCAATGCAATTTGTTATATTTGATATTATGATCAAAAAAACCGATTTTTGCATCTTATATATTCATAATCAATCGGTTAGAATTGATTTTTTGATCTGTGTTACAAAAATACGAATTTTTTGTCAAAAATCCCAGACTGGCCTGTGCTAATATTGGTTAAACAGGGAAGAAACATGAGGCATGAAACAAGTAACGAGTAACAAGTAACGAGTAACAAGAAACGAGTAACGAGCAACAAATAACGAATAACATTTTTAATATCATGTCAAGAGGATTTTACCAAGTACCGGATGCCTACAACGAAGTTGTGAAAGATTATGCGCCCGGCAGCCCCGAAAGGGAAAGTTTACAGCGAACCATTAAAGAATTCAGATCTTCTCCAAGGGATATACCCATGATCATCGGCGGGAAAGAGGTGCGGACTGAAGATAAGCGGAGCATACATCCGCCGCATGAGCATAAACACACATTAGGTCATTATTATATGGGTGATGCATCTCACGTGAATATGGCCATCGATGCAGCCCTGGAAGCCCGTCCTGCTTGGCAGTCACTGCCATGGGAGCACAGGGCATCCATCTTCCTGAAGGCGGCCGACCTCATTTCAGGCCCATACAGGGATAAGATCAATGCCTCGACCATGCTCGGGCAATCCAAGAATGTGTTCCAGGCCGAGATCGATGCAGCCTGCGAAATGGCTGATTTTTTCCGTTTCAACGTGCAATTCATGTCGCAGATATATAAAGATCAACCGATCTCTTCGAAAGGGATATGGAACAGGGTAGAACAGCGGCCGCTCGAAGGATTCGTATATGCCATCACGCCCTTTAACTTTACTTCGATCGCCGCAAACCTTTCTGCAGCCCCTGCACTCATGGGCAACGTGGTTGTGTGGAAACCAGCTGAAACACAGGTGTACTCCGCTGCTGTGATCATGGATCTTTTTAAGGAAGCAGGTATGCCCGATGGTGTTATAAATATGGTTTTGGTCGATGGACCTGTCGGGGGAAAGGTTATGGCAACACATCCAGATTTTGTCGGGGTGCATTTTACGGGATCCACTGAAGTCTTCAGAAAGATATGGAAAGCGATCGGGGAGAATGTAATGCTGCACAATACCTATCCTAAGATCGTAGGGGAGACCGGGGGGAAAGATTTTGTTATGGTGCATGACAGTGCAGACCCGCTTCATGTGGCAACAGCCCTTTCAAGAGGGGCTTTCGAATACCAGGGGCAAAAATGTTCGGCTGCTTCAAGGGCGTACATTCCCGAAAGCATGTGGCCTGAAGTAAAGAAAAAGCTGATCGAAGACCTGAAGAGCTTCAAAATGGGCGGTCCGGAAGATTTTAGCAATTTTATCAATGCCGTGATCGATGAGAAGGCCTTTGAAAAGATCACCGCTTACATCGAACGTGCAAAGGAACATGATGATGTTGAGGTCATTGCAGGAGGTAACTATGACAGCTCCGAAGGCTGGTTCATTGAACCCACCGTGATCCTCTCGAGGGATCCGCAATACGAGTCTATGCAGGAAGAGATCTTCGGGCCGGTACTTACTGTTTACCTGTACGACAGAAAGAAATACAAGGAAACACTTGAGCTGGTTGATGCAACCTCTCCGTATGCACTGACAGGTGCGATATTTGCCAATGACCGCTTTGCGATCGACCTGGCACTGAATAAACTGGTTAATGCAGCCGGGAATTTCTATATCAACGACAAACCGACCGGGGCCGTGGTTGGACAGCAACCTTTTGGCGGTGCCAGGGCATCCGGCACCAATGATAAATCCGGTTCATACCTGAACCTGCTGCGATGGGTTTCCCCACGGACCATCAAGGAGAACTTCAATCCTCCATCCGATTACAGGTACCCGTTCTTGAATGAAGAATGATGATCCTGCCTGCCTGGAGTCGGGCAGGGAACATGGAATGAAGACATAGTTGGGGTTTTTTCTGCTTGCTGCAGCTATCTCCTTTTCTTCTTCAACACATACTTCTTTCTAACAGTGCCTTTGTGCGTGAATGATTTGCGGCTGTCCGGCTTCTTGTATGCCTTGATGTAAGAAGATCTGTTGTAACTCACCCTGTTGTTCGGACTGTAGGTCCTCTGGGAGCAGGATGTAGAAGTGAGCAGGAACAGTCCAAGAAATAGTGAAGTAAGCAGTAAGGGTATTGATAATCGTAATTTCATTTTGACTCTTCTTAAAACCGGGCTGTTAGAGCGGGTAAAAGTAATAAAAATATAAAACGTCAGTGATGAGAACGGTATTATCTGAGTAGTATTTTCCCACGGACAAATTCGCAATGCTCATCACGATGCAGGTGGACGCCGTCTTCTGGTAAACAATTATCTTTGCAGTTTGTTACTATGCCCAAATACACGAACATGAAACATAAGATCAGCAATACCTGGAAAGAAAAAATGGCTTTTGAGGCCGAGGTGAACGGATTTAAGATCACAATTGATGCCGATGAGGCCGTAGGAGGCGAAAACCGTGGCCCAAGACCAAAGGCACTTACCCTGGTGTCGTTGGCGGGTTGCACATCCATGGATGTTATTTCGATCCTGAAAAAGATGAGGGTAGAGCCCGAATATTTCAATGTTGAAGTTGAAGGCGAACTTACCGAAGAACATCCGAAGTATTATCATAAAATACACGTCAAATATATTTTCAGGGGGAAAGACCTACCGGAGGATAAAATAAAGAAAGCCGTAAACCTGTCTGAGGATCGTTATTGCGGTGTATCTGAACTGCTCCGAAAAGGAGCCGAGATCACTTCAGAGATCGTAATAGAATAGCGAACATCGAACATCGAACATCGATGATCGAAAATCGAATATCTCGTTTCAAGTCTCAAGTTTCAAGTCTCAAGTTTCATCCAGTATATCCATCAGTTCCATCAGCATCATGGCTGTAGCGCCCCATATAATATTGCCCTGAATATAAAAACAGGGCACATCGATATATTTGAATTCACGGTGCGCAATGTTCCGGATCTGCCTGTTGGCCGGATCCATCAACTGTTCCAGGGATATTGTATAGATCTCACTTACTTCAGAAGGATCAGGAATAAGCTCCGGCTGCTTCCTTGCCCAGGCGATCACCGGCGTAACAAAGAAATTACTGGGTGGGATAAATACGGGGCTGATCTCACCGATCACTTCTACGTCTGATTCCTTGATGTTTGTTTCTTCTTCTGCTTCGCGCAATGCTGTGCTTACCATATCGGTATCGCCGTCCTCATACCTTCCGCCAGGGAACGATATCTGTCCGCTGTGCACACCGTCGTATTCATTTCGCCGGATCAGCACTATGCCGGTGTCAGCCCCGTAATTATTGACAAAACAGATCAAAACAGCTGCCTTGAATGCATCCTGCCCCTGATGAAAGCGTTCGATTTCAGCCCGACGGGCCTCCGGCACCATTTTAATGTGGGAGTCCATACCGGGCAATACGCCCTTGAGCCGTTCTGTGAGTTTTTTCTTGAGTTCCTGCATAAAATCTACTCAGGCAAAAGTATAAAAACAAAGTACTCCATGAATTCTATGAATTCAATGATTTTTTTTTATATCTTTATGCAACATTTTACCGCCATGGTGAAAGAAAAGTCATACACATCGGACAATACCAAAGAATTGTTGACCGGTCAGCGCAAACTGGTATTGTACAATGACGATCATAATACATTTGACCATGTGATCGATACACTGATCGAATGTTGTGAGCATGACCTGCACCAGGCGGAACAATGTGCTCTCATCACACACTTCAAAGGTAAGTGCGGCGTGAAGGAGGGAAGTTTTGAGGAGTTGAAACCGATCCACAGGGAGATGGGACGAAGGGATCTTACTGTTGAAATTCAATGATTATAACTAAAATTTAAGATTATGTTCTGGCTGGTAGTTCTTACCCTGATCCTGATCGGTTTGGCATTCCTGTTGCTTGAGATCCTCGTTATTCCGGGAACCGGAGTAGCAGGGATTATCGGATTTATCCTGCTTGGCATAGGTGTATGGCAGGCTTACGCTTATTACGGGACTTCTACCGGGCACTGGGTGCTTGCAGGAACCATAGCAGGCACCGTAGTGGTGCTGGCCTATTCACTGAGAGCAAAAACCTGGCGAAGGGTGGCCCTGAAATCAGAGATCGGCAGCAGGGTAAACATCATTGATGAGGACAAACTGCGACGCGGCGACGAAGGAAAGAGCATTTCAAGACTGGTACCGGGAGGAAAAGCAGTTTTTAACAACGAATACTACGAAGTCAGGACCATGGGGGAATTCATCGACCAGGGAGTCGATATCGTAATAGAAAAGATAGAAGACCATAAAATATTTGTTAAACCTAAAATATAAAACATGGACGCTCAAGTTTGGATCATTATTGCCATCGGCTTCGGGTCATTATTTGCCCTCTGGCTGATCTTTTATTTCATTCCGGTTGGGTTATGGTTCAAGGCGCTGGTATCCGGCGTCAGGATATCATTGCTCCAACTCGTATTTATGCGTTGGAGGAAGGTGCCACCACCAGTTGTGGTGAACAATCTTATCGCAGCAACAAAAGCAGGCCTCAAACTGAACAGGGATGCCCTCGAAGCTCATTACCTGGCAGGAGGGCGGGTGAAAACCGTCGTAAATGCGCTGATTTCAGCCGATAAGGCTAACATGAATCTGGATTTCCAGACAGCGACAGCTATTGACCTGGCGGGAAGGGATGTACTGGAGGCCGTGCAGATGTCGGTGAACCCAAAGGTGATCGACACACCTCCCGTTACTGCAGTCGCCAAGGATGGTATACAGTTAATCGCCAAAGCCAGGGTTACGGTTCGTGCCAACATCAAACAACTCGTTGGTGGTGCAGGAGAAGAAACCGTGCTAGCCAGGGTGGGGGAAGGCGTTGTATCCTCTATCGGATCGGCTGATTCGCATAAGCTTGTGCTTGAAAATCCGGACTCCATCTCAAGGGTCGTGCTCGAAAAAGGCCTTGATTCAGGAACGGCTTTCGAGATTCTTTCCATTGATATTGCCGACATCGATATCGGTAAGAACATCGGTGCCGTGCTCCAGATGGACCAGGCCAATGCCGATAAGAATATTGCACAGGCAAAGGCAGAGGAAAGAAGGGCCATGGCCGTTGCAAGGGAGCAGGAAATGAAAGCCAAGGCGCAGGAGGCCAGGGCGAATGTGATCCAGGCTGAAGCTGAAATTCCCAGAGCCATTGCAGATGCCTTTAAAGCAGGGAATCTTGGCATTATGGATTATTACAGGTATAAAAACATCATGGCTGATACTCAAATGCGTGAATCCATTGCAGAAACGCCTGAGCGGGATCAAACCATAGAAGATAACGATAAACCCAGTAAAAAGTAAATAATACAAGCTAATGCCGAATCCCTGCCTTCCGGTTGGATGGCAGGGATTTTTTTACATTTTTTTCATTAATTTTGCCGCCGCTTCTGAATAAGCAAAGTCAATGATGTTAAAGAAGGTTGATATAAACAATCCCGATGATCTCTTTGGCCAGCTGATGACAGGCTGTGAAGCCTTCTGTGATGACGGGGAGATCGCCGGCATTCGGAAAGCTTATGAAACGGCCCTTAGGGCTCATGGCGACAGCAGGGCCGCAAATGGTCAGCTGAATGTCTGCCATTCAATTCATATTGCCCGGTCGTCCATGGATGATATAGGACTGGGTGCAATTTCCATCATGTCGGCACTGCTCCATGATGTGGTGAACAAGACTGAGCTGACGCTGGAGGATATTGAAGAAAGTTTCGGCGCGACCGTTGCTCACCTTATCGAAGAATACACCAAGCTTTCGAATTTGAATACCAGGCGTATAGAGGTGAACTCTGTGAAGTTCAGAAACCTCTTTATGACCATAGTGGATGATATCAGGGTGATATTGCTCAAACTGGCTCATCGACTGCATGATATGCGAACCATTCATGATCTTCCTGAGGAAAAGCAGAAACTGTTTGTATCAGAAGTGGAACATGTGTACCTGCCGATCGCGCATCGCCTTGGATTATACAAGGTCAAGTCGGAGATGGAAGAACGGCTGATGGAATACAAGCAGCCGGAGATCTTCAGGGAGATATCCGATAAGATCACCGAGACCGAAGCCAAGCGGACCCAATTTATACGGGAGTTTATCAGTCCTATCAAGGAAGAGCTTGATAGCCAGGGATTAAAATGTGATATCAAGGGGCGGCCTAAATCCATTCATTCTATCTGGGACAAAATGAAGCGGCAGAATGTCAGCTTCGAGGAAGTATACGACCTCTTTGCCATCAGGATCATTTCCGACAGCAGGCAAAAGGAAGAAAAGACCGACTGTTGGAAAATATACTCTATTGTTACCAACATATACAACCCGAACCCAAAGCGCCTGAGGGATTGGATCAGTACACCCAAAGCAAGCGGGTATGAATCCCTGCATACTACCGTGCAGGGACCAAATAAAAAGTGGGTAGAGGTCCAGATACGATCGAAACGTATGGATGAGGTAGCTGAGAAAGGACAGGCAGCCCACTGGCGCTATAAAGGCTTTGATACCGGGAAAGATGCCCAGCAATGGCTGGAAGAGGTGCGTGATATCCTGGAAAACCCGGAGCAAATCAAGTTCGACAAGCAGGAAGATAAGCTCAGGGCGAGCAAACCCGACAGGATATTTGTTTTTACACCCGATGGCGACCTTAAAGATCTCAGTCAGGGAGCAACTGTGCTGGACTTTGCCTACGAGATCCATACGAAAGTGGGGGATCAGTGCAATGGTGCCAGGGTGAACAACCGCATTGTTCCCATACGGTACGTGTTGAATAACGGCGACAAGGTCGAGATCATCACATCCAAAAACCAGAAACCGAAACTCGACTGGCTACAATTTGTTATCACCACGAAGGCGAAAAACAAGATCAAGCGTTCCATTAAGGAACAAAAATACCGTGAGGCTCAGGAAGGAAACGAGATACTCAGGCGTAAGCTGCGAAACTGGAAGATACCGTTCAGTGATGAGGTGATCGATAAGATCGTGAAACATTATAAAATGGACAGCGCACTGGACCTGTATAGTTTAGTCGCCTTTGAAAAGATAGAGCTGAACGAGATACGGCAATTGCTTGAAGAAAAGGACGAACCGGAAAGAAATAAAGAAACGGTACAGGAAAAAATCCTTGAAAAGGAAAGGGAAAAGTCTAAATTAAAGAAGGATGAAAATTACCTTCTGATCGACAATACCCTCGATAATGTGAACTATCATCTGGCCAAATGTTGCAACCCGAAGGCAGGTGAAGAGGTGGTTGGTTTCGTGACCATAGGGAAAGGGATCAGCATACACAGGAAATCCTGCCCCAATGCCAAACGCATGCTGGAACGATACGGCTACCGTAACATCGATGTGCAGTGGAAAGGACCCGAAAGTGATGCTGCCATACAGGCCACTGTCAGGATCAGCGGTGATGACCGTATCGGTATACTTGGAGAGATCACGTCTGTGATATCCGGCGACCTCAGGGTGGATATGCAATCGATAAAAATAGATTCGAAGGAAAAATTTTTTACAGGATACATCAAACTGACAGTCAGGGATTTAAAGCACCTTGATGAACTTATGCACAAACTTTTAAAGGTGAGGGGTGTCACAAAAGCAAGCAGATATAATTAAATATGTTGCTTTTGGAATATTTTTGTTGTATATTTGTACACATACAACCAGTAGCAATTTCGTGTTAATAATTTGTTAAAACTGGAACAACCGGGCACTTTAGTTTGTTTATTTGTTCCCGGTAAGCGTAGAATCAAAGAAAGATAAAAGCAATCAATGCATAAAATGCTCCAAAACGTAGGAGTTTAATTGACATCTTGATTTAAGACATTAAAGACATAGGCTATTACCTCTTTCCTTTCTTTAATTCTCTATTGGTTTTTATTCGTGATCAGGGTAATAGCCTTTTTTACAAAACGGCAGCTTCGGCTGCCGTTTTTTTTATCTTTGCTTGATACAAACATTCATCAAAGACAACCCACCCAGATGATCGTAAACCGAATCCGGATCCTCATTCTTTCCGTGGTCCTTTTACCGTTAACAATCCTGTCCCAGGATGACAAGAAGGAATTTTACTTTCCCGATATCCCGGGATATGTTACCCTCAAATGTGATTTCCATATGCATACAGTCTTTTCGGATGGACTGGTATGGCCCACTACAAGGGTAGATGAAGCTGTTAGCGAAGGCCTGGATGCTATCGCCATCTCCGATCACCTGGAATACTGGTCACACAAGAAATACCTGAAAGCCAATCACAACACATCCTTCGAGATCGCTAAGCCATATGCCGAAAAGAAGGACCTGATCCTCATACGCGCCTGTGAGATCACCAAAAGCATGCCTCCCGGGCATTTTAATTGCCTGTTCATCCAGGATGCCAATGCCATCGACTCCGTCGACTGGAAGAAAGCCATCATACAGGCCACTGAACAGGGAGCTTATGTATTCTGGAACCATCCCGGCTGGCGTCAGGAAGACGAGATCCCGATCTGGTACGATGAACACAGCTGGCTGCTCTCACAGGGGCTTATACAGGGTATAGAGATCGTAAATGAGAACAGCTATTACCCTCTGGCGCACCGCTGGGCGCTGGATTCCAACCTTACTATACTTGGCAATTCCGATATCCATGATCCCGTTGACTATTTTTACAACAGGGCAGAAGGAGAGCACAGGCCAATCACCCTGGTATTTGCAAAAGAACGCTCGGAAGAAGGGATTCGGGAAGCATTGGATAACGGAAGAACCGCTGTATATTATAAAGATATGGTCCTGGGAGATGAGAAATACCTGAAGGAATTGTTCTATGAATCCATTCAGGTATGGGATATCCTTAGTCAACCCGTAATAGAACCCGATGATCCTGAGCCACCAGATACTCACGAACAAGTTATTGCGAATAACAGCAGCATCCCGATACATCTTGAAGCGAAATCGAGCGATACAAAAGAAACAATCCTTCTGTTAATCCCGGCAGGAGAATCAATACCTTTTGATCTTGGAAATGATTATTTGCTCTGGAAATGGACAGTGAAGAATTTCGTGGTTGCACCGAATAAAAGCCTGGAAATAGATTGCATCAATTGAACAGACTTATAAGCATAGTAATTCTACTTTTGCTCCTGGGATGTGCCCGGGATGATCAGTCCGGCGATCTGAAGATCTTCCGCTACAACGAAGCGGCCGGTATCTCATCACTTGATCCTGCCTTCGCCCGTGACCTGGCCAATATCTGGGCATGCAACCAGATCTTCGACGGGCTGGTGAAACTCGATGACGACCTGAATGTTCTGCCTTCAATAGCGAGGTCCTGGGAGATATCCGAAGATGCACTGCAGTATACTTTTTATCTGAGGGATGATGTTTATTTTCATGACAATGAAGCCTTTGCAGGTGGGAATGGACGGAAGGTAACGGCATATGACGTGGAATATAGTTTTTACCGCATATTGGACCCTGACGTATCAAGCCCGGGACTGTGGGTATTCAACCTGGTGGCCGACAGCGGTTTCAAAGCATTGAACGATAGTGTTTTCATTATAAGGCTGAAGCAGGCATTCATGCCATTCCTTGGACTCCTTTCGATGCAATATTGCAATGTTGTTGCCCGTGAAGCCGTGGACTATTACGGAAAGGATTTTAGAACAAATCCCGTGGGCTGCGGTCCCTTCAAATTGCAGTACTGGAAGGAAGGGGTGAAGCTGGTAATGCGGCGGAACCCGTCATGGTATGAATACGATATTGAGGGGAGGCAATTGCCTTACCTCGATGCTGTCGCGATCACTTTCCTGATCGACAAACAATCAGCCTTTCTTCAGCTTGTTCAGGATAAGATCGATTTCCTCTCGGGCATCGATGCAAGCTACAAAGATGAGCTGCTCACCCCTGACGGAAAACTAAACCCGGCCTACAGCGACAGGATCTATTTGTTGAGAGAACCCTATCTGAATACAGAGTACCTGGGGATCATGGTCGATCCGGATATCACCAATGTTGAAAATAACCCGTTGAAAAACAAATTGGTCAGGCAGGCCATCAGTTATGGTTTCGACAGGGTTAAGATGATGCGCTACCTCAGGAATAACATTGGCATACCGGGTGAACAGGGCATCATCCCGGCTGGGATGCCGGCTTATGATAGCCTTGCGCCATATGGTTATGGGTATGATCCCGAACTTGCCGCCAGTTTACTGGCCGAAGCCGGATACCCTGAAGGAAAAGATTTGCCACCGATCACACTGACCACTTCATCCGAGTACCTCGATCTTTGCAAATACATTCAGCATGAACTCATGCTTAGCGGTATTGATATCAGGATCTCCGTCAGTCCGCCGGCTGCAATAAAAGAAATGAAAGCGCAGGCTAAAATACCTTTCTTCAGGGCCTCGTGGATCGCCGACTATCCGGATGCCGAAAACTACCTCTCACTGTTTTACAGCCGGAATTTCAGCCCGGCAGGGCCAAATTACACCCATTATGCCAGTGGGACATTCGATGAATTATATACTTCATCCCTGTCCATGATCAACGACAGCATGCGGCATCGGTTATATAGATCGATGGATGCCATGGTGATGCAGGAGGCAGCTGTGGTGATTTTGTTCTATGATGAAGTACTGCGATTTACCAGGCATGGGGTTAAAGGCCTGGGAAGCAACCCGGTAAACCTTCTGGACCTGAGTCGTGTCAACAAGGAATAAATTAATTAACTTTACCTCCCCAAAAGAGGAAACCTTGAATATTGTCAGCAGCATAAGGGTTAAAAGTGGCAGGATAGCTCTGAAAAGACAGGCATCCAGGATCAATCGGAACAGGAAGATCTTTAACCTTCAGCAAGCATCCCGCATTGGCATATTGTATTATCTCGAAGACGATACCGTTTATGCCAAGGTCAGTGAATATGTGAAAAAGCTGCAGGAGGCGGGGAAAACGGTGAAAGCACTGGGTTTCGTGGAGGATAAAAAACTGACAGGCCAGCTGATGCCCAAGCTTTCCTTCGACTTTCTGTATCCTTCAGGCTTAAGCTGGAACCTGAAGCCGGTAAGCATACATGCTAAAGATTTTATCGAAGAGGAATATGATATCCTGATGGATCTGAGCACAGAGGATGTATTTCCCTTGCTTTATATTACGGCTACCAGTAATGCAAGGTTTAAGGTCGGGCTGAAAAGCACGCAACGGTCGCCATGGCTGGATCTCATGCTTGAAATGGACGATACAAAAGGGCTGGATGATCTTATTGAACATGTTGACCATTACATATCAATTATAAACAAGAACAATGAAAGCTGAGCCAATCAAAGGGACAGGTGTTGCACTGGTCACGCCCTTCCATAATTACGGTACCATTGATTTCACATCCCTGGGAAAACTTGTGAAGCATGTGATCAGGGGAGGAGCTGACTTTTTAGTTGCCATGGGCACAACCAGCGAAGCTCCTGTACTGTCGAAAGACGAAAAAACAGCAGTTGTCAACCATATCCTGGAAGTGAACAAAAACAGGCTGCCCGTAATACTGGGAATGGGGGGGAACAATACACAACTGATCGTTGATTCGATCCGCTCCACTGATTTTGAGGGGATCAGCGGGATACTGTCCGTTGCTCCATATTATAACAAGCCAAACCAGAAAGGCATATATTACCACTTCAAATCGATTTCGGCGGTCAGTCCCGTACCGGTCATCCTGTATAATGTTCCCGGCAGGACCTGCTCTAACATATCAGCGGAAACATGCCTGCGGCTCGCCCATGATTTTGACAATATAACGGCGATCAAGGAAGCTTCAGGGGATTTCAGCCAGATCATGGAGATCCTTCACAACAGGCCTGAAGGATTTTCTGTACTTTCGGGCGATGATGCCATTACCCTTCCCATGATGGCTCTGGGTGCCGATGGGGCGATCTCCGTTGTGGCAAACGCCTTCCCTAAACAATTCTCCAGCATGGTAAGTGCTTCTGCCAGAAACGACTACAACAAAGCGAGGGAATTGCATTTCGAACTCCTGGAATTGATGGAGGCCCTGTTTGAGGATGGTAACCCGGGCGGGATCAAGGCTGCCCTGGATGTGCTCGGCTTAGCCGGAAACAATCTTAGATTGCCACTGGTGAAGGTTAACAAGGCAACCTATAATACAATTGCAAATCTTACAAATACACTTAAATAAACACAACCACTAAATTTCAGATCATAATGAGAAGACACATTACATTTATTCTGGCATCGCTAATAGCTGTTTATTCGCTTGGCCAGGATGTTGATATAATTTTTCAGGACAGGGAGGAGGTCTATTTCTCTTTCAAGGCAGAAAGCATGGATGAGGTAAATGAAATAGGACGCCTGGTTTCTGTTGATAACGTGAATGACGAACTTCTTGTGTATGCATATGCGAATAAGGACGGTTTTGAGGATTTCCTTAATACGGGAAAGAAATATACTGTTCACCGGCACCCGGGTACATTGCATCAACCCAGGATGAAAGACAACATCGACATCAGCAAGATGGGCGACTGGGATTATTACCCTACCTATGATGCATATGTTGATATGATGTACCAGTTTGAGGCAAATTATCCGAGTATATGTGATGTTTTTAGCATCGGGACCACCAATGTCGGGCGCGAGATCCTCGTAGCCCGGATAAGTGATAACGTAGGCATAGTGGAAGGTGAACCGGAGTTCTTTTATACGTCTACCATGCATGGTGATGAAACAACGGGATATGTGCTGATGCTCCGCCTTATTGACTATCTTTTATCGAACTATGGAAGCAATGACAGGATAACAAACATGATCAGTGAGATCGATATCTATATCAACCCCCTTGCCAACCCTGATGGAACATATTATGGCGGGAACAACTCTGTTTATGGCGCCAGGAGGGCGAATGTCTATGGCGTAGACCTGAACAGGAATTTCCCGGACCCGGAAGACGGACCACACCCTGATGGCAATGCATGGCAGACAGAAACAATGCATTTCATGGAATTTGCAGAAGAGCATAACTTCGTTATGTCGGCAAATATTCATGGCGGGGAGGAAGTGCTCAACTATCCATGGGATACGTATTATGACACTACAGCGGACAATAGCTGGTGGGTCCATGTGTGCCGTCAATACGCCGACACCGTGCATCTTTATTCACCCTGGAACTACATGAACGGTTTTGACAATGGGATCACACTCGGCTCCGACTGGTATTCAATATCAGGAGGCAGGCAGGATTATATGAATTATTTCCATCAGTGCAGGGAATTTACCCTGGAGATATCCGATATCAAACTGTTGCCGGCGAACCAGTTGCCGGACCACTGGGACTGGAATTACAGGTCCTTGCTCAACTATATGGAGCAGGTCCTTTACGGCGTAAGGGGCAGGATTACCGATTCTTCCGATGGCATGCCCCTGTCGGCAGAAGTTTTTATCGTTGGACACGAAGAGGATAGCTCCTGGGTGTATTCACATCTCCCGGCAGGGAAGTACAACAGGCCCGTTCATGCCGGCACATACACGTTCAGGTTCTCAAAGTCAGGATACTTCCCCAAGATTGTTCAGGGTGTGCAGGTTGCCAACGATGAAACCACCGTGCTCGATGTTGAACTGGTCAATGTTACCACCATCATAGAGGGGGACGATAACAGGGTATTGGATATTTACCCGAATCCCGCCAGGGGTAATCTAGTGAAGATCAAGAGCCGGGAGGACATTACAGGGCTATGGCTGTATTCGTTAACGGGGGAATTGTTGCAGCATACAAGGCCCAATGATAATTCAGTATTTATTGATGTTTCGGGAATTTCCCCGGGAACATATATCGTCAGAGCTGAAGTAGACGGGAAAATGATGGAACAAAAGCTGATCAGGCAATAAGCCGGAATTACCCGATCTTGATGCCAAATTCCAGGACGAGCCTGTAGATCAATAAAAAGGCAAGTGCAAAAATGATAGGCCTGAGCAGGAAACGGGGCCTGATCTGATCCTCTTCAAAATAAAGCGATGGATAGAATCGGTATCCCACTGCCACAGGCAAAATTGCAATTCCGAGGCACAGGGCCACGGTCATATCGTACCACAACATTTTAGGGAACATGAGTATTCCGATAAAAATATTACCGAGTATAAACGGAAGGATCACCTGTGCCCATATAAAAAATTGCTGGTAACGCTTTTTAAGTTTCGGGTAATAGCTGTTGGCTGAGATCAGGAATGAACGGGTTATAAAAACACCCAGGAGAAAGAGTGCGGTTATGGATATGATCGAATAGATAACTTTTTCAGTATCTGAAATAAATGACCATATGATGGCATAACCAAACCCCCTTCCGAACAGGCTCCCGATCAGCAGCGAGCCAAAAAAGGCATTGTAGGCATGGATGAAAAACCACATTATGAAGAGTTTCCCAAGGCCTCTTTCCGTCCGTATGTATGAAAAGATGATCGTTGCGAAAACAGCGATTATGCTGCTGATGATAGGGCCGGAGGAATAGATCATCTTAACGGAATCGCCAAACCATTCCTCTGGTTTTACGATCCAGAGAACTTCGTAATAATATACAATTGACGAATAGTCGAAAAAGACCCCTGAAATTGCTGAGGTGAAGAGCATAATGGCAAAAACCAGTATATAGGCCGCTACGAAGAAAAGGGTGGAATGGGTTGTGATGATCAGAAATTCCTTTATGTGGATCCTGTTGTCCCGGATGCGTTCGATCAGAAGAGGAATGTTAGCCGGATGAAGGCCTTTAATGCTCAAAAGGATATTTTTCAGGCAATACTTGAAGTAGAAACGAAAAAGTTTTTTTCGCCTGTGGCGTCGAAACTGCTTCTCTTTTTTGATACGCGCTTTACGCTCGGCTTCCTCCGCATGGTATTTCTGCCTGTTGCGTTCCAGATCCTGACGGTATTCTTCCTCCAGAGCCTGCTGCTGCTTCCTGAATTCAGCGCGGTCATGTTTCTTTTTTTCCAGATAAGCCCTGGCTTCATTCTTCCTGTGGGCCCTGGCTTTTTTCCGGCTTTCAGATTCCATGCGGCGTACCTCAAGCCTGGCTTTCTTCAGGGTAGCCTTTTTTAGCTTCCGTACATAGTGCAGGTAGCGCATTCTTCTGTAAACACGATAAAAAAAGGAGTATTTCTTTTTCGGGGACATCTCCTGTGCCCTGGATCAGTTTTGCTCTACGAACTGACTCTTGATTTGATCGGCATACGCCCCTTTGCTTAACTTCTCCTTGATGACGGTAAATGCATTGATGGTGTATTCTACATCCTCGAGGGTGTGCACTGCCGTGGGAATAAGCCTGAGCAGGATAATGCCCTTGGGTACAACAGGATATACCACTATGGAACAGAAGATGCCATAGTTTTCACGCAGATCGTAGGTAACATGGGTTGCTTCCGGGACTCCACCCTCAAGGATGACAGGTGTTACCGGCGATTCCGTCTTGCCCAGGTTAAAACCTCTTTCCCTCAGACCACCCTGAAGTGCATTCACAATGGCCCAGAGCTTATCCTTCTGTTCGGTACTGTTCCTGATCATATCGAGCCTTTTCAGGGCTCCGATGACCATGGGCATGGGGAGTGATTTCGCAAAGATCTGTGAACGAAGGTTATATTTCAGGTAGCGAATAATTTCCTTTTTGCTGGCAACAAAGCCTCCAATGCCTGCCATGGCTTTGGCAAAGGTCCCGAAATACAGGTCAACCTTATCCTGTACACCGAGGTATTCATCGGTTCCGGCTCCTGTTGCTCCCATGGTGCCAAACCCATGTGCATCGTCAACCAGCAGCCTGAAATCGTATTTTTCTTTAAGATCGGTGATCTCTTTGAGTTTCCCGAGGTCCCCCGACATGCCATAAACACCCTCGGTGATCACGAGCGTGCCTCCGCCGGTCTGATCAGTGATCTTTTTGGCCCTTCCAAGCTCTTTTTCAAGATTCTGCATATCGTTATGAGGATATACAAAACGCTTACCAAAATGGAGCCTCATCCCGTCGATGATGCATGCATGGGCTTCTGAATCGTACACGATAACATCTTTGCGGTCAACCATGCTTTCAATGATCGATACCATGCCCTGGTAACCGTAATTGAGCAGGTAAGCTGATTCGCGGCCCACAAAGTCAGCCAGTTCCATTTCAAGTTGTTCATGGTATTTTGTATGCCCCGACATCATCCTGGCTCCCATCGGATAGGCCATTCCCCATTCTTTTGCCGCTTCTGCGTCTGCTTTTCGCACTTCAGGATGGTTGCCGAGCCCGAGATAATTGTTCAGGCTCCAAACAAGCCTTTCCTTGCCCATAAACATCATTTTGTTTGAAAGTTCCCCTTCCAGCTTCGGGAACATGTAATATCCTTCTGCATCGTCACGATATTGTCCGAGCGGACTCTGCCTCTTTAGTACTTTTTCAAAAATATCCACGGTTTTGTGCTTTATATGAGTAATTTGATCCCTGCAAAAGTATTAATTTATGACTTACGCACAAACGTTTTACTTACTATAATAATCAACAATAGAATACGTTTTAAAAATTAATATAAATAGCTTAATTTTGCGGCATGTTTAAAAGATGGCCTATCGCCTTGATGGCATTGTTTGTATTTGCGGGTATTTCATGCTCAAAATATTCCAGGGTAATGAAGGGCGGTGACAATGAGTTGAAGTACGAACTTGCCCTTGATCGTTATGAGAAACAGGACTATTACAGGGCCATGCAGCTTTTCGATCAGTTGATCGCCGTATACAGGGGAACGGAAAGGCTTGAGAATATTAATTATCACTATGCATATTGCTACTACTATCAGAAAGATTACCTGCTGGCCAGTTATTACTTCAAGCGGTATGCACAGAATTACCCTTCGAACCCGAGAGCAGAGGAATGTATGTACATGAACGCGTACTGCTATTACCTTGATTCACCGCGCTACAGCCTGGATCAGACCAATACGCATGAGGCGATCAAGGAGATGCAGTTGTTCATTAATATGTACCCGCAAAGCGACAGTATTGAGAGCTGCAACAATGTTATTGACGAACTCAGGGGTAAACTGGAGAAGAAAGCTACTGAAATAGCGATCCAGTATTATAAAACAAGGCACTATAAGGCAGCCATCACTGCCCTGGAAAGCGTACTGGACGATTTTCCGGATTCAGAAAACCGGGAGCAGATCCTGTACTTTATGATGAAATCGTATTACTTCTATGCAATTAACAGTGTGGATGAAAAGCGTGAAGAACGCTTTCAGCAAACCATTGAACTGTATAACGATATCATGTACCTTTTCCCGGATACAAAGTATCAGAGGGAATTAAATACAATGCATAAGAATGCGAATTCAAAACTCGCAAATTGAACAGTAAATAACTAACATAATGGATTATAAGAAGGTAAAAACAGAAACAACAGCGGTGACCAGGGACAAGCGCCGTTTTTACGAGCAGTCGGGCAATATTTACAAGTCTGTGGCGGTATTGTCGAAAAGGGCCAACCAGATCGGCCTCGAGATGAAGGAAGAACTGAACCGGAAGATCGCTGAGTTTGCCACCACCACCGATAACCTCGAAGAGGTGTTCGAGAACAGGGAGCAGATCGAGATCGCAAAATTTTACGAACACCTCCCCAAGCCCACACTGATCGCAATCCATGAATTCCTGCATGAGCAGATATACTTCAGGGATCCTCACCAGGAAATGAAAGAAGAAAACAAGCCCGAATAGGCTTTCAACCGCTTTAAATGCTTAAAGACAAGAAGATCATCATTGGTGTGACCGGCAGCATAGCTGCCTACAAGGTAGCGCCCCTTATCAGGCTGCTTACCAAAGAAGGAGCCGAGGTGCAGGTGATCATGACACCTGCTGCGCACGACTTCATAACACCATTGACCTTGTCAACACTTTCAGGTCAACCGGTACTGACGGCACCGTTCAATCCGGAGGATGGTGACTGGACGAGCCACGTTTCCCTCGGCCTGTGGGCTGATGTGATGCTCATTGCGCCGGCATCGGCCAATACGCTGGCAAAAATGGCAGGCGGTATAGCCGATAACCTGCTGCTGACAACCTACCTTTCAGCAAAATGCCCGGTATTCTTTGCACCGGCAATGGACCTCGACATGTTCAAGCATCCTACCACTACCGGCAACATAGAAAAACTTCAGTCATACGGGAACCATTTGATCGAACCCACTGAAGGCGAACTGGCCAGCGGCCTTTGCGGTGCCGGAAGGATGGAGGAACCGGAAAATATCCTCCGGATCCTTAAAGAGTTCTTTACCAGAGGATGGGACTTCCCCGGGAAAAAAATACTTGTGTCTGCCGGCCCTACTTATGAGAATATCGATCCGGTCAGGTTTATAGGGAACCATTCCTCGGGATTGATGGGATACGCCATTGCTACAGAATTTGCATGCAGGGGAGGGGATGTTACCCTGGTCAGCGGCCCAACAGGCCGTGAAGCGCCGGAAAACATCAAGCTTGTCAATGTTAGTTCAGCATCAGAGATGTACGAAGCGTGCATGCACCATTTTGAGGATGCAGATATCATCGTTATGGCTGCTGCTGTGGCCGATTATACACCGGAAAATCCTTCATCAGAAAAGATAAAGAAGTCGGATGGGGAGATGAACATTAAGCTTAAGCCCACTGTCGACATACTCGGGGAAATGGGTAAAAAGAAGAAGAAAGGGCAATTCCTCGTTGGTTTTGCACTCGAGACCGATAATGAACTGAAGCATGCCAGGGTCAAACTGGAAAAGAAGAACCTTGACCTTATCGTGATGAACTCCCTCAGGGAGGAAGGTGCAGGTTTCGGCGGTCAGACCAACAAAGTAAGCATGATCACGCGTGAGCTGGAACAATTTGATTATGAGCTTAAATTAAAGCTTGATGTGGCAGTGGATATTGTCGATAAGATCAACGAGTTAACGCATTAATAATATGACTATCATCACAAATATCAGCAGGTTCGCAGGCATCCTATTGATCAGCCTTTTGATCCATGCCGGGGCATTGAACGCCCAGGAGATCTATTGCGATGTACAGATCAATACCCAGCAGGTTGAGGGTACGGATAAAAAGGTTTTTGAGACCCTCAGAACAGCAATATTTGAGTTCATAAATAACAGGCAGTGGACGAACTATAATTTTAACATCGAAGAGCGTATCGAATGCACTTTCCTGATCAATGTTACGGCAAGGTTGTCCAGTGACGAATTTGATGCTGAACTGAACATGGCCCTTAAGCGCCCGATATATAACAGCGCATACAATTCAACCACACTGAATTATATTGATAAGGATTTTAAATTCAAGTATGTCGAATACCAGCCTCTCGAATTTGTGGAGAACACGTTCACATCAAACCTGACCTCGGTCCTGGCTTATTATGTGTACATATTCCTGGGAATGGATTTTGATTCCTACACTTTGTACGGGGGCACTCCTTATTTTGAAAAAGCGGAAAATATCGTGAACGCTGCCCAAACCTCGGGCCAAACGGGCTGGAAATCATTTGAAAGCCAGAAGAACCGTTTCTGGCTTGTCGAGAACTTCATGAATCCATCATACCAGCCCATACGCAAGTTCATGTATGAGTACCACCGCCAGGGGCTTGATGTGATGTATGATGATGCCAATAAAGGCAGGGCTGCTATCCTGAAAAGCATGCAATACCTCGAACAGGTGAAAGAAGGGTGGCCCAACCTGTTCATCATGCAGCTCATCATCGATGCGAAATCCGATGAATTCATCAATGTTTTTTCAGAAGGAAGTGCAACAGAAAAGACCAGGGCTATGAATATCCTGAAAAAACTTGATCCTGCCAATTCATCGAAGTATGACGAGATCATGAAGTGATGAAGCCTTGAAAGCATGCTTAAGCATATTTCCATATCCAACTACATCCTGATCGAAGAACTGGAACTGGATTTCAGTGAAGGTTTTAGCGTGATCACAGGCGAGACCGGCGCCGGGAAATCCATCCTCCTCGGTGCCCTGTCGCTGATCCTCGGCAAGAGGGCAGATACGGATGTCCTGCTTGATAAGGAACGAAAATGCATCATTGAAGGGGTTTTTGATATGAACGGCCTTGGCCTGGAAGCATATTTCGAGGAAAACGACCTTGATTTTGAGCAGGACACGGTTTTACGCAGGGAGATCAACATGCACGGCAGGTCAAGGGCTTTCATCAACGACAGCCCGGTGAACCTTCCACTACTGAAAACACTGGGCGAACGGCTTGTTGATATCCATTCCCAACACCAGACCTTATTGTTGAACGAGTCAGGCTTCCAGATGGGCGTACTGGACAATTATGCCGGTAATACCGGGCTTCTTGAAAAATATCGGACATCATACGTAAAATTCAGGCAATTAAGATCCGATCTTGAAACTCTACTGCAAAAAGAAGAGGGCATGCGGGCTGATGAAGAATACCTGAGGTTCCAGTACGATGAGATCGAAGCAGCTTCTCTCCGGTCATCTGAAATGGATGATCTTGAAGGTGAGATAAAACTCCTGTCCAACGCCGAAGAGATCAAAGCTATTCTCTACAGCCTTTCCCGCACATTATCACTCGATGATAACAATGTGCTCGACAGGCTCAGGCATGCCATGGCTGAACTCAGGCGTATCTCAGACTACCGCGACGACATTGGTTCGTACCGGGAGAGACTCGATAGTGCCATTATTGAAATGAAGGACATTGCTGAAGGACTGGAGCGTCTGGAAGAGGGTGTGCATTACGATCCGAAACGCCTTGAAGAAGCGACAGACAGGTTCGACCACATCCAAAGTCTGCTTCAGAAACATAAGGTGATGGACATAGCTGCATTGCAGCAGCTGCAAAAGGAATTGAGGGAGAGGCTCGACGGAATCCGGTCACTAGACGAGGATATTGATCGTCTCAGGAAACAAACCCGCAATGCAGAACAGGAAACCGAAAAGCTGGCTGAAAACTTAACTGAAATGCGTGCAAAAGCCATTCCGGATGCTGAAAAAGAGATCACGGCCAGCCTGACAAAACTGGGCATGAACGAGGGAGTGCTCAAGATCAATCTGGACACAGTGGATGCGTTCACTCTTTCAGGGAAAGACCGTGTTACATTCACGTTTTCGGCGAACAGGGGAAGCAGCCCGGCGGCCATCAGTAAGATAGCTTCAGGCGGGGAACTGTCGAGGCTTATGCTGGCCATAAAATCAATGATAACCGCAAAAAGCCTCTTGCCCACCATCATACTCGACGAGATCGATATGGGCGTTTCGGGGGATATTGCAGCCAAAGTCGGTGCAATGCTTGAAGGAATGTCATTAAACCTGCAACTTATAGTCATCACACACCTGCCACAGATCTCGGCCAAGGCGGGAACACATTACAAGGTGTATAAAAAAACTACGGGAAATCGAACAGTTACCAGAGTTAAGTGTTTAACTGATGGAGAACGGATAGAAGAGATTGCCGGTATGTTAAGCGACGAAAGCGTCAGCACCGCCGCAAAACAGACGGCGAAAGAACTTCTGGGGAAATAAAATCAGTACTGATGGCTTACAATCTACTCAAAGGGAAAAAAGGGATAATTTTCGGAGCCCTCGATGAAAAATCAATTGCATGGAAAGTAGCAGAACGCGCGCATGAAGAAGGCGCAACTTTTACACTTTCAAATACATTGTCTGCCCGGCGTTTCGGACAGATCGATGAGCTTGCCGCAAAAACAGGATCGCTGGTGATCCCGGCAGATGCGACCAGTATCAAAGACCTGGAGGAAGTATTCACAAAATCCATGGATTTCCTTGACGGAAAGGTAGATTTCGTTTTGCACTCCATCGGTATGTCGATGAACGTACGAAAAAAGAGAGTTTATAATGATCTTGACTATAACTTCTTCCAGAAAACACTCGATATATCAGCAGTATCCTTCCATAAAATGCTGCAGGTAGCCAATAAGCTGGATGCCATCAATGACTGGGGATCAGTGGTTGCTCTGTCTTATATTGCTGCACAGCGCACCCTCTACGCATACAATGATATGGCCGATGCCAAATCACTCCTCGAATCCATCGCAAGGAGTTTCGGGTATATTTACGGCAGGGAGAAAAAGATCCGTATCAACACCATTTCCCAATCACCCACCATGACCACTGCCGGTAGCGGTGTGCGCGTTATGGGAGGATTGATGGATTTCACCGACCGCATGTCTCCACTTGGTAATGCCGATGCGCAGGAATGTGCCGATTTTACCATTACGCTGTTCTCAGACCTGACCAGGAAGATAACTATGCAGAACATCTATCACGATGGTGGTTTCTCGAACATGGGTATGAGCCAGAAGGCCATGGCCATGTATAATAAGAGCTTCAACTGCGATTGCCCCGAAGAGGATATCGCGGACTAATCATTTTTCCTGAATATATTACGTTCTTTAAAGTATATCAATAGCTGCTTGAAATAAATAAGGGCTATAATTAAACCGATAAATACAATCAGCCATGCCACCCTGGCCTGGAAGCGGTGAACCGTACCTGCAATTGCACCGGTAAGCATACCATTCAGGAAAACCCCCAGTAATAGAATAATGATCATATTCCTGAGATCTCCTTTCATATTCTTCTTTGACAGCAGAAATGCCAGGATCAGCAGCATTGATGCCGAAACAAAGAAATAATAGGCCATGTTGAGATTGGGCAATGTGCTCTCCGAATATCGTTGTTTAGACCTCAGAAGTTCTTTGTATTCGTGAGGAAAACTATTTGATACAGCATTGTCGGCTTTTGTTCCGGGTAGCACTTTGATCATCCCTGTTTTAAAACAAACCAGCTGCCGGAGACCAGAAATTAATCCTTTATAAGTGAAAATACCAAGGTAGTAGGGAGAAGTGAACACATTATAAATGATTTCATTGTACTCATCTTTAGAATTATTCCACCCACCTGTTTTATAAAACGGGCTGTCTTCCTCCCACACAAATTCTGTTAACCTTCTCGGGAATTGCCCTTTATAATCGCATAAAGCGTAACGGTGATCATCACAATTATATTTTAAGTATTCATCCAGTATCCCTGTTTCAACTAACCTTCCCATGATGATAACATGCCTCGTGCCACCATGATCATGATCTTTGAATTTGGTATAATAAAAGGCGTAATTAATGCCAAATCCGATCAGGAAGGCGAAAAACAATAAGGTAGGCATTTTGAGGTAGTTCCGTAGTGAGTTTGCAGATAGAGTTTTATGCATAAATGGCAGTATGATGATCATAGCCAGTAAGACCATTTGAAGGGAAAAATGCGTCATGCTCGAAAATGCGATGCTTAGAAATGCGAAGGTTTTTATAGCAATACCGGTATTTCGGGCAAATAGCAGGTAAACAGATAGAATGAGTACCGGGGCAAATAAGTCGGCCATAATTATGGAAAAAACATATCCAAGGGCTGTAAAAAGAGTAAGGAAGGAGACAACAGCAAAATGCACCAGAAACAGCTTTTTAAAGATGGCCAGTGACCTTAATGTGAAATACAGCAGAAGGCTGATAAGCAGTGATTGAGCGAATATCACTGGCCACAGGCTGGCTTGCCATGAAAACGCTCGAATAAACAAGCCATATCCGATAGGCGTTGTTGATGAAGCTCTCAGTGTAATGGATTGCATAATATAATTATGACTGTCAAGGTACAATAAAGGGTATCCATTGATCAGGGCCGGAGATGAGATCACAACTACCGTAAGGGTGAAGTACAGGATTCGAACCAAAGGTGACTTGCTAATCATTATTTGTATATTTTTGAATCGTAAAGAGATACCCTAAGAATAACGCATCCACTAAAACAAAGATAGAAAATGATACCAAAGACCATAAAAATATTGCTATTATTAATGATCTTCAGTGGATGTAAGTCGGTTGTTGAGAAGGAATCAAAACTTGATAACGGCTTGTACTATATTGCTTCTGATATATCAAGAGATAAGCTTAAACTGGGATTTGATATAGCAGATTCGCTAAGCAAACAGTTGATTTGTTCCTCTGATGTGTATGAGTGGAAACTTCATCACAGGGAAGGTTTGACTTTCAATTTTCTGACTAAGGATATGATGTTTCTTTCACTTTTTAAGGTTAAAGATGTGTACTACGCTGGACTTACTAGCTCGCGCTTAGATGAAAGTGACTGGATCATACAGGAATATGATGATGAACGGTACAAGATCATTAACAAAAAGTATAAGCTTTGCATGAATCTGAAAGGACAATATTCGGATCTGCTCAGACCTGTAACATTTGCAAAAAGCAATAATAACCCATATGAATTCTGGCATCTTGTGAAAATGGATTAGCAATTTGCACACGCTTCAGATTCAATGCATATTTTATGGGTACAATTCATCATTTTTTTTTATCTTGGCGGAAACAATTCCTACATTTATTAATCTTCATAAATAACAATATATGGTTGGCTTTGAACTGGAAAAAAAACACCTGGAGATCATTGAAAAATATAAGGACTTTTCAGACCGCTGGATCGTTCCTCAACGCATGAAATGGGATGAGCTGTCGGAGTTCCCCTGGGAGATCGTCAAGGCTGCGTACGATGAAAAGATCATCAACGGCTCGCTTCCTGTTGAATATGGTGGCAATGGCTTCAGTATCTTTGAGAGCTCCCTGGCTTCAGAAGAGCTTGGATACGGATGCACGGGTATCGGAATATGCATTGATGCCAGCACCCTGGCCCTCACTCCAACATTCCTGGCTGCCACAGAAGAACAGAAGAAAAGGATCTATGGCGAAATGATAGAAAAGAAAGCTGTTGCGGCCTATGCATTAACCGAACCGAATGCCGGCTCTGATGTGCAGGGGATCAAATCAACGGCCATCAAAAAAGGTGACAAATATATCCTGAACGGCCATAAACGCTTTATTACCAATGCCGAAGTGGCCGAATTCATCACGGTCTTTGCCATGACCGACCCCGAAAGGGGATCCAGGAGCCTGTCAGCATTTATTATCCCTGCCGACCTTCCCGGAATTGAGATCTTGCCACGCCTACAAAAGATGGGACAGAGGGCTTCGGTCCAGAACGAGATCAAGTTCACGGATGTGGAGATCCCGCTGGATTCACTGCTGGGGCAGGAAGGACACGGATTCATCATTGCCATGAAAACCTTCGACAGGACACGTACCGGTGTTGCTGCGGCGGCGCTCGGAAATGCAAGAGCTGCCTATGATCACAGCCGCGAATGGGCCAAGAACAGGATACAGTTTGGC